>DASUYU010000278.1:0-2741 GCA_036377235.1 Thermoleophilaceae bacterium
CAGCAGGTCGGTGCCCTCGGCGATCGCCACCACCGCGCCCGAGCCCAGCATCGAGCCCGCCTCGGCGAGCGGCCCGAAGTCGAGCGGCACGTCGAGCTGCCCCGGGCCGAGGAAGTTCGAGGAGGCGCCGCCGGGCTGGAAGGCAAGCAGCTCGCGTCCCTCGCTCACGCCGCCGGCCAGGTCGAGCAGCTCGCGCGTCGTGGTCCCCATGGGCACGCAGTAGACGTCCGGCTTCTCCACGTGACCGGAGACCGCGAAGAACTTCAGCCCAGTCCCGCCGTTCACGCCCTGGGACTTCCACCACTCCGCTCCCCGCTCGGCGATCACGGGCACGTGGGCGAAGGTCTCGACGGAGTTCATCAGCGTCGGCTTCCCCCACAGTCCGGCCACGCCGGGGAAGGGCGGCTTGTTGCGCGGCTCGCCGCGGTGACCCTCCATGCACTCGATGAGCGCCGACTCCTCGCCCAGGATGTAGCCGCCCGGGGAGGTGAAGATGTCGACCGTCACGCCGGCCTCGTCAAGCAGCCCGAGCCCGCGCATCCGCTCGAGCTCCTCGCGCAGCACCTCCTCCTCGAGCTCGTACTCGTGCCGGATGAACACCCAGCCCTCGGTGCACCCGGTGGCGAGCATGCCGAGGACCAGTCCCTCGAGGACGAGGTGCGGCTGCTCGGCCAGGATCTGGCGGTCCTTGAAGGTCCCCGGCTCGGACTCGTCCGCGTTGCAGATGGCGTACTTCGGCTCCGTCTCCTGCCTGGCCACAAGCTCCCACTTCGTGCCGGTCGGGAAGCCGGCCCCGCCCATGCCGCGGAGCTCGGAGTCCTTAAGCGTCTGGATGAGCTCGGCGGCGTCGGGCGAGGAGCGCAGCACGCGGTAGTCGCGCGCATCGGGGCCGTAGGGGTCGTTCGGGCGCTGCACATCGGTCCGCCGCAGCTCCGCCTCGGTGGAGACGGCCGGAGCGCGGTCGCAGCGGCCGATGCACGACACCTCGCGCAGCTCCACGTTCGCGTCCGAGTCGTGCTCGGCGTGCAGCGCGGCGATCCGCTCGTCCGACCCGTGCAGCCAGCACGCCAGGTCGTGGCAGCAGGCGATCTCGCGCTCGGGCGGCGGCGCCGTGCGGAAGTGCGGGTAGAACGAGACGAGGCCCTCGATCTCGTAGAGCGGGCGGCGCCGGTCGCGCGCGAGCTTGACGAGCTCCTCGCGTGGCAGCCAGCCGTGCTCGCGCTGGATCGCGTGAAGGTCGGGGATGAGGCTCGGCCCTGGGAAGCGACCCGCCCGGGCCTCGGCGCCAGGGGGCTTCTGGCTGATCAAGCGGCCTCCACCTTCACCGCACAGAACTTGAACTCCGGGATCTTCCCGGTCGGGTCGATCTCGTCGATCGTGAGCACGTTCGCGGCCGCCTCGCGGAAGTGGAACGGGATGAAGCACGTGCCGGGCGTGTCGCGGTGCGAGATTCGCGCCGACAGCTCGATCGACCCGCGTCGCGAGGTCACCCGCACGAACTCGCCCTCCGCCACGCCCATGGCGGCCGCGTCGTCGGGGTTCAGGTACACGTGCGCCTCGGGCTGGATCGCGTCCAGGGCAAAGGACCGCCGAGTCATCGACCCCGTGTGCCAGTGCTCGAGCAGGCGGCCGGTGTTGAGGATGAAGGGGAACTCGTCGTCCGGGAGCTCCTTCGCCGGCAGCCACTCGGCGGGCACGAGGTGCGCCTTGCCGTCGTCCGTGCCGAACCGCTCGTCGAAGAGCACGACCGTCCCGTCCGAGTGCTCCGGGTCCGGGTTCGGGTACAGCTTGCCGGTGGCGCCGAGGTTGTCGTACGACAGCCCCGCGTAGTTCGGCATGATCGCCGCCATCTCGTCGAACACCTCGCGCGGCGAGCCGTACTCCATCGGCAGCCCGATCCGCGCGGAGATGTCGCAGATGATCATCCAGTCCTCGCGCGCCTCGCCCGGCGGCTCGAGCACCTTGCGGCCGATCTGCACGCGCCGGTCCGTGTTCGTGTACGTGCCCTCCTTCTCCATGTAGGAGGAGGCGGGCAGCACGACGTCCGCGAACTCGGCGGTCTCCGTCAGGAAGATGTCCTGCACGACGAGGAACTCGAGCGCGCTCAGCGCCTTCCGGACCTTGTTCACGTTCGGGTCCGACAGGAACGGGTTCTCGCCCATCATGTACATCCCGCGCACCCCGCCCTGGAGCGCGCTGGCGATGATCTCCGTGACCGTCAGGCCGCGCTCGGGGTCGAGCTCGGCGCCGCCCCAGGCGTCGGCGAACTTCTCGCGCGCGTCGTCGAGCGTGACGAGCTGGTAGTCGGGATAGAACATCGGGATAAGGCCCGCGTCGGAGGCGCCCTGCACGTTGTTCTGGCCGCGCAGCGGGTGCAGCCCCGTGCCCTGCCGGCCCACGTTCCCCGTGATCGAGCACAACGCGATCAGGCAGCGCGCGTTGTCGGTGCCGGTCGTGTGCTGCGAGATCCCCATGCCCCAGTAGATGACCGCGGCGCCCGCGGTGCCCCACAGCCGCGCGACCTCGCGGATCGTGTCCGCGTCCACGCCGCAGATCTGCGCGGCGCGCTCCGGCGGGTACTGCTTCACGACCTTCGCCAGCTCGCCGTAGTTCGTGACGCGCTCGGCGATGAACTCGCGATCGACCCAGTCGTTCGCGATCACCTCGTGCAGGATCCCGTTGTAGAAGGCCACGTCGGTGCCCGGCTTGAGCTGGCAGTAGATGTCGGCGTGGTCCGCGAT
>DASUYU010000279.1:0-18237 GCA_036377235.1 Thermoleophilaceae bacterium
CGAGGTCTACATCCGCCACGACGAGCCCGGCTCGCCGGGCGCCGTGTTCATCAGCCAGGTGCGTCCGGACGGAGTGCTCGAGCACATCGCCGGACTCCCCCGTGGGCTCTGCGGCGGCTTCTCCCAGGACGGCGAGCAGGCCACCCGCACGTGCATCGAGCAGGGCCGGGGGCTGATGGTCGATCCCGACGGCTCCGTGATCTACCAGGACGGGCCCGCGCAGCTCCGGCGCATCGAGCCCGCGCTGCCGGGGTTCGGACGCTCGTCCTTCGCCGTTCCGTCCGAGGACGGGAGCGAGGTCTGGGAGTTCGACGCCGCCGGCCGTCATCTCCGCACCGTCGACGGGATCACCGGGGTGAAGCTCCAGCGCTTCAGCTACGACGCTGCCGGCCGCCTGACCGTGATCGAGGACCGCGACGGGAACACGACGACGATCGAGCGCGCGGCAGACGGCACGCCGCAGGCGATCGTCGCGCCGGGCGGGCAGCGCACGACGCTCGAGCTCGACGCGGGGGGACGCGTGGCCGCCGTCCGCGATCCCGCGGGGCGCGCGACGACGATGACGTACCACGACGGGGACCTGCTCGCGACGCTCAAGCGGCCGGAGGGCGGGACGTCGACGCTCACCTACGACGCGCGCGGGCGCCTGACGAAGGACGTGGACCCGGACGGAGTGGTCACCACCCTCGACCGAACCCAGGCCGACGGCGGCAAGACGACGGTCGACGTGTCCGTGGGCGGCAGGGTCACGAGCTACGGGGTGGAGACGATGTCCAACGGCGACCGCGTGCGCACGATACGGCGTCCCGGCGGCGCCGAGACCAAGCTCGTGGCGCGTCCCGACTCGACCCGCGTGCGCACCGACCCCGACGGGACCACCACGACCGTCGAGCCCGCGGCCGATCCACGCTGGGGGAACCTCGTGGCCGTTCCCGGCAAGGAGACCGTGAAGACGCCCGCCGGCAAGGAGCGCGTGCGCACGTGGGACCGCACGGTGTACCTCACCGACCCGCTCAACCGCTTCAGCGTGACGAGCCTGATCACCTCGGTGACGGAGAACCCGGGCGGGCGGACCGAGTGGAACTACTCCGCCGGCATGCCCTCGAACCCGGACGATCAGACCATGACGGTCCGCTCGCCCGAGGGGCGCACGACCACCACGACGCTCGACCACCTCACGCGACCGACGAAGATAGTGCCCGCGGCAGGGGTCACGCCGATCGTCCTGGCCTACGACGCCCGCGGGCGCCTGACGAGCGCGACACAGGGCGGCTCGGCGACGACGCTCGCCTACGACGGCCAGAACCGGCTCGTGCAGCGCTCGGACGGCGAGGGCGGCACGCTCGGCTACTCCTACGACGCGGCCGATCGCGTCACCCAGGTGCGCGTGCCGGGCGGAGCGTACGGGATCGCCTATGCCGCGGACGGCAGCCGGACGATCACCACGCCCGCCGGCCGGACGTTCGGGATCGGCGTGACCGCGGCCGGCCGCAGGCGGAGCTTCCGCCCGGCGGGGCAGGCGGGCGCGCACGTGCGCTCGTACGGGCCCGCGCGCGAGCTGGTCGAGACGGCGCTGCCGTCAGGCGCCAAGCGCGCCCTCGGCTACGACGGCGCCGGCCGGCTCGCGACCGACAACGATCCGCAGGCCGAGCGGTCGTACGGCTACGACGGCGCGGCCGACGTGTTCGCGACGCTCGGCTGGCAGCGCCCTGGCGGCGGGGGCGCGCAGTCGCTCGCGCTCGGCCACGACGGCCTCCTCCCGACCACCGAGGCAGCGAGCGGGGCCGCGGCCGGCACGGTGACCACGACCTGGGGCGCCGGCTTCCTTCCGACCCAGCAGGTGATCGACGCCGCGGGCGGCACGGTGACCACGCCGCTCGCGTTCGACCGCGATCGCATGGTGAAGCAGCTCGGTGCGTTCGCGATCGACCGCGCCGGGCCGGGCGGCGCGCAGAGCGCGGTGCGCTACGCAGGCGACGGCCTGACCGTGACGACGACCCGCGACGCGCTCGCTCGGTTGGCCGCGAAGAAGCTGGCCGTCGGCGGCGCGGACCGCTTCGGCGAGACGCTGTCCTACGACAACGCGGGGCGGGTGCGCGGCGCGGCGATGGCGGGCGCCACGCGCTTCTACGAGTACGACGCGCGCGGCGAGCTGCGCAAGGTCCGCGCGGGGAGCGCCACGGGCCAGGTCGTCGAGGAGTACTCCTACGACGCCGACGGCAACCGCACCGGTGCCGCCTACGACGGCGGAGCGGCCGAGACGGCGACGTACGGCCCGGAGTCGGGCCGGCTCACCAAGCGCGCCGGCCTCGACTACACCTTCGACGCTGACGGGTTCCTGACGAAGCGAGGCCCGGACACGTTCGCCTACAGCCGGGGCGGCGAGCTCCTGTCGGCGACGGTGGGCGGCAAGACCGTGACCTACGACTACGACGCCCTTGGCCGCCGGACGGCTCGTCACGAGGGCGCGGCGACGGAGCGCTACCTCCACGGCGACCCCACGAATCCCCTGCGGATCACCGCCTGGATCGACGCCGGTGGGACGCTGAACGTCCCGCGCTACGACGGCGACGGCACGCTCTTCGCCATCGACCGCGGCGGCTCGCGGGTGTACGTGGCCACCGACCACCTCGGCTCACCGCGCCTCGTCACCGACGCCGCCGGGGCGACGCTGCGGACGATCGAGTACGACGCCTTCGGCCGGGTCACCGGCGGGACGGGCAGCTTCGACCTGCCGATCGGCTACGCCGGCGGCCTGTCCGACCCGGTCACGGGCCTGGTGCGCTTCGGGAAGCGCGACTACGAGCCGGCCTCCGGGCGCTGGACCGCCGAGGACCCGACCTTCTTCGAGGGCAGCCCGGGCAACCTGTACGCGTACGTCGGCTCGAACCCGACGACGCTCACGGACCCCACCGGCCTCGTCTGCGCCGGCTTCAGCGCCTACGGGGGCCTGGGCGGCGGCATCCAGTTCTGCCGCGACAACAGCATCGACAACGCCGACTGGTCGCTGTGCGCCGATTTCGGCGTGGGGCTGGGCGGGGGATGGGACGTCGACCTCGCGGGCGGCGCCGCGGAGACCGGCGGCGCGATCGTCGCGGAGGCCACGTGGAAGGCCGGCATCGGCGGCGGCACCCTCGGGGGCGAGCTCGACCTCGACTGCCTGAACTTCAAGGGCTCCGCGAAGGCGCAGTATGGCCCGGTCGCAGTCGGCCTCGACAGCACCGGCAGCCCCTCGTTGGGCTACGCGTCCCCGGAGAAGCACATCAGCGGCGAGCTGCAGGGCAAGATCGCGTACAAGCGCTGCGCGAAGTTCTGAGCGATCAGCCCGGGCTCTGAGCGCGGTCGGCCTCGATCCGCTGCCGCTCGGCGAGGCGGGTGTCGCGGCGCAGCTGCGCCTCGCGCGCCCGCCTCGTCTCGTCCGGCGTCTCCGGAGCGAGCGGCGGGACCTGAGTGGGCCTACCCTCGTCGTCGAGGGCGACCATCGTCAGGTAGGCGGTCGAGGTGTGCATCTTCTCGCCCGTGCGCACGTTCTCGGACTCCACCCGCACGCCCACCTCCATCGACGTCCGCCACGCCGCGTTGACCGTCGCCTTCACGGTCACGAGCTGCCCCACGTAGACGGGCTCGTTGAAGGTCATCCGGTCCATGGCGGCCGTCACCACGCGGCCGGCGCAGTGGCGAACGGCGGCGATTCCGGCGACGTCATCGCACAGCCGCATGATCAGCCCGCCGTGGACGTTGCCGGCGTTGTTGGCGTCCGCTACCCCCATCCAGCGGCTGAGGATCGAGCTCGAGGCTGAGGGTGGACGTGGCTCCAAGGGTGCGCGGAGACTACTCTTGGCCGAACCGACGACGAACCCAATTCAGGAGGCGACATGCCAGGGCTTGCTGGTCGCATGTCCACAGTGGTGAAGGCGAAGATCTCGAGGATGCTCGACAAGACCGAGGATCCGGGCGAGACGCTCGACTACGGCTACCAGAAGCAGACCGAGCTGCTTCAGAACGTGAAGAAGGGCATCGCCGACGTCGTGACGTCGAAGAAGCGCCTTCAGATGCAGTCGCAGAAGCTCGAGCAGCAGGTCGTGAAGCTCGACACCCAGGCGCGGCAGGCGCTCGCCCAGGGGCGCGAGGACCTCGCGCGCACCGCGCTCGAGCGCAAGAACCTCGCTCAGACCGAGCTGCAGTCGCTCGACCAGCAGATCACCGAGCTGGAGAGCCAGCAGGAGCAGCTCACCGCGAACGAGCAGCGCCTCCGCCAGAAGATCGAGCAGTTCCGGACCAAGAAGGAGGTCATCAAGGCGCAGTACTCCGCCGCCGAGGCCCAGGTTCGGATCGGCGAGGCCGCCAACGGCGTGGGCGAGGAGATGGCCGACCTCGGGCTCGCCATGCAGCGGGCCGAGGACAAGACCGAGCAGATGCGCGCACGCGCGTCGGCGGTCGAGGAGCTGGAGCAGGCCGGCGCCTTCGACGACATCACGCAGCTCGGCTCGGGCCAGGACGACATCGACCGCCAGCTCTCCGAGCTGACGAGCGGCGCCCAGGTGGACGACGAGCTCGCGAAGATGAAGGCCGAGCTCGGACCGGGCGGCGGCGACGCCCCCGCGCTCGAGCAGGGGGAGGAGAAGGCGTGATCGTCCGCATCTCCGGTGAGGGGCAGTTCCGGCTGCCGGACGAGGACGCCGATCGTCTGAACGAGCTCGACAACCGCGCCGTGAGCGCGGTCGAGCAGGGCGACGAGACCGGCTTCAAGGAGCTGTGGAGCCAGATGCTCGAGCTGGTGTCCGGCGACGGCAACCGGATCGGCGACGAGGAGCTGCTGGAGTCCCACGTGATCCTGCCGCCGCGCGACATCACCTTCGAAGAGGCTCGCGGCGAGTTCACGGGCGACGGCCTGATCCCCGACTGACGGCTCGCGGAGCGGCCCTGGCTCAGCGAGTTGGGTGGCCGGCGTAGCGGATCCACGCCGCGCCGGCCGGCCGGGCGCGGGCGCGCGACTCGTCGCCCAGCTCGCCGAAGGAGCTGCCGGGCAGCTGCGTGTCCGGAATCCGGGTGAAGCGGACCCGGCGGCGACCGCATGACGCGCTGAAGCTCGACACCGCCACCGGGCCGTCGAGGCTGACGAGCCAGCGGCGGCGAACGATCCGAGGGCGACAGAAGCTGGTGCCCCGCGCGGTCGCGCGTACGAGCAGGCCGAGCCAGAAGGCGTCGCGCGCGCCCGCTCCGGTCAGAAGATCTCGCCGGTTGAGCCCTAGGAGCATCCAGGCCGAGCCTCCGCGCGAGTGGACCAGCCCGGTACCCGCGTGGTCCCAGGCGTGCCAGCTGCGCGAGTACGTGCCCCAGCGGTGCTCGAGCGAGCCGCGCCATCCGCCGACGTCGATGGTCTGCGTGCCCATCCGAATGTGCCCGGACGCGCGCGCCGTGGCCACAGGCGTGGCCCAGCTCATCGTCACGTGCTCCGCGAAGCCTGCCTCGCGGCCCAGTCTCCAGCGCTGCGCGGTCACGCCGGGCCGGGCCCGCGCGAGCTTGATCTCGCCGTCGGAGGTCGCCGACGAGAACCGGATCGTCCAGGTGCCGCCACCGTGCGAGATCGAGGGAGGAAATGCGATGTAGTCGTCCGTGAATCCGTCCGCGCCGCGTCTCAGCTCGAGCCGTGCGCGGCGACCCTGGTCCGGGTCTCGAAAAACGCGCAGCGCCGCGTACGTCTTCGAGCGCGGGTCCACGAGCTCGACCGTCCAGTCCTCCGCGGGTACGCCGGCGCGTGGCTGCGCGTCCGCCGCTCGCGCGGTGCGCACGTGGCGGGGCGCGCCTGGTGCGAGTGCGGCCGCGGTGTCCGCGGTTGCCGCGGTGAGGAGTAACGCGGCGAGGGCGGCTCGGCGCATCGGCATACCCTAGTCGGATACCGTCGGCTCATGAGGGTGAGCCTGGTGGCCGCTGTGGCCGTTGTGGTGCTCGCCGCGGCGCCGGCCGCGTTCGGCGACGCTGTGACCCACCAGGCCGACGCGGCGCACACTGGGCACGCGAGCGTGCGCGGTCTGAACCCGCCGCTACACAGGGCCTGGAGCCGCGGTTTCCCCGACGTCGTGTCCTATCCCGTCATCGGCGGCGGCCGCGTGTTCGTGACCGCGTTCACCACCGCGGCCGACGGCAACACGCGCGAGTCCGAGGTCGTCGCGATGTCGCTGCGGAACGGGCGCGTGCTGTGGCGCAGGCCGCTCGGCCGCGGGGTGGGAGGCCAGCTCGGGCTCGAGGGCGACCGGCTGTTCGTCACGCGCGGCGGCTACGAGGCTCCCGGAGTCGAGGCGATGTCGGCCGCCGACGGCCACACGCTCTGGCGCTACGAGCCCGACTACTTCAGCGCCGAGCCGCCGGTGCCGCTTGACGGCATCGTGTACGTACCGCTCCAGGATCACCTCACCGCGTTCCGCTCCTCCGACGGGGCGCCTCTGTGGAGCACGGGCGGTGGGATCGGATATGGCAGCTCCGTCGGGACGCCGGCCGTCGCCGGCGACGACGTGTGGCTGACCTTCGCGTGCGAGCACGTCTACCGGCTGCGCCGGAGCGACGGCGCCGTGCTCTGGTCTCACGTCGGTCCGTGCCACGGGGGCGGCGGCGAGACGGCGGCGCTCGACGGGGGCCGGCTGTTCAGCCGAGAGGGCGACGGCCACAGGGCCGGGTACGTCTACGACGCCGGGAGCGGCGGGGTGCTCAGAGGACTCACGTCCACGGCACCCGCGGCGTTCGCCGGCGGCCTGGGCTTCTTCCCGAACGGCTTCAGCGTCCGGAACGGGCTCACGCTCCCGTACACGCTGATCGCGCGCTCGGTGAAGAGCGGACGCGCGGTGTGGCGCTTCCGCGGCGACGGCTACCTCGACGGCACTCCGCTGGCCGTGAACGACACCGTGTACGTGGGCTCGGGCTCCGGCGTCCTGTACGGGCTGGCGGCGCGCACCGGGCGGGTGCGCTGGCGCGACCGGCTCGGCACTCCGATTCCGGCGTCGCCGCAGCCCTGGGAGATCCAGACCGGTCTCGGGGCCGCCGAGGGCACGCTCATCGTCCCGGCGCTGCGGCGCGTGGTCGCCTACCGGTAGCGTGGCGAGCATGGACGAAGAGGCCTTCAACCTGTCGGTCCGCCGCTTCCTCAAGAAGCTCGGCGTGACCTCGCAGCGGGAAATCGAGCTGGCCGTCCGCGAGCAGCTCGACGCGGGCGCGCTGAGCGGCGACGAGACGCTGCACGCCCGGGCCGTCGTGACCGTGGACGGCGTGGAGCGCGAGATCGTCGTGGAGGGCGACATCGCGCTCAGCGGCGAGCCCAGCGGCTCGCCCAAGTAACACGATCGGCGCGGCCCTACTCGCCGCCCTGGTCTCCGTTATCCCCTTCGATGACGACGAGCTTGTAGTCCTGGTCGAGCCGGACGTCGACGGTCTTCCCGTCCGTGCCGGTCACCTCGACCTCCCACGTGGCGCCGTTCTCGGAGTCGCGCTCCACGGAATTCGCCGTGCCCGGGTGATACGAGAGCGCGGCCTCGCGGGCGCGGTCCGCGCCGGGGCCGCTCACCTGCTCCTGTGCGTCTTCCGAGGTCCCGGACGCCACGGCGGCGCCCACGCCGCCGGCGCTCACTGCGAGGACGACCCCGCCCACGGCGATGTGCTTGCGAGTGATCTTCATGGCTTCGGTTCTACGCGTCCTGGATGAGACCCACATTAGAGCCGGGCAGCTCGATCCACACGTCGGCGCCGCCGCCGTCGCGGGATGCCGCGCCCGCGGTCCGGCCGTGGGACCGCGCTATGGCGTCGACGATCGCGAGGCCCAGCCCGGTGCCCCCGCGCGAGCGTGCTCGGTCGCCGCGGGTGAAGCGCTCGAAGGCGTGGCCGTTCAGCGCCGGGTCGAAGCCCGGGCCGCGGTCGAGCACATGCAGGCGCACGCCGTCGCCGGCCGGCTCGGCCGCCAGCTCCACGGCTCCGTCGCCGTGGCGCAGGGCGTTGTCCACTAGGTTCGCGAGGGCCTGCTCGGCGCGGAGGCGGTCGGCGTGCAGGGAGAGGCCGTCCAGGGCCTCAGGGCTGTCGGGCCGCCGGTCGTCAGCGCGCCCCTCCACGCGCAGCTCTCGTCCCGCCTCGGCGGCGCGCGCCTGGAAGCGGCGCGCCGTCGTGGCCAGCAGCTCGGCGGCGTCGAGCGGCTCCGGCCGGACCGGCAGCCTGCCCTCGTCCGCGCGGGCCAGCACGAGCAGGTCCTCGGCGAGCTGGACGAGCCGGTCGCTCTCGGACGCGGCCGAGGCCACGGCCTCGCGCAGCTCCTCCGGCGAGCGGCCCTCGCGCAGCGCCAGCTCGAGCTCCGCGCGCAGGAGCGCCAGCGGCGTGCGCAGCTCGTGGCTCGCGCTCGCCACGAAGCCACGCTCGCGCTCGGCCGACCGCTCGAGGCGGTCGAGCATCTCGTTCAGCGTGCCGCCGAGCTGGGCGAGCTCGTCACGGCCCTCCGGCACGGGCAGCCGCCGGCCGCTTCCCAGCCGCGAGATCTCCGCGGCCTCCCCGCGCATCGCGCTCACCGGCCGCAGCGCGGCCGTCGCGACCCCGTACGCGGCGAGCGCGGACAGGACCAGCGCGATCGGGAGCCCGATCAGGAGCACCTCCTTGAGCGAGCCGAGCGCCTCCTCGCGGTCCTCGCGCGTCGCGCCGACGATCACGACGCGGTTCCCCGCGGGGCGGGCGAGCAGCCGCAGCCGCTCGTCGAAGCGGGCGACCCCGTCCCTGTCGACGAAGACCGGCCCGCGCCGCGCGCGCGCCAGGTCCTCGCCGGAGAGGATGGGCGCGCGCCCCACGCCGGCGCTCGAGTACTGCACCCGCCCTCCGGGGCCGATCACCTGGGCGAGGCTCTCGTCCCTCGCCACCAGGCGATCCTGGTGGGGCTCGATGCTGCCCGGGCGCGTGGCCGTGGCGGCGAGGTCGTCCGCGCGCGTTCGGAGCGACGTGTCGAGCGCGCTGCTCAGGTCCGACCCCACCCGCGAGTAGACGAACACCCCGACCGCGACCAGGACGGCGGCCATCACGACCGTGAACGCGAGCGTCAGCCGGATGCGAATCGGCAGCCGTGTCAGCGGGCACCCCCGTCCGCTCGCAGCCGGTAGCCGGCGCCACGCACCGTCTCGATGCTCGTCACGCCGAAGGGGCGGTCGACCTTCTCGCGCAGGTAGCGCACGTACACGTCGATCACGTTCGACCGGTTCTCGTAGCCGAAGTCCCAGGCGTGCTCGAGCAGGTCGAGCCGGCTCAGCACGTCGCCAGGACGCCTCATGAACGCCTCCAGCAGGGCGAACTCCTTCGCCGACAGGTCGATGCGCTCGTCGCCGCGCCACGCCTGCCGCGTCGCGGGGTCGAGCCGAAGGCCGCCGACCTCGAGCACGGCCGGTCGCTCCCGCTGTCCGCGGCGCGCGAGGGCGCGCAGGCGCGCGGACAGCTCGGCGAACGAGAACGGCTTCGTCAGGTAGTCGTCGGCGCCGCCGTCGAGGCCGGCCACGCGGTCGTCCACGGAGTCACGCGCGGTGAGCAGGAGCACAGGGGTCCAGACGCCGTCGTCACGCAGGCGCCGGCACGTCTCGAAGCCGTCGATGCCCGGCAGCATCACGTCGAGGACCACCGCGTCGTACGGAGCCGACGACGCCATCCACAGCGCGTCCTCGCCGCTCCGCGCCACGTCCACCGCGGCGCCCTCCTCCGTGAGGCCGCGGCGGACCAGCGCCGCCATCTTCACGTCGTCCTCGACTACGAGCAGTCGCACTCAGGCTGACGATGACACGGGCTTCATGAGAGTTCCATGAGCAAGTCGCGCCAGCATCATCGCGGCCACGCCCGCCACGGCCCAGACCGCGAGCACCGCAATGTGCTCGCCCGCGCCTCCGCCGTCGAAGAAGCCGGTGCTGCGGAGCAGGTTGGCGCCCGCGCCGGGCGGCAGGAGCTGGCCGAGGCCCCCGACCGGCTCGGGCAGGAGCTCCGGGGCGGTGGCGGCGGCGGAGAACGGGTTGCCGATGAAGATCATCAGCAGCGCGCCGAGGCCGAGGCCCGCCTTCCCGAACAGGCTGTACAGGCCCGCGATCGCGGCGGCGATCGCGATGAACGTGAGCGCGAAGGCACCCGCGTTGGCCATCCAGCTGCCCTCGACGATGCCGAGCCAGGTGTCGGCCACCAGCGCGGAGGCGAGGCCGGCCAGCACGGAGCCGGCCACGGTCAGGCCGACTCGGGCGGTCCCGCTCGAGACCGCCAGCGCGGCGAGCGCGCCGGTCAGGATCCCGGCGAGCACCAGCGGGAGGACCGACGAGCCAAGCCCGGTGCCGGCCTTGGGCGTGGTCACCACGTCGTCCACGACTGCGTGCTGCTCGGCCGCCGCGTGCGTGAGCAGCTGCGCGACCGCGGGGCTCGCGGCGGTGCTGGTGAGCACCGTCGGCGCCGGGGCGGTCGCCACGAACGCGCCGTACACCTCGCGGTCCTCTATCGCGGCGCGTGCCTCGGCCTCGCTCGCGTACCGGTGGACGTCGAAGGCGCCCTCGGCGGCGGTGAGCTGACGCTCGAGCGCCGCGGCCGCGGGGGCCGGGCCGGCCACTCCGATCGGAAGGTCGCGCGGCTCGAGCCGGGAGCTCGGCCAGGCGAACAGCGCGAGCACGACGGCGACGATCAGGGCACCGCGAGGATCGCGGCGGCGGGCGGGCGATGTCCAGGGCTCTCGGTCACGGTATGTCCACCTCTCCGACTCGGGTTGCGGTAGCGCGCGCCGCCACGTAGGTGGGCAGCAGGGTCAGCGCCGCGCCCTCGTTCATCGCCTCGACGCACCACCAGATGGCATGGCCCCCGAAGGCGCACGACGCGAGCGTGGCGCGGTGGCGCAGCGGGCTCTCGTGGCCCCTGAACGCCGCGAACACCACGCCGCATTCACGTGGCTCATGGCTGTGCTGGATGAGGAAGCGCGGCATGTGCTGAAGAGTCGTCGGAAACCGCCAAATCCACATCGGGGCACGACCCTGATCTCGCACCCTGATCTCCCGGGCGCGGTTATGCTGGCCGCGGATTCGTCATGGCCCAGCCTGCCGAGCAACTCGTCGGGCGCACCGTCGAACTCGGCGTGATCGACAGTGCACTCGCCGCTCTGGAGCGGCGAAGCTTTGGTGCTCTGGAGCTGGCCGGGGAGCCTGGAATCGGCAAGACGAGGCTGCTCCGCGAGCTTGCCTCGCGAGCCGACGGCGACGGTCATCTGGTGCTCTCGGGCAGCGCCTCCGAGTTCGAGCGCGAGCTGCCCTTCTGGGTATTCGTGGACGCGCTGGACGAGTACCTGGAGGCACTCGAGCCGCGCCGCCGGAACGCCCTGGACGAGGCGGTGCTCGCAGATCTCGGCGCCGTGTTCCCGTCGCTCGCCAACGGGGCTGAGTCACCGGGCGGCGACCAGCGCATGCGCGTGCACCGCGGCGTGCGCCAGCTGCTCGAGGGGCTCGCCGCCACCAAGCCGCTCGTGTTGCTCCTGGACGACGTCCACTGGGCCGACTCCGCGTCCGTCGAGCTGATCGGGACCCTGCTCCGGCGTCCGCCTGGCGCGGCTGTGCTCCTCGGCGTCGCGGCGCGCCCGCGCCAGCTGCCGGACGCGCTGGCCGGCACGCTCGCGCGCGCCCAGGCCGACGGGCTGCTCACGCGCGTGGAGCTGGGCGGGCTGACAGCCGCCGAGACGCGCGAGCTGCTCGGGTCGACGGTGTCGGACCAGGCGGTGGACACGCTCTACTCGGAGACCTCGGGGAATCCGTTCTACCTCCAGCAGCTCGCCCGCTCGCCTCGCGGAGCCGGCAGCGCGGGCCGTCGCCGAGGCGATGTCGAGATGGCCGGCGTGGAGGTCCCGCAGGCAGTCGCAGCCGCGCTGACGGGTGAGCTCGCGCTCCTGCCGGTCGACACTCGCCGCGTCCTGGAGGGCGCCGCCGTCGCGGGCGACCCGTTCGAGCCCGAGCTGGCGGCCGCGGCCGCGGGCGTGACCGAGGAGGCCGCGATCGAGGCTCTCGACGAGCTGCTCGCGCGCGACCTCGTGCGCCACACCGACGTGCCGCGGCGGTTCCGGTTCCGTCACCCGCTGGTGCGGGGCGCCGTGTACGAGGCGGCGCCCGGCGGCTGGCGTCTGACCGCCCATGAGCGCGCCGCGGCGACGCTCGCGGAGCGCGGCGCGCCGATCGGCACCCGCGCGCACCACGTGGAGCGATCGGCAAGACACGGCGACATGGATGCGGTGGCGCTTCTCACCGAGGCCGGCCACGCGGCGCTCGGGCGGGCGCCGGCCAGCTCGGCGCGGCTGTTCGAGGCCGCGCTTCGGATCCTGCCGCCGAGTGCTCCGGTGGAGCAGCACGCCACGCTGCTCGATCTGCTCGCCGCGGCGCGCATGACGACGGGTCTGTTCGAGGACGCCTACGAGGCCATCAGTGAGCGCGCCGCGCTGACACAGTCGGCGTCACTCGCCGAGCGGCTCCGCCTCACGACGGCCATGGCCGCGATCGAGAACCTGATCGGCCGCAACAACCAGGCACACGCGCGCCTCCAGCGCGCCTTCGATGACCTGCCCGACCATGCGACGCCGGAGGCGGCCGCGCTGATGGCGGAGATCGGCATCGACGCCTTCTTCCGCATGGACTACGACGGCATGAAGCGCTTTTCGCGCCGCGCGCTCGAGGCGGCGCGGCCACTCGACTCCGTCGAGGTGGCGGCCACGGCCGCCGGCGTGCTCGCTTTCGGGACCGTGCTCTCGGGCTCGTTCGACGAGACCCCGGCGGCGATCGCGGAGGCGGCCGCGCTCGTGGACCCGATGCCGGAGGAGCAGTTGGCGCGCTCGCGGCGTGCCATCAACAACCTGGCCACCGCCGAGCTCTACTTCGAGCGCTATGACGACGCCGAGCGCCACAGCGACCGCTCGCTCGCGATGGCCCGGGCCACGGGACAGGGCCAGTTCCTGCCCCTGCTCTTTTGGGGGAGCATCATCAGGACGGCTCGCGGTCGCCTGAGGGAGGCCGCCGAGATCCAGGAGTTCGCGGTGGAGGTGTCGCGGGTGACCGGGCTCGCGCAGGCGCGCGCGTGGAACCTCGGCGCGCGGGTGCTCACGCAGACCGCGATCGGCGACTTCGAGGCGGCGCTCACCGCCGCGGAGGAGGCGGTCGAGGCCGCCGGCATCGGCACCGAGGGGCCAACCTTCCCGGCGATGTGGATCCAGGTGGTCTACGGCGGCGCGCTGCTCGAGGCAGGCGACGGGGCGCGTGCCGAGGACGCCATCTTCGAGGGAGCTGGTGGCGAGACGCTCCCGCTCATGCCGGCCGGGTTCAGGCCGCTCGTCTTCGAGCAGCTCGCCCGCGCCGCGCTCCTCAGGGGCAGCCGCGACGAGGCGGTTCCGTTCGCCGACCGGGCGGCCAAATACGCCGAGGAGCAGAGCATGCTGCGCCTCCCGCGTGTGTTCGCCGCGCGTGCCCACGCGGAGATCGCCTTGGCGGACGGGGACCACGCGGGAGCGGCGGAGCGCGTGCTCGAGGCAACCGGCCTGGCCACCGAGGTGGGCGCGCCGATCGAGGAGGGGATCACCCGCATGCTGGCCGGCCGGGCGCTCGCCGGCGCGGGCGAGCGCGAGCGGGCCACGGAGGAGCTCACCAAGGCGGCCGGCATCTTCGAAGAATGCGGCGCGCTCCTGCGCAGGGACGCCGCCGACCGCGAGCTCGGCAAGCTCGGGAAGCGGGTGCACCGCCGCACGAGGCGCGGAAAGGCCGACGGCAGCGGCATCGAGCTCCTCACAGAGCGCGAGCTCGAGGTGGCGCGGCTCGTGGTGGACCGTAAGACCAACGCTCAGATCGCCGAGGAGCTGTTCCTGAGCCCGAAGACGGTCGAGACCCATATCCGGCACCTGTTCCAGAAGCTCGAGGTGTCGTCCCGCGTGGAGGTGGCGCGCGTGGTGGAGCGCGCAGACCGCGAGGGCGCAGCGGCACCCTGAGCCTGGATCAGGGTGTGAGATCAGGGTCTCGTCCCGATGTTCAGGGACGGGATCGACGGGATGCTCGCTGGGTCAAATAACCCGACACGAAGGGCATCCCCATGGCAACACGTTTGTATCGACTTGGAGGCTGGGCTTTCCAGAACCGGAAGAAGGTTCTGGTGGCCTGGCTGCTCGTAATCGTCGCTGTGTTCGCGTCCGCCACGGCCTTCAGCGGCAAGACAAGCAACGAGTTCTCCGTGCCCGGCACGGAGTCGCAGGTCGCTCAGGACCTGCTCGAGGAGAAGTTCCCTGAGGCAAGCGGCGGCTCCGCTCGTGTGGTGTTCGCGGCTCCTGAGGGCGAGAAGCTCACCGACCCGGAGAACAAGGCCGCGGTCATGGAGAGCGTCGAGAACGCGTCCAAGGCGCCCGAGGTCACGGCCGTCCAGGACCCGTACTCGGTGGGAGCGATCTCGAAGGACGGCCGCATCGGCTTCGCCGACGTGTACTACCCGGTCAAGGCCGAGGAGGTCGAGAAGAGCTCGGCCGACGCCCTCGAGGCGTCGACGGAGCCGGCCACCAAGGCCGGGATGCAGGTGGAGTTCGGTGGCGGCGTCGTCACCGAGGACAGCGAGAGCCCGGCGGAGAAGATCGGCATGATGGTCGGCTTCCTGGTGCTCGCGATCACGCTCGGGTCGCTCATGGCGGCCGGGCTGCCGCTCATCACGGCGGCGATCGGCGTGCTGCTCGGCACCGCTGGGCTGAGCGCGCTCTCGGGCGTGATGGATATTTCCGAGACCGCTCCGATCCTCGCCTCGATGCTCGGCCTCGCGGTGGGTATCGACTACGCGCTGTTCATCCTGTCGCGTCATCGCCAGAACCTGCTGGACGGCATGGAGCCCCGCGAGTCCGCGGCTCAGGCGACCGCCACGGCCGGTAGCGCCGTGGTGTTCGCAGGCGCGACCGTCGTGATCGCGCTGACCGGGCTCGTCGTCGTGAACATCCCGTTCCTGACGGTGATGGGCCTCGCCGCGGCGGCCACCGTGTCGATCGCGGTCCTGATCGCCGTGACCCTGCTGCCCGCGGTCATGGGCTTCTCGGGCAAGCGCCTCGGCCGGATGAACCGGTTCCTGGCCATGCGCCCGCGTCACCGGGCCGAGGGGAAGCCGTCCTTCAGCGAGCGGTACGGCCGCCTTGTGACCCGCCGGCCGCTGGCCGTCGTGGTCCTGACGGTTGCGCTGCTCGGCGCGATCGCGATCCCCGCGACGCACATGAAGCTCGGCCTGCCGGACGACGGGGCCAGCCCCACGTCGAAGACCGAACGCCGCGCGTACGACCTCCTGACGGAGGGCTTCGGCCCCGGCTTCAACGGGCCGCTGACCGCCGTCGTGTACGCGCCCGACGTGCCGCGTGACAAGCAGAAGGACCTCGCCCAGGGCGTCGCTGACGAGATCAAGACGTTTCCGGGTGTCGCCGCGGTGTCGAAGCCGGCTCAGAACGAGGCCGGCGACATCACGGTCGTCTCGGTCACTCCGAAGAGCGGTCCGGCTTCGGACGACACCAAGGACCTCGTCTCGTACATGCGTGACGAGGCGGCGAAGATCCCCGAGTCGTACGGCATCGACGCGTACGTCACGGGTCAGACGGCGATGAACATCGACACGAACGACACGCTGGCTGCCGCGCTGCCCAAGTACATCGCGGTCGTGGTGGGGCTCGCCCTCATCCTGCTGATGGTCGTGTTCCGGTCGGTGCTCGTGCCGATCAAGGCGGTCGGCGGCTTCCTGCTCTCGATCGGCGCGTCCCTGGGCCTAGTGGTGTGGGTGTTCCAGGACGGCCATCTGAACGGGTTGTTCGACGTCGCCAAGGCTGGGCCGATCACGAGCTTCCTGCCAGTGCTCCTGGTGGGAATCCTGTTCGGCCTCGCGATGGACTACGAGGTGTTCCTGGTCTCCCGGATGCGTGAGCACTTCACGCGCACGGGCCGGGCCCACGAGTCCGTCGTCAAGGGCTACGGGCAGAGCGGTCGCGTGGTCACCGCGGCGGCGATCATCATGATCTCCGTCTTCGGGGCCTTCGTGACCGACACCGACCCCGTGGTCAAGTCGATCGGACTCTCTCTCGCGTTCGGAGTTCTGGCCGATGCCTTCGTGGTGCGCATGACGCTCGTGCCCGCCGTGATGGCGCTGCTCGGACGCCGCGCCTGGTGGATGCCCAAGCGGCTCGAGCGAATCGTGCCGGACGTGGACATCGAGGGCGAGCGCGTCATGAAGGGTCTCCACGGAGCCCAGTCATGATGTGACCGGTGCAGGGCTCCCCGCGCACAGCCGTCGCGGCGGCCTTCCTGATCCACTCGGCCGTCTCGGGGACGTGGGCTCCGCGGCTGCCGGCGATCAAGGAGTCGCTCGGGCTGTCCGACGGGGAGCTCGGCACCGCGCTCGTCGGCCTCGCGATCGGCCTGGTGGTCGGCACGCGGGTGGCGGGCGCACCGATCGACCGGTGGGGAAGCCGGCCCTTCTTGAGGGCCGGCTTTCCGCTTCTTGCGGCGACGCTGCTGCTCCCCGGACTGGCCGGAAGCGGCCTGACGCTCTTCGGATCCCTCGTCATCCTCGGCATCGTCAGCGGTGCTCTGGACGTGGCGATGAACGCCCAGGGAATCGAGGTCGAGCGGACGCTCGGCAAGCCCATCCTGTCGGGTCTGCACGGTCTCTGGAGCGTGGGACTGGGTCTGGGAGCCGCCGCCGCGGCGCTGGCCGCCGCGGCCGGTCTCGAGCCGCTGCCGCACTTCGCGATCGTCGCGGCCTTGCTGGCGCTGGCGTCGCTCGTGTTCCTGCGGAGCCTCCTTCCCGCTGAGCACCACGTGCGCGAGGAGCACGAGCGCGAGGCGCGCGCGATGGTGCGGTGGACGCTCCCGCTCGCGCTGCTCGGGGTGATCGCCTTCTGCTCCTTCGTGGGCGAGGGCTCTGCCTCCGACTGGGGCCCGGTCTACATGACGCAGGCGCTGGGCACCTCGCAGGCGCTCGGCGCACTCGCCTTCGCCGCGTTCGCGGTGACGATGGCGACGATGCGCTTCGCGGCCGACCCGCTCCGCACCCGGTTCGGCAACGTCGTGCTGGTGCGCGGCGGCTCCCTGGTGGCCGCGGGCGGCCTCGGGGCGGGCCTCCTGATCCACGAGCCCGCGGCGGCGATCGCCGGCTTCGCCCTGCTGGGCCTGGGCCTGGCCGCTGTGGTGCCGATCGCCTTCGCGGCGGCCGGCGAGATCGATCCGCGAGCAACCGGTCGCCTGGTCGGCCGCGTGGCGACCGTCGGCTACGTGGGCTCGGTGGCCGGCCCGACAGCGATCGGCTGGCTCGCGGAGGCGAGCAGTCTGCGCACCGCGCTGGGGCTAGTCGTGCTGCTGGCGCTCGTGATCGCCGCTCTGGCGCGCTGGTGCGGCCAGGGGCGGCTGGCGGAAAACCGACGCTCCGAAAGCTGGTCCGCCCCCATGGCCTGACGCGCGCCCTCGGGCGATCTTTTCGCCATGACGATCTTGCGACTCGCTCCCGCCAGGGCTGCGGCCTGCGTCGCGGCCGCTGCGGTCCTGCTCGTGCTCACCTCTTCGGCCCACGCGGCCGTGTTCTGCGTGAACGACTCTGCCTGCCCCGCGGGCGGCGTTCCCAAGAGCACGTTCAAGGAGGCGATCGACGCGGCCAACGTGGACACGCTGGAGGACACCGTCCGGCTCGGCGAGGGCAACTAGCAGGCTGCGCGGCAGGGTCTCGAACGCCACGCGCGTCCGTGTCACCATCGCTCGCCGCGGCGCCAAGCGCCGAACCGTCGTGGCCACAGTCAGGGGCGGCCGCTGGGTCGCACGCATCGGCAGGCTCCGCGCGGGGAGGACCACGTTCACCGCCCGGGCGCTGACCGGGGACGGGCGCATGGCGAAGGCGAGCCGGCGCGTGAAGCTCCGCTGAGGCGCCCAAACCCTCAACCACCCTCAGAAAAGGGTCAGACCCCTTTCGGCCGGTGGCGGTCGACCGGGGCGCGGGATAGCCTGCCCCTGTGCGAATTCGGCTGGCCCCGTGCGCGGCACTCACCGTCGTTGCGCTTGCCCTCTCGGGCGGCACGGCCGGTGCCGCCGTTCTGTACGCGCCCGGCTACTACGCGCCGGACGACGTCAGCGGGTACGCGCGCGCGGCCGATGGCTCGCTGACTCCGATCGCGGGCTCCCCGTTCTTCCTGCCCGCGGACCCATCCGGGATCATCGCTCTGGGTTTCACGCCTGACGGCGGGCGGGC
>DASUYU010000280.1:0-10953 GCA_036377235.1 Thermoleophilaceae bacterium
TTCCGCTGGCGCGCGGGTCGCGTATCAGTCGACGCCGGAAAGCGCCGCCACGGCTTCGCTCGTGCTCATCACGCGGCCGAACTCGGGGTCGAGGTTCGCGGCCGTGACGCGCGCGAGCTCCTCGGCGCTGATCGTCCCGCCGTCGTGGGACGGCAGCGCGAACGTGTAGGTCGCGTCGAGCACGAAGTCCGTCTCGAACCCGATGTTCGCCGCCACCCGCGCGGTGGTCTCGCAGCACATGTTGGTCTGGATGCCGCACACGGCCACGCGCTCGATCCCCTCCCCGCGGAGCCACTCGGCGAGGTCCGGCTCGCCGTGGAACGCCGAGTTCACGTTCTTCGTGACGAAGAGGTCGGGCTCGCCGGTGAGCGTCTCGTCGAGATCGTTGCCCGGCTGCCCGGGAGTGAATGGCGAGCCGGGCTCGATGCCGTCGTGCCGTACGAACACGACCGGCTGTCCCTGCGCGCGCCACGCCTCGATCAGAGCCGCGATGTTGTCCTCGGCGGCCGGATTGTTCCGCTCGCCCCACACGGGATCGGCGAATCCCTTCTGGACGTCCACGACGAGCAGCGCGATGCGGTCCATGGGGTCAGCCTAGTCCAGCACCGCGCCTGCCTCACCGATACCTGAGTCAGTCATAGGTGTGGTACGGTCGCCGCGCAATGAGCCAACCAGCGGCGCGAAGCGCCAATCTGCTCGGAACAGTCGGGTTGGCCGTGTCCGACCGGATCCGCGCGGCCGGCGAGGACGAGCTCGGACTCGGCGGATCCGCGCCGATCGCGATCGTTGCGCTGTCCACGTATCTCGCCGACAGACCGCTGGACGAGATCGCCGACGCGTTCGGCATCACGGCGTCCGCGGTCGTGCGGCTCGTAGACCGGCTGGAACAGGAGGGGTTCGCCGAGCGGCGTCCCGGACCGGACCGGCGCCGGGTGTCCGTGCGGCTCACCGCAAAGGGCGACCGCAGGGCGAAGGCGATCCTCGCCCGGCGCGAGCAGGAGCTGGCAGGCGTGCTCGACGTGCTGTCGGCCGCGGAGCAGCGCGAGCTGACCCGCCTCCACGAGAAGCTCCTCGCCCGGCTGCCCGACGGCGTGCCGGGCGCACGGCGCGTGTGCCGCTACTGCGACGTGCATGCCTGCGGCCACTACGATGGCCGCTGCCCGGTCACGCGCGGTATCGACGAGCGCGGCCTGCGGGCCTAGCCGCCGCAGGCTGGCGGCACCGGCACCAGATCGTTGGCGCGGACCGCGAGCTCGCCGGGACGGCCGCGGATCTTGCAGAACGCGTAGCGGCCGTTCCGGAAGTCGATCTTCGTGCGGTACGGATGGCCGATGACGCCGGCCCTGTTGCCGGCCGTGGCGGGAATGTCGCTCGTGACCGCGAGGCAGCCGTAGCGACCGGTCGCCCTCGACGGCTGCTGATCCGCCGGTACCGTCGCCGCGCTAGGGGGATACGGACGGCACTGGACGCGCAGGATCGGCCCGTGGAACTCACCCGCCGCGGCTCGCTTGTTGGCGTCCGCCTTGATCGAGGCCGCCGCCGACGCCACCAGGCGCTCGCGGGCGGCCACGTCCCTGCCGGCGGGCGCGCCGCGCTCGAACCGCGGCGTCTGCTCGCGGCGGATCTCCGCGATCTCCTGGCGCGCCAGGCGAGCTTGGAGCGCGGCCTCGGTCTCGGCGCGCCGCTCCTTGGAGCGCTCAATCGCGGGGCTCAGGACGATCGCGAGCGCGATGAGCCCGACACCGAGTGCGACCACGGCCACCTTCCCCGCGCGCGGGAGCTTCCGCCAGAGCCAGGCCGGCAGCTCGAAGAAGCCCGGCAGCGGCTCGTAGCGATCGTTCGCTTCCCCTTGCACAGGGACCCAGAATACATGCATGATGCAATCATTGGGTTCTCGCGGAACGCTGACCGGATGACCGGTGTAAGCACGACATGCTCCGCTGCTGGAGTCCCGACGGCACGCGACTCGCATTCACACGCGATCCCGGGATGATCCTCACGATGGACCCCGACGGCTCCCACGTGAAGCGGGTCCCGTTCGGCAAGTCCGCGAACGGGGTGGATTGGGTGCCGCGCGGGTGAGCGGCGAGGACGGCCTCACCAGGCGGCGGCTGCTCGCGGGCGGCGGTGTGGTGGGCGCGTCCGCGCTCGCCGCGGCGGGCGGGTACATCGCGGCGCGCGAGATCGCGGGCGACGACGACGGCGGTGATGCCCAGGGCACCGGCGCCCGGTCCGACGCCGCGTCCGGCCCGCTGTTCGAGCTCGATCCGCGCTACGTCAACCTCACCACCTTCGTCCTCGCGAGCCACCCGCGGCCGGTGCGCGAGGCGATCGAGCGGCACCGCAGGAAGCTGGACGAGAACACGGCCCTGTACCTGCGCGAGTCGGAGGTCGCGCTCGAGGAGGCGTCCCGGGCGGCGCTGGCCGGCTACCTCGAGGTCGAGCCCGACGAGATCGCGCTCACCGACTCCACCACGATGGGCATCGCGCTCACGTACGCCCGCATGCGCCTCGCCCCCGGCGAGGAGGTCGTGACCTCGGAGCACGACTTCTACGCGACGCACGAGTCGCTGCGGCTGCGCGAGCGGCTCGACGGCGTGACGGTCCGGCGCGTTCGCCTGTACGACGAGCCGGAGTCGGCGTCGGTCGACGGGACCGTCTCGGCCATATCGCGCGTACTCGGCCCGCGCACGCGCGCGCTGGCGCTCACGTGGGTGCACTCGTCGAGCGGAGTGAAGCTGCCGCTGCGCGAGCTCGCCGCCGCGGTGGCCCACGCGAATCGCGGGCGGCGTGAGCGCGAGCGCATCCTCCTGTGCGTGGACGGCGTGCACGGCTTCGGCGCGGAGGACGCGTCGCCGGGAGACCTGGGCATCGACGTGCTCGCCTCCGGCTGCCACAAGTGGCTGTTCGGGCCGCGCGGCACCGGCTTCGTCTGGGCCGCGCCGCACGCCTGGCGCCGCCTCGCGCCCACCATTCCGTCCTTCGACCCGCGCGTCTACAGCGCGTGGATCGAGGGCCGGCCGCCGGACGACGCGCCGCCGGGTGCGCTCATGACTCCGGGCGGCTTCCACTCCTTCGAGCACCGCTGGGCGCTGCCCGAGGCCGTGAAGGTCCACGCCGGGCTGGGCGGCCGCGCGGAGGTGGCGCGCCGGACGCACGCCCGCGCCGCGGAGCTGAAGGACGGCCTGGCCGACATCGCCGGAGTGCGCCTCAGGACGCCGCGCGATGAGCGTTTGTCCGCCGGACTCGTGTGCTGCGAGGTGAGGGGCATCGACCCCGGCGAGCTGGTGGACCGCCTGCGCGAGGAGCACCGGGTCGTGGCGAGCGTGACCCCGTACCGCACCCGCTACGTGCGCTTCGGCCCGAGCGTGGCGAATCGCGCCGAGGACGTGCGGGACAGCCTCGAGGCGGTCGAGGCGATCGCGAGGCGCGCGTGAGCGGGAACTCCGGCGGGCGCCGGGACGTACAGAGGGCATGGAACGTGTGCTCCTCGTCGCCTGCCGGAAGGCCGCCGGCGCGCCTCTGCTCGAGGCGGTCCGGCGGCGGGCCGCGCTGTCACCGTGCCGGTTCACGCTCCTTGTGCCCCGTCCGTGCCACGGCCTCCACAGGGTCGTGGACCCCGAGGACCACGGGTGGCGTGAGGCGCGGGACGTCATCGAGAGGGCGTGTCCGGTTATCGGCAGAGCGGCCGGCTCGGAGATCGCGGGCATGATCGGCTCACACGATCCAGTGGCAGCGGTGGAGGACGCGCTCAACATGCACGGCTTCGACGAGGTGATCGTCTCCACGCTCCCCGCGCGCGCCTCTCGGTGGCTCCATCTCGACCTGCCGAGCAAGGTAGAGGGCATGGGGGTGCGCGTGACCAGGGTCAGTGCAGGCTGAGCCGGGCTACTTCGCCGCCCCGGCGGGCGGCGGCGCCGGCGTGCTCGTGCTCCACGCGTGGTGGGGGCTGAGCGACGGGATCCGCCGCTTCTGCGACGCCCTGGCCGGGGAGGGCTTCGTGGCCCTGGCGCCGGACCTGTGCGCCGGGCGCACGGCCGGCACCGTCGATGAGGCCAAGGCGCTGGCCGGGGAATTGGACGAGGAGGCCGCGACCCGGCGCGCGGCCGATGGCATCGACCGGCTGCGGGCGCATTCAGCGGTGCGCGGCCCGCTCGGCGTGGTCGGGTTCTCGATGGGCGTGTGGTTCGCGCTCGACCTGGCCGCGAAGCACGCGGCCGTCGGGGCGGTGGTCCTCTACTACGGCACGGCGAGCGGCATCGACCATGGGCGGCGCCGCGCGCCCGTGCTCGGCCACTTCGCCCAGCACGACGAGTGGGAGGCGGCCGAGGAGGTGAGCTCACTCGAGGACGAGCTGAGGCGCGCGGGCCGCCCGGTGCGCTTCGAGGTGTATCCGCGGGTGGGGCACTGGTTCGCGGAGGCGGACCGGCCGGAGGCCTACGACGCGCCCGCGGCGTCGCTCGCCCTGCGCCGCACGACCGCCTTCCTCCGGTCGCAGTTACATGAGGAGGGCGTCGCGCCACCTAAGGAGTGGTGACGGACTCCTCGCAACTGCGCGCGGCGCGCACGGACCCCGCGGCGTTCGAGTCGTTCTACCGCCGCTGGGCGCCGGCGCTCCACGCCTGGCTGCGCACCCAGGTGCCGCCGGACGCCGCGAGCGACCTGACCGCCGAGGCGTTCGCGCAGGCGCTGCTCGGGCTCGGCAGCTTCCGCGGGCGCGAGCCCGGCGCCGGCGTGGCATGGCTGTGGGGGATCGCGCGCAACCTGGTGCGCCAGCACCACCGCCGCGCGCGGCTCGAGCGGAGCGCCACCGAGCTGCTCGGCATCGCCGCGCGCTCCTACGACGACACCGACTGGGACGACGTGGCCGCTCGCGCCCACGCGGCCGAGCTGGCGCGCACGCTCGCGGGCGAGCTCACCCGGTTGGACGCCGGCCAGCGGCGCGCGCTCGAGCTGCGGATCGTCTCCGACCTCGACTTCGGCGCCGTGGCCGCCGGCCTCGGCATCAGCGGGCCGGCCGCGCGGATGCGGGTGTCCCGTGCCCTGAAGATCCTCAGATCCCGACTCGAAGGGGTGTGGCTGTGAACGCACGCGACTCGCTGGCGCCCAATCTCGACGCGATCCTGGCGGACCTGATGCCGGCCGCGCGGCGGCTCGCCGCCCGCCGGCGGGCACGCCGTCGCACTGCTCGGATCGCCGCCGCGGCTGTGGCCGCGCTCGCGCTCGGCGGCACCGCGGCCGTGGCCGGGTTCGACATCCTCGGCTCGCCGGCACCGCCGGCCGTGCAGCGCGACCTCCTCGATGTCGACCGCGGCATGCCGCGCGATCTCCGGCTCGACCCACGCGTGGACGAGGCGCGCGCCGTGGCCGCCACCGGCGACTCCGTTGTCTACTACGCGCCGCTCGCGGGCGGCGGCTACTGCGCCGAGCTGGTCACGCGCGGCGCGCGGCCGCGCGGAGCCGTCTGTTCGACGGATGCCGGCACCGGCGGTGAGGGCATGTCCGTGACGGTGCCGTTCACCGATCCGGTGACGGACGACTCGCCCGTGACGGTCTCCGGCGGGGTGTCGAAGCCGGGCGCCGCGGCGGTCGAGCTCGTGTACCCCGACGGCGGCCCGGACTCCGTCTCCGTCGGCGAGCGCGGGTTCTACGTGGCCGACGTCCCGGCCGGCCACCTGAGGGCGGTGCACCGGCACGGCCTGCTCCTGGTGGCGCGCGGCCACGACGGCGCGTCGCTCGCCCAGGCGGTGATCCCGGCCGACGCGATCACCCCGCCGACGGAGGCCGAGCGCCCGCACGATCCGATCGAGCTGGACACGGTGAGCACGGAGTCCGACCTCACGCTCGTCCTGCGGGTACGCGGCGCGCTGTACGTGCACGGCGTCGATCATCTGACGCTGCGCTATCCCGACGGGAAGACGGTGACGTTCGAGCCGCGCGGAGACCGCTTCGACTACGCGGTGCCGACGGAGCGCCAGGGTGACCTCATGACGCCCGGGACGATCACGGCGTACGACGCCCACGGCACTGTCCTGGCGGAGCGCCCCGTCGCGGCCGTGGCGTACTGGCACTCGCGGCGGTAGGGTCGCGCTGGTTTGAGCTCGTCGCTCCTCGTCCTCCAGCACATCGCCTGCGAGCCGCCGGGGGCGTTCGAGGACGAGCTGCGCTCGCGCGGGCTCGAGGTGACGCGCGTCGAGCTGGACGAGGGCGACCCGCTCCCGGACTGGCGCGAGTTCCCGGCGATCGTGGTGATGGGCGGGCCGATGGGCGCCTACGACGAGGCCGACCATCCCTGGCTCGTGGACGAGAAGCGGGCGCTGCGCGAGGCCGTGGCAGGCGACGTTCCGGTGTGGGGCGTGTGCCTCGGCGCGCAGCTCCTCGCCTCCGCGCTCGGCGCGCGCGTGTACCCGGGCGAGCGGCCCGAGGTCGGCCTGCTGCCCGTTCACCTGACCGCGGAAGCGGCCGAGGATCCCGTGTTCCGCGACGCGCCGGCCTCCTTCCCCACCCTCCAGTGGCACGGCGACACCTTCGACCTCCCCGAGGGCGCCACGCTGCTGGCCAGCTCACCCGCCTACCCGCATCAGGCATTCCGGGTGGGCCGCTCATACGGCCTGCAGTTCCACATCGAGGTCCCGCTCGAGCTGGCGACCGAATGGGCCGACGTGCCGGCCTACGCCAACAGCCTCGAGGCGACGCTCGGCCCGGGCGCGCTCGACCGGCTGCTGGCCGACGTGGCCGACCACGTGGAGGTCACGGTTCCACTGGCGCGCAACCTGTTCGGTCGGTGGCTCGAGCACGTGGTGCTCGAGCCGGTGCCTCATCGCGGCTGACGCGGCTGGCCGGCCGAAGGATCCGCAGAGCTATCGCCGTCATACCGAGGAGCAGCGCGGCGGCCGCGAGCGCGGCGACCTCGAGGCCGTGGGCAAAAGCGGCGTTCGCGGCGTCCAGGGTGTTCGCCGGCAGCCGATCCGCCACCGCGACCGCGCCGCCGAGCGTGTCGTGGGCGGAGGCGGCCGCGCCTGTAATGAGCCCGTCCGGCAGGGCGTCCGCGACGTCGTTCCGGTACACGGCCGTGCCGATGCTGCCGAGCACGGCGATGCCGAGCGCTCCGCCCAGCTCCGTGCTCGTCTCGCCGATCGCCGCCGCCGCACCCGCGCGCTCCGCCGGCGCCGCGCTCACGATCATGTCCGTCGCCAGCGTGAATACGGGTGACAGGCCGAGCGACATCACCACCGATCCGCCCACGAGCAGCGCCAGCCCGCCGCTGCCGTCGACCTGCGCCATCACCGCGAGCCCGGCGGCGGCGAGGGCCATCCCTCCGGCCACGACTCGCCTCGGCGGGGCCGAGCGCGCCAAGCTCGGAGTAACGACCGACCCGAGCATGAAGCCGGTGAACAGCGGCAGCATCCAGAGACCCGCCTCGAGCGGCTCCATCCCGAGCACCAGCTGGAGGTACTGGGTCATGAACAGACCGGCGCCGAAGACCACCAGGAAGCCGGCGAGGTTGGACGCAAGCGACACGTCGAACTCGGGCGCCCTGAAGAGGCGCAGGTCGAGGAGCGGATCGGACAGCGTCAGCTGCCTACGGACGAACAGGGCGCCGACGGCGAGCCCGGTGCCGATGGGGACGAGCGCCGCTCCGCCCCACCCGCCGGTGGCGAGTTGCTTGATGCCGTAGATGAGAGCCAGGATCGCCACCAGGGACAGCGCGGCGCTCGCGAGATCGAGCGGCCGCGCATCCCGATCGCGATGCTCGGGGAGGAGCCGCGGGCCCACAGCGAGGAGCAGCAACATCACCGGCACCGCGAGCAGGAACACCGAGCCCCACCAGAAGGCCTGAAGCATCGCGCCGCCGAGCAGCGGGCCGATCGCGCCTCCGGCGGAGAGGCTGAGTGCCCACAGGCCGATCGCGCGCGTGCGCTCCTGGGGATCCTCGAAGATGACGCGGATCAGGGAGAGCGTGGACGGCATCAGAGTCGCCCCGGCCACGCCGAGCAACGCGCGTGCGGCGATCAGCATCGGTGCGCTCGTAGAGGCGGCTGCGAGGATCGACGCCCCACCGAATGCCGCAGCGCCGGTCAGGAGCAGGCGGCGCCGCCCGATCCTGTCTCCGAGCGCGCCCATGGTGATGAGCGAGCCGGCGAGCAGGAAGCCGTAGATGTCCATGATCCAGAGCAGCTCGGTGCTGCTCGGCTCGAGATCCCGGCTGATCACGGGCACCGCGAGCTCCAGCACGCTCGCGTCCATCGAGATCAGGAGGCATGGAAGCGCGAGGACGGCGAGCGCCGTCCACTCGCGTCGCCCGGCCATCAGAGCTTCTCCGGTAGGCCGAACGCGGGGAACAGCCTGGGCTCGAACGTGGTGATCTCGGCGAGTCGGCCATCCTGGAAGCGCAGCACGTCGAGGGACACGGCCCGGAAGTGGCGATCGCCCGGACGGCGAACGTAGTTCGCCGCGGCGAGCTGCCGGTTCGCGCGGGTCGGCACGAGCCGGAAGTCGCCGGGCGCGCCGGGCCCGAATGCGTCACGGAAGAACTCGGCGACGGCGTCGCGCCCGTCGTACAGCGTGGGCTCGGGCGGCATCGTGAAGCGCACCTGCTCGTGCAACATCTCGATGACCGCCTCGCTGTCCGCCCGCTCGTGCGCGTCCATGTAGCGCTGCAGGAGCGCGCGCTCCTCCTCGCTCGCTGCCGCCGCGGACGCCCACTCGGCGCGCTCGGCTGGGAGCTGCTCGTGGAGCGTCGCCCGAGCGCGCTGCAGGGCGCTGTTTGCCGATGCGACGCTCGTCTCCAACAGAGAGGCGGTCTCCCTGGCCGACCATCCGAGTACGTCGCGCAGGATCAGAGCGGCCCGCTGCCTGGGGGGCAGGTGCTGGATCGCGACGAGGAACGCGAGCTCGATCGTCTCGCGGGCGACGACCGCGGCGTCCGGCTGGGCGTCGCTCGCCGCCGCCTCCTCCAACAGCTCGTCCGGGATTGGCTGGAGCCATGGGATCGACCTGTGCTCGCCGGCGCGACGAGGCGACCGTCTCAGCGCATCCAGGCAGGCGTTCGTGGCGATCCGGTACAGCCATGCCCGCAGCGAGGCGCGGCCCTCGAAGGTTGCGCGTCTCCGCCAGGCGCGAAGCATCGTCTCCTGCACCATGTCCTCGGACTCCTCGAGGTTCCCGAGCATGCGGTAGCAGTGCAGCTGCAGCTCGCGGCGGTGGCGTTCGACCTCTCGTACGAACCCGCCGTCTTCTATCTCGTCGTTCATGCCTCCTACGACGAGGATCGCACCGAAACTAATCGGTCCTATCGGAGGACGATCTCGCCGCCGTCCGTGTCGATCGCGGCGGCCGCCAGGGCGGGATCGCCGTCCGTGATCCGGACCGGGAGGTCGTTGGCGTCGTCGCCGAGCCAGTCGCGCACCTCGTCCGGCTTGTCCGCGCACACCTCGACCCAAGCGATTCCGCGGGGGTCGGCCTCGTGCCGGACCTCGGCTGCGCCGGGGTGCTGCTCCGGCGGCACGTCCCACTGCACGTAGAACGGCAGGGCGCCCGACTTCGTCGCCCGCTCGAGTCCGGCGAGCCGCCAGCTGAGCGTCGAGCCGTCGGCCGCCTCGCGCGACTTTTCCTCCACCTCCAGGTCCAGCCGCTTCGCCACCGCCTCGATGTCGTCGGTGGCCACCACCCAGCCCACCAGCGGGTGGTCCTCGGTGAGCGCCCGCCGCACGGCGCGGCCGAACTCGGATCCCTCCGCCTCCTCCACGTCCACGACCGCGATCAGCTCGAGGTAGGTCTCCCCCAGCGGCACGATCCGGTTCGCGGTGCCCCACCCGCCGTGCCGGCCGCCCGGCACGGATGCAAGGCCCTCGCGGTCGAACAGCGTGGCGCCGGCGGCGTCCAGGTCGTCCACCGCGTAGATCACGTGATCTATCCACACACGGCTCATCGCGCTCTCATTCTCCGTGGGTACGTTCCGACTCGATGCTGAAGCGAACCACACCCATAGTCCTACTGGTCGCGGTTGGCACGGCCGGCCTGGCCGTTGCCGCGCACAACCCCGCTCCGGTCAAGACGCCGTACAACCCGGACATCGATCCCGCCGACTTCGGCGGCCCGATCGACAACCCCCTGCTCCCGCTGAAGCCGGGCACGGTGTTCACGTTCAGGGGCGTCGGCGACGACGGGAAGACGCGCGAGCTGAACATCGTGCGGGTGACCCATCGGAAGAAGCGCATCATGGGCATCGACGCCACCGTCGTCCTCGACAAGGTCTGGGCGGCAGGCAAGCCCGAGGAGCGCACGTTCGACTGGTACGCCCAGGACAACGACGGCAACGTCTGGTACATGGGCGAGAACTCCTTCGACTGGGAGCACGGCCACTGGGTGCGAAACGACGGGTCGTGGACGGCCGGCGTCGGCAACGGCAAGCCGGGCGTGATCATGCTCGCCCACCCGCGTCGCGGCGATGCGTACCGGCAGGAGTACTCGCCCGGCCACGCGGTGGACCAGGCGAAGGTGCTCGGCCCGGGCGGCCGCGTGGCCACGCCCTTCCGCACCTTCAAGCGCACGCTGCTCACGCGCGAGTTCAGCACGATCGACAGGCAGTTCGAGAAGAAGTGGTACGCGCGCGGGATCGGCGTGATCCAGGAGGACGCGGTCACGAAGAGCAAGGAGCACTCCGAGCTCGTCTCGGTCAGGCACCGGCACTGAGCCGGCGGTGCGCGGGGCTCAGCGCAGCTTCGCGAGCCTGACGTAGCGGCGGAGGGTCGCCCGGTTCTTCGAGGCGACCCTCGTCGCAAGGCCGACGAACCGGACGCGGCCCTTCCGCGCGCCGTACACGAATCGCTTGCCCGGCCCGGCGGACCGCACGAACAGCCCGCCCCCGAGCGAGCGCGCGTGGCCGCTCAACCGTGAGGCGGGATCGCCCACCCTGATCCGCTTGGCGTCGGCGTTCACGGCGTTGGTGCC
>DASUYU010000281.1:0-5114 GCA_036377235.1 Thermoleophilaceae bacterium
GAGCAGACGACAGGCGCCCTGCTCCGCCAGAGCGGCCAGGCCTAGCCCGAGGCGTAAGGGGTCTGACCCTTTTCGGAGGGTGGTTGAGGGTTTGTTGCGGCGGGCGCGCCTAGAGCGCGTTTTCTATTGCGCGGAGCAGGCGGTTCGTTGCGGGTTCGTCGCGGATCGCGGCGCGGATGTGGTGGTCCTCGCCCAGGGGGCCGCCGGGGGCCACGATGACGCCCTGCTTTCGGAGGGCGTTCGCCAGCTGGTCGCCGCTCATGTCGCGGACCCGGATCCAGAGGAAGTTCGCCTGGCTCTCGGTCACGTCGACGCCCAGCTCGCGGAGCTGGTCGGTCAGGACCTCGCGCTCGCGCGCCACGGCGGCGCGGCGGCGCTCGATCTCCGGGTCGCCGGTTCGGAGGGCGTACTCCACCGCGGCCTGGGTCAGGGCGTTGATGCCCAGCACCGGTGCCACGGCCGCCAGCAGGTGGGAGTCGGAGCTCACCGCGTAGCCGGCGCGCAGCCCGGAGAGGCCGTAGATCTTCGAAAAGGTCCGCACGACGAGCAGCCGCGGGAACTCCTCGACCAGCCGCAGGCAGGCATCCACGTCCTCGGTGCTCTGGAAGTGCACGAGCGCCTCGTCGAGGAGGACGCCCACGTGCTCGGGAAGCGAGTCGAGGAGCTCGCGCAGCTCGGAGGAGGACAGGTAGGACCCGGTTGGGTCGTTCGGGTTGCAGATGACGATCGCCTTGGTGCGGTCGGTGACGGCCGCGGGGATGTCGCCGTCCTCCACGGACACCGGCGTCGCGCCGGCGTGGGCAGCCATCAGCGGATACAGCGGGTACGAGGGCCACGGCGTGACGAGCTCGTCGCCCTCGGACAGGAGTGCGAGGGCGGCCGAGTGGAGCAGCTCGGCCGCGCCGTTCCCAAGCGCTATCTGGTCGGGGGACAGGCCGTGCCGGTCCGCCAATAGGCGTCGCACCGAGGTGGCGTGACGGTCCGGGTAGCGCTGGACGAAGCCGCGCGCCCGGGCGATCGCCGCGTTCACGATCTCCGAGTGCGGCAGATCCGGCCACTCGGTGCCGGACAGGTCGATGTCGGGGGCGCGCGCGAGTGCCGCGGCCTTCTCCTGCCGGCGCCGCTCGCGGCGCTCCAGGTTCAGGGCCGCTTCGTCGATGTCGTCGAACTGGCGGTAGTAGTCCCGAAAGCCCACGCTAGGTCGCGGGGGCGAGGGTCGGCCCGGGCCCCTGTATCACGAAGAACCAGAACGTGAACACGATCAGCGCGATCCCCACGCTGGCGGCGAAGATACGCTCGAGCGCGCCGCGCTCCTGCCGGTGGCCGGCGGCGCGCCGGACCAGCTTCCACGCATGGTCGACGCGCTTTCCCAGCGCCATCGTGAGCATCAGCGAGGCGAGGCAGCCGAGCAGGATGGTGCCGATCCCCGCGGTCACGTACCCGGTCTGGTACTGCACCTGCGAACCGATCCAGAACCAGGCGAGCGGCTGTGGCCCGAACAGCGACAGGCACAGCACGAGCTCGATCGCGAGCAGGGCGTGGGCGAGCAGCCCGTCGGCCCGCTTGCGGCGCTCGGAGCTCGGCTCGACCTCGCGGTAGCGCGCCGGCGCCGTGCCGGGACGGCGCCCGATGAAGAGTCCTCCGGTGTCGGTTGGATCGTTCGAGGCCAACCGAAAAGAGGCTAGCTAGCGCGGCTGGGCGTAGACGCGGTCGACGAGGTCCGCGAACTTCTCGTGGACGACGTTCCGCTTGACCTTGAGCGTCGGCGTGAGCTCGCCGGTCTCCTGGGAGAGGTCGTGGTCGAGGATCTCGAACCGCTTGATCTGCTCGACCGGCCCGACATGCGAGTTCACCTCGTCGACCGCCTTCTGGACCTCCGCGCGCACGGCCTCGTTCTGCGCGAGCGCCGGCAGCGACGGGTCGTCCGCTCCCACCTGCTCGGCGAGCGCACCCGCCTCCTCCGGGTCGAGCGTGATCAGCGCGATCAGGTACGGACGCCTGTCGCCGATCACCACCGCCTGCGAGATCCAGCGGTTCTGCTTCAGCCCGTTCTCCAGGTTGGCCGGCGTGATGTTCTTGCCGCCCGCCGTGATGATGATGTCCTTCTTGCGGCCGGTGATGTACAGGAAGCCGTCCTCGTCCAGCCTGCCGAGGTCGCCGGTGTGGAGCCAGCCGTCCTCGAGCGTCTCCCTCGTGGCCTCCTCGTTCTTGTAGTAGCCCTGGAAGATGTTCGGGCCCTTGATCAGCACCTCGCCGTCGTCGCCGATCCGGACCTCCACGCCCTGCTGGGCCTTGCCCACCGAGCCGAACCTGAACCCGCCGGGCTTCGGCTGGTTCACCGTCGCGCTGGTGGAGGTCTCGGTCATGCCATAGCCCTCCATCACCGGCACGCCGCACGCGTAGAAGAACTCGAGGATCTCCGGCGCGATCGGCGCGGCGCCCGTGACGCACTCGCGGATGTTCGTGCCGAACAGCCCGCGGACGTTCTTGAAGAGCGACTCCTCCGCCTTGTCGAAGGCCGCCTGCAGCTCCTCGGGGACCTGCTCGCCGGCGTCGCGCATGGTGCGCACCTTCATGCCGACCTCGACCGCCTTCCTCATCCCCTCCTGGTCCGGGATGTTCGCGGTGGCGAGCGTGTAGATCTTCTCGAACATCCGCGGGACCGACGGGAAGAAGCTCGGGTTCACCTGCGTGATGTCCGCGATGATCATCTTCGGGTCGCGCGACCAGTAGGCGAGCACGGCGCCGAGGTCGAAGGCCGCGAACTGGATCAGGATCGCGAAGGCGTGCGCGAGCGGCAGGAATAGGTACGCGGTGTCGCCCTCGTCGAGCGTGGCATCCGCCACGACGGCGTCGGTGATGGCGCGGTAGTTCGCGTGCGTGAGCACGCAGCCCTTGGGCGGCCCGGTCGTGCCCGACGTGTAGATGTAGAGGCAATCATCCTCCGGCGAGACGGCCGACCAGCGCGCCTCCCACTCGGACTCGTCACGGCCGCGGCCGCGCTCGCGCAGCTGCTCGAGCGAAAGCGCGTCGCCAAGATCGGCGCCCTCGGGGTCCATCACGATCACGTGCTCGAGGCTCGGGCACCTGTCCTCGATCTCACGGATCTTGTCGAGCTGGCTCGCGTCCTCACAGAACACGCCCTTCGAGTCCGAGTGCTCCAGCACGTACTGGCACTCGGCCGGCGAGTTCGTCTGGTAGATCGTCACCAGGGTGCCGGCGGCGGTGAGGATCCCGAAGCACGCGTGCGTCCACTCGGGCCGGGTGTGGGCAAGGATCGAAACCTTGTCGCCCGGCTCGAGGCCGAGGTCGATCAGGCCGAGCGAGACCTCCCTGACGACCTCGCCCAGCTCGCCGTACGTGCCGTCGACCCACTCGTCGCCGGACTTGTAGCGCTGCGCCGGCTTGTCGCCGTACTTGCGAACGGCGAGCGGCAGCAGGTCGGCGATCGTTTTAGAGCCGGTGCCCTGAGCGCCGGTAGCACCGGCCGTGACTGCTTCCATTCGCGGGAGTCTAAGACACTCCCAGAGCTACGCCTTGGCGAGCTCCCGCTTCTGGTTGGCCTCCTTGAGGCTGCACAGGAAGAGCGTCTTGTCGATCCGTCCCTGGAAGATCGGTACGCCCATCTCCATACACCGCGAGATGACCTCTCTCCGGTGCATGCCAGCCTCGCGGCCGAGCTCGGTGGGCGTCAGGTGGATCGCCATGTACCTCTGTCCTCCTCGTCGCTTGCAGAGCGTGTCCCTGAGGGTATCGGTTGTGCCGGTCGGCGCAAGCAACTCTCCGCAATTTGCGGCCTCAGATCGGGTTCGGAACCTCCAGGAAGTGGTGCTCGACACCGAATTCCGCCTCGAGCAGCTCCCCGAGCCGGCGCACGCCGAACGTCTCGGTGGCGTAGTGGCCGCCGGCGATGAAATGCGTACCGCTCTCGCGCGCGTCGGCCATGACGTGCTCAGCTGGCTCCCCGGTGAGGAAGGCGTCGAGCCCCGTGGCGATCGCCTCGCCGAAGCTCGACGCCGCGGCGCCCGACACGACGCCCACGCTGTGCACGGTCTCCGGGCCCGTGTCCCAGACGAACGGCTCCTGGCCGAAGGCCCGAGCGCACCGGCCGCGGAGGTCGTCGAACGCGATGCCCTCGGCCGAGCGCCCCACGAAGCCGACCGTCTGCCCGCGGTGCTCGCCGAACGGCTCGGCGCGCTCGAGCCCGAGCGCCGCGCAGATCAGGGCGTTGTTGCCCACCTCGGGGTGCGCGTCGAGTGGCAGGTGGTAGCCGGCCAGCGACATGTCGCGGTCGAAGAGGATGCGCAGCCTCTGCTTCATCGCGGGGGTCACGGAGCGGGGGTGGAAGTCCCAGAACAGGCCGTGATGGGCCACCACGAGCTGCGCCTCCCGGTCGGCCGCGCCCTCGAACAGCTCGAGATTCGCCGACACACCCGTGACCACGCGGCTAACCTCGTCGGCCCCCGGGACCTGTAGCCCATTCGGGCCGTAGTCCCTGAATTCCCCGATCGCAAGCAACCCGTCGAGGTATGAGATGACTTCCGTCAACTGCGCCACTTGTGCGGGACGATATTTAGAATTTCCGCCTTACGGGTACGTACGCGGGACGTAGGAGACCCCTGCAGGGATGCACCTTTGATCGCCACAGCAGGTACCGAGGCCACCGACGCTGACCTCGTCGGCGCCGTTCGCGCGGGCGACGACGGAGCGTTCGAGGTCCTCTACCAGCGGTATTTCCCGCGCATCTCGGCCTTCGTGTGCCGGATGCTGCACGACGCCGCGGGCTGCGAGGACGTGGCCCAGGAGGCGTTCATGTCGGCCCTTCGCCGCATGCGCGCCACGGACTCGGAGATCAACTTCAAGCCGTGGATCTACCAGATCGCCCGCAACGCGGCGATCGACGCGCACCGCCGCCGCAGCCACGCGGTCGAGGTGTCCATGGACGCGGACGACGGCCTGCGCCCGTCGGACCGCACCCGGCTCGTGGGGGTCGACGGCGGGCCCGACTCGGCGCTCATCACGAAGGAGCGGCTGACACATCTGCAGGGTGCCTTCGACGAGCTGTCCGACGTGCACACGCGCGTGCTCGTCATGCGCGAGCTCGAGGGGATGTC
>DASUYU010000282.1:0-4566 GCA_036377235.1 Thermoleophilaceae bacterium
ATCCGCTGCGCGCGCGAGCTGCGCGAGGCCGTGCGCCCGATGGGCCTCGAGGTGCGCTCCGGACTCCACACGGGCGAGGTCGAGCTGGCGGGCGACGACATCACCGGGATCGCGGTGAACATCGGCGCGCGCGTGGGCGCGCAGGCGGGCGCGGGCGAGGTGCTCGTGTCCCAGACGGTGAAGGACCTGGTGGCCGGCTCGGGTCTGGAGTTCGAGGACCGCGGAGAGCACGACCTGAAGGGCGTGCCCGGCCCGTGGCGGCTGTGGTCCCTGGCGTAACCTCGGCTTGTGGCCCGGCAGCAGGCGGACATCGAGCAGCTTCTTCGCGCGCACCTCGAGGAGGTTCGCGCTCGGCTGGCCGAGTTCGCCAAGCCGCCCGAGGCCGGGGCGGGCATCGGCTTCGGCAAGCGGATCGGCGACGGCACCAACGAGGCGATCAGCCGGCGCAACGACATCGGCGTCGGCAACAGCCTGCTGGTGACCGAGGAGAAGCTGGAACGCGCCCTCGCGAAGCTCGAGGAGGGCAGCTACGGGCGGTGCGACAGGTGCGGCGGCCCGATCGCCCCGGCCCGGCTCGAGGCCGCGCCCGAGAGCGTCCTCTGCATCGAATGCGCCCGCTAGCGGCCGGCGCGCGATTCCCTGTGGCCGGTCGCCTTGATCCGGGGCGGGCCGAGGTGTAGGAATAAAACCGTGTCGGAGCTCACCGAATTGATGGGCGAGGTGCTGAACTCGGAATCGTCGGCGGCGTTCGGCGAGTTCATGGTCCGGCATGTCGCGCTCGGTGACCTCGCTCCGGCCGCCGAGGACGCGGTGGTCGACGGCATCGAGGCGTCGCCCGACGGCGGCGACGCCATGGCCCGCGCCCACCTCGCCAGCCTTCCCGAGGAGGAGCGCGAGCAGCTGCTCGAGCGCGCCGCCATCGAGACCGGTCGCCGCCTCCACGCCGCGGCGGTCACCCTGATCGAGGCGAAGGACGCCGCCCGCCTGCCCGTGGACATCACGCCGGAGATGGTCGCCGTGGCGGCCATCACCGAGCTGGGCGACTCGCGCTAGCCCGACAGCGTCAGCCGTGCGCGATGTCGGTGTGAGACCCGGCCTGAGCGTCTCTTTCTTCCGAGCGCTCGGGCGGACCTGGCGGAGCCTGCGCAGGGTGGCCTGTGATCGGATTAACCGCCTCCGGCGGTACTGGACCGTTCTGCAGGGGAGGCGGGTCCTTCGCCGGCTGGTACCCGCCCTCCTTGATGTTCCGTTGTGGCATCACGACGATTGTACGGCGGGAGGCTCGATCACGAACAAGGACTCGATCTCATCCCGCGCGGCCCACATTCCTTGCGGGGGCTCGATCCGAACCGCCGGCCGCCCGGCCGAGTCGATCGTCCAGATCTCCTGAATCCAGATGTCATGACCGCCAACCGCCGGCGACTGAGACGCCCACGAGCCTCGGCCAAGCTTTCCACCCACCGCCGGTCCGCTTTTCAACTTCACGACGATCCAGCGCCCCTCGGCCTCGAGCCGCTGGAGGATGAAGTCCCAAGCGTGCCGCGCGTCGCGCCCACCGAGGGCGTAATGCCACCACTTGAGCTCGCCCGAACGCTCGGCACGGAGCAGGAGCTCGCTAAGCCCCAGACCTATGAGTGCGGGAGCGACGACGAGCACGACGGCGCCGTACACCATCAACGCGCTCAGGTGGTCCTGCCAGTCGCCGTCCTGGACTCGCAGCACCAGGGATCGCGTCCACGGTGCCACCGCGAGGTGCAGGATCAGCGAATATGACAATGCCCTCAAGACGAGGTCCCAGTCGGACCCGGCGGTGACCGAAGCCCGCTTCCGACGCTGAAGATCCGCGATAACGAATCCGGGCAAGACCAGCACCAGGATCGACACGACGGCGACAGCGGTCGAGAACATTCCTTAGTGCTACAGGGTTGCCCGGCCGGATAGCAGCCGGCGCTAGCCCGACAGCGTCCGCTCGTACCAGTCCCAGGCCGCTCGCAGGCCGCTGTCCAGGTCCCATTTCGGGGCCCAGCCGAGCTCTTCGCGGATCGCCGTCGAGTCGAGGAACTGGCGGTCGATCTCCGCCTCCGGCACGCCGGTGCCCTGGATGTCGGGCTCGAGGTCGCGGCCCGAGATCGCGACCAGCCGCTCCACCACCTCCAGCACCGAGTGCGGCTCTCCCCATCCGGCGTTCCACGCGCGGCCCCAGTTCGCCCGCTCGGAGAGCGAGCCGGCCACGGCCAGGTACGCGTCCGCGGCGTCCTCCACGTAGAGGTAGTCGCGCTCGGGCGTCCCGTCCGAGCGGATCACCGGCCGCTCGCCGCGCAGCAGCGCCCGCGCCGTGTCGGGCACGAGCCGCGCCCAGTTCACGTCCCCCGGCCCGTACACGTTCGCCAGCCGCGTCACGGCCACGGGCATGTCGTACGTGACCGCGTACGACCGGGCGATCATGTCGGTCGCGGCCTTCGACACGTCATAGGGGTACGAGGGCTTGAGCGCGAAGTCCTCGCGGTACGGCAGCTCCTCGTGCGAGCCGTAGGCCTTGTCCGAGGAGGCCACCACCACCTGGACAGACGGGTCGTGCCGGCGCACCGCCTCCATGAGGAGGTACGTGCCGCGCACGTTCGTCTCCCAGGTCTCGAGCGGGTCCCGGTACGCGGCGCCCACCTGCGTCTGCGCGGCGAGGTGGTACACCACGGCCGGCCGATGCTCGGCGAACGCGGGTCCCAGGGAGGTGAGATCGCCCTCCACGAGCACGCACCGCTCCCGCAGCCCCTCCGTGTCGAACCGCGACCCGACCAGGTCCGAGCGGCTCAGCACCACCACGTCGTCCCCGCGCGCGAGGAGACGCTCCACGAGGGCGCACCCGATCACGCCCTGTGCGCCGGTGACGAAGCTGGTCAGCTGCCGCCGGCGACGGCCGGGAGGATCGTGACCTCGTCGCCGTCCTCGACGGCCGTGTCCAGACCGTCGAGGAACCGGATGTCCTCGCCGCCCACGTAGACGTTCACGAAGCGGCGCAGGTCACCGTCCACGGCGATCCGGTCGCGCAGGCCGTCGTAGCGGTCGTAGAGGCCGTCGAGCACGTCGCCGACCGTGGTCGCGCCGTCCACCGCCGTCTCCGCGTCGCCGCCCGTGACGCTCCGCAGCTGCGTAGGGATCTTGACCGTGACCGCCATTTGGACCGCCAGATTACACAGCGCCGACGGCGTCTCCGGCAAGCGCGTCCTCGAAGGAATCGACCGACGCCTCGATCTCGTACGGGGTGAACGTGCCGCGCACCGCGTCGAGCGTCTTCAGCCCGTCCCCCGTGATCACGCAGACCACCCGGTCGTCCGTCCCGAGGTCGCCGCGCTCGGCGAGCTTCTTCAGGACAGCCGTGGTCACGCCGCCGGCGGTCTCCGTGAAGATGCCCGCCGTCTGGGCCAGCAGGCGAATGCCCTCGCGGATCTCGTCGTCGGTCACCGAGTCGATCGACCCGGACGAGCGCCGCGCCAGGTCCAGCGCGTACGGACCGTCGGCCGGATTCCCGATCGCGAGCGACTTGGCGATGGTGTCCGGCTTCACCGGCCGGCAGAAGTCCTTGCCGTCCTCGAACGCGCTCGCCACCGGCGAGCAGCCGGCCGCCTGGGCGCCGTGGAACGCGGGGAGCGACCCCGACAGGAGGCCCACGTCGAGCCACTCCTCGAACCCGCGCGCGATCTTCGTGAACAGCGAGCCGGACGCGATGGGGGCCACGATGTGGTCCGGGAGCTCGAACCCGAGCTGCTCGGCGATCTCGAACGCGATCGTCTTCGACCCCTGCGAGTAGTACGGGCGCAGGTTCACGTTCACGAACGCCCAGTCGCGGTCGCCGGAGATCTCGGTGCAGAGCCTGTTCACGTCGTCGTAGGAGCCGCGCACCGCCACGAGATGCGTGCCGTACACGCCCGTGGCGAGCACCTTCTGCTCCTCGAGGTCCGACGGGATGAACACGTACGACTCGAGCCCCGCGGCCGCGGAGTGCGCCGCCACGGCGTTCGCCAGGTTGCCGGTCGAGGCACAGGCCACGACCTCGTAGCCGAGCTCGCGCGCCTTCGCCAGCGCGACGGCCACCACGCGGTCCTTGAACGAGTGAGTGGGGTTGGCGGTGTCGTTCTTCACGAACACCTCCCCCACGCCCAGCGCCTCGGCGAGCCGCGGCGCCCGCTGGAGCGGCGTGAGGCCTACGGGCAGGCCAGCGGCCGGCTGGCCCGTGAACGGCAGGAAGTCGGCGTAGCGCCAGATCGTCTGCGGCCCGGCCTGGATCTTTCTCTTCGCCTCGGCGGGGTCGATCCCGCTGTGGTCATAGGCCACCTCGAGCGGACCGAAGCACTGCTCGCACACGTAGCGCGCGTCGAGCGGGTAGGTCGCGTCACATTCCTTGCATTGAAGCGCCTGGACAGGCATTTGAAGCCCCTTTCAACGTTGAAAGCCTCCGCCGGTGCTGTGGCAGAGGCCTTGTCCAGGCGCCCTGTCACATCTCGATGGAATTGGCACCTTTCCCTGCGAGCGACTGCTCGCCGAGTGGTTGCCGGGGCTTCATCGGGCCAT
>DASUYU010000283.1:0-4471 GCA_036377235.1 Thermoleophilaceae bacterium
AACGGCGGAGCGCCCCGGGCAGGACTCGAACCTGCGACCCGCGGCTTAGAAGGCCGCTGCTCTATCCAGCTGAGCTACCGGGGCGGGTGTACCTGCACAGGGTAGGTCAGCGTCCGCCGCCGCCGCCAATCGACGAGCCGCTGAAGAAGAAGAACCAGATCTCGAAGGCGGCGGCGGCGATCAGCACGGTCACGACCACCACGCGCTCGGCGCCGGATATGCGCGCCTGGTGGCCCGGGTAGTCCGGCCGCTCGCCACGCATGCTGCGGAGCCACGGGGCGTGCGAGCGGACCGTCGGAGTGGTGCCGGTGGCCTCCTGGTAGGCCGACATCGTCAGCTTGAGCAGCTGGTAGAGGCCCCAGCTGAAGAAGATCAGCGAGCCGATCACCACCGCGTAGGCGGCCATCGACGGCTGGCTCTCCTCACCCTGCACCCGGGAGCCGAGCCAGACGGCGAGCAGCGGGCTCCCCGTCCAGACATTGAGAGCCAGAAACGCCATCGCCGCGGCGAGCAAGACCGGCTTGATCCGCCCGCTTGGTCGCGGCTCCTGTGCGGTCTCCGTCATGCCCTTGGGGGGCGATCCTAATCGTCCGATATTGACTCCATGCTCCGCTGGCCAATGAGGACTCGCACGCTCATAGCCGGCGGCTGTATGGCCGCGCTTCTGCTCGCCGCCGAGCCGGCGTCGGCGGCCGTCGTGCTGCGCGTGGTCGACGACGACGGCCAGGCGACGCCGTTCGACTGCAACGCGGGCGGGGCCGGGAGCGCGCTCACGACGATCTCGGCGGCGGTGACGGCCAGCAGCGCGGGCGACTTCATCAAGGTCTGCCCGGGGACCTACAACGAGCAGGTGACGGTGAACAAGGCGCTCACGCTGCTTGGCGCGCAGGCGGGCGTCGACGCGCGCGGCCGCAGCGGCGCCGCGGGCACCGAGTCGATCGTCCGCGGCGCGGGCACCCCGAGGACCACCCCGTTCAACGTCACGGCCAGCACCGTCACGATCGACGGCTTCACCGTCCAGGACCAGACCGATTCGAACAACCTGGGCTTCGGCATCTTCCTCACAGGCGGCCTGACCAGCGAGATCGTGCGCAACAACATCGTGCGGAACAACATCGCGGGCCTGTCGCTCGGCAGCGACAACACCACGATCCAGCACAACGTCTTCGACAACAACAACAACTCCGGACCGATCAGCGGCACCGGGATCTACACGGACCAGTTCCAGGCCGGCGGCACGCTCTCCAACGTGACGATCGACGAGAACGAGTTCAACGGCAACCAGAACGTCGCGGTCCTGCTCGGCTCGACCGACGCCACGAAGCCGGCGAGCTCCGTGGCCGTGACCGAGAACACGTTCACGGGCAACGGCAACGGGTTCCTGGCGTTCAACTGGCTGTTCGGCAACTTCGTCCGCAACACGGTCACCGGATCGCTCGCTTCGCAGGTGCTCCTGGGCGGCGGCGTGAGCAACGCCACGCTCACCGAGAACTCGATCTCCGACGGGAGCGCGCGCGGCATCCGCGTCGGCGACTTCGGCGGCGGCGGGGCCAACACCCTGGTCACCGCGCGCTGTAACAGCATCACGGGCAACGCGGGGGCCGGCCTCGAGATCGACGCCGCGGCGGGCGCCTTCACCGGCACGCTCGGCGCGAGCTTCAACTGGTGGGGCAGCCCGACGGGCCCGACGATCGCGTCGAACCCCGGCGGTACCGGCCAGTCGATCGTGGATCCGGGTGGCCAGGTCGACTTCACGCCGTTCCTCACGAACGGCGTCGACAGCGACCCGGCGATGCCCGGATTCCAGTGCGTGCCACGCGCCTCGGCGGCGGACGCGCAGATCGCCGAGGGCAACAGCGGCACGGCGACGGTCGACGTCCCCGTGACGCTCGACAACCCGAGCCCGAGCACGGTCACGATCGCGTTCCAGACGCAGGACGGCACGGCCACGGCCGGGGCCGACTACACGACCACCTCCGGCACGCTGACGTTCAACCCGGGCCAGCAGAGCAAGGTCGTGAGCGTCCCGGTGTCCGGTGACACCGCGTTCGAGCCGGACGAGACGCTCACGGTCAAGCTGAGCGCGCCGTCGAACGCCACGATCGCCGACGACTCCGGCACGGCGACGATCACGAACGACGACGCGCAGCCCGCCGACGTGACGAAGCCGGTGGCCAGCGGCCTCAGGCTCAGGCCGTCGAGCTTCAGGCCGCGCACCGGCACGACGCTCAGCTACACGCTCTCCGAGGCCGCGACCACCAGGTTCACCGTCCAGCGCGTCCTGCCCGGCCGGGTCAACGGGGGTAGGTGCCGGAGCGAGTCAAGGCTCAACCGCACCGGCCGGCGCTGCAGGCTGTTCAAGCGAGTGCGAGGCAGCTTCACGCACCAGGGCGCCGCGGGCGCGAACTCGCTCAGGTTCAAGGGACGCGTGGGCGGCCGGAGGCTCAACCCCGGCAGCTACCGGCTGAATGCAGCGCCGAAGGACGCCGCCGGCAACGTCGGCCCGAAGGCGCGCGCCTCCTTCAGGGTCAAGCGCTAGCCGCGACCGCGAAAATACGCCCGTGGGCGAAGCCGAGCTCCTGTTCGCCGGGCTGCTCGTCGCAGTGGCCGGCCTGAGCGCGCTCGCGCGCCTGCTGTCGATCCCGTATCCGATCGTGCTGGTGATCGGCGGCGCGCTGCTGGGCTTCATCCCCGGTCTGCCCGGGGTGGAGCTGAACCCCGAGGTGGTGCTGGTGGTCTTCCTACCGCCGCTCCTCCACTCGTCCTCGATCTTCGCCGACTTCGGCTTCCTCCGAACGAGTCTGCGCGCGATGACGCTCACCACCGTCGGGCTCGTGCTCCTGACGATGTGCGCGGTGGCGTGGGCGGCGCACTCGCTCGTCCCCGGCATGTCCTGGGAGGCGGCGTTCGTGCTGGGCGCGATCGTGTCGCCCACGGATCCGCTCGCCGGGGCGATGATCCTGCGCCGCCTCGAGGCGCCGCGGCGGATCGTGAGCGCCGTCGAGGGCGAGGGGCTCTTCAACGACGCGAGCGCGCTCGTGGCCTACCGGGTCGCCGTGACTGCCGTGGTGGCGGGCAGCTTCTCGCTCGCGGACGCGACGCTCGACTTCGTCCTGGCGGCCGTGGGCGGAGTCGCGATCGGGCTCGTGGTGGGCTGGGCAGTCGCCGAGATCCGCCAGCGCACGACGGACGCGCAGGTGAGCATCACGATTTCGCTGCTCACCGGATACGCCGCGTTCGTCCCGGCGGACGCGCTCGGACTGTCGGGCGTGCTGGCGACCGTCACCGCGGGCATATACATGGGCGTCCGCGGGCCGAGGGTCATCCCCCCTCGCATCCGGCTCCAGGGCTACTTCGTCTGGGACATCCTCGACTTCCTGGTGAACGCCACCCTGTTCGTGCTGATCGGTCTGCAGCTCCGGATGGTGGTGGACGCGCTGCACGGCTACTCGACCGGCGAGCTCGCCGGCTACGCCCTCGCGGTGAGCGGCGTGGTCGTGCTCACGCGGCTGCTCTGGCTGTTCACGGTGCCGTACCTGATCCGGGCGCTTGACCGGCGGGAGAGCCAGCGCGCGCGTCGGTCGAGGGCCTCCTGGCGACTGGTGATCGGCTGGAGCGGCATGCGCGGCGCGGTGTCGCTCGCCGTGGCGCTGGCCATCCCGCTCGAGACCGACGCGGGCGCCGACTTCCCGCAGCGCGACCTGATCATCTTCCTCACGTTCGCGGTGATCTTCTTCACGCTCGTCGTCCAGGGCCTGACGCTGCCCGCGCTGATCCGGCGTCTCGGCGTGACCGACGACGGCACGGCCGCGAACGAGGAGTTGCGCGCGCGCCTGGTGGCGACCAAGGCCGCGATCGACCAGATCGACCTGCTGGGCGCCGAGGAATGGACCCGCGACGAGACGATCGAGCGGATGCGCGCCATGTACCAGTACCGAAAGCGCCGCCTGGCAGCCCAGGCCGGAAAGATCGAGGACGACGGCTACGAGGACCGCTCACTCGCCTACCAGCAGATGGTCCAGATCGTCCTCTCAGCCCAACGCGAAGCACTGCTCAAGCTCCGAGCCGACGGCGACCTCTCGAACGAGGCGATGAACCGCATACTGCACGAGCTGGACCTGGAGGAATCCCGGCTCGAGATCTGATTCTCGCCCTCTACCCCAATCGGGGCGCCCCGATTCGAACGGGGGACCTCCGCCACCCAAAGGCGGCGCGCTACCAGGCTGCGCCACGCCCCGATGGACCGAAGTCTAGGCGGAGCTCAGACCGCGCCGGCCGCGTAGGCCGAGTACATCAAGACGATCGAGGCTGCTCCGAGTAGTGCGACGCCCGTCACGGGCACGGCCTTCGCCCCCATCGGGCGGGTCTTCTCGTGGATCATCACCGCGGTCAGGAGCGCCATCCAGACGAGGCTCGCCACTCCGGCGGCGAACATCACCAGCATCAGGGCCCAGCAGCAGCCCACGCAGAA
>DASUYU010000284.1:0-3625 GCA_036377235.1 Thermoleophilaceae bacterium
TCGCGGCACCTTCACGATCGAGCCGCTCGACCGCGGATTCGGCTACACGTTCGGCAACTCGCTCCGGCGAGTGCTGCTGTCGTCCCTGGCCGGCGCCGCCGTCACCAGCGTCCGCATCGAGGGCGTCGCGCACGAGTTCTCCACCATCAACGGCGTCAAGGAGGACGTGACGGACATCGTCCTCAACCTCAAGGAGATCGTCTGCCGCATGCACTCCGACGCGGCCGAGATCGAGGCGCCGCTCGTCGTGACCGGCCCCGGCGACATCACCGCGGGCGACATCGACCTGCCGTCGGGTGTCGAGATCCTCAACCCCGAGGCGCACATCGCGACGCTCGAGAAGAAGACCAAGCTCGAGATGTACCTCACGATCGGGCACGGCCGCGGCTACTCGCCGGCGGAGGACAACAAGACGCCGGACCAGCCGATCGGCGTGATCCCGATCGACTCGATCTTCTCGCCGGTGAAGCGCGTGGCGTACAGCGTGGCTGCCGCCCGCGTCGGTCAGAAGACGGACTACGACAAGCTCACGCTCGACATCGAGACCGACGGGTCGCTCGACCCGCAGGCCGCGCTCCGTGAGGCCGCCGAGATCCTCATCAAGTACCTGGCGATCTTCACCGACGCCGACCGCGTGGAGGCTCTGCGTGACCAGGGCGCCGCGCTGGTGGCCGGTGCGGACGGCATGGGCGACGGGGCCGGCGCCTCCGCGGGCGGGATGGACGACATCCTGATCGAGGAGCTCGAGCTGGGCGTGCGCTCGTACAACTGCCTGAAGCGTGCCGGCATCCAGACGGTCGGCGACCTCGTGCAGAAGTCCGAGTCCGAGCTGGCGGCGATTCCGAACTTCGGCCGCAAGTCGATCGAGGAGGTCAAGGAGACCCTCGACGCGCGCGGGCTGAATCTACGCGCCGGGTAAGGTTCGGCGGCCATGAGGCACGGCAAGCAGCGCGGCAAGCTCTCCAGGGACTCGGCTCACCGGAAGTCCCTGTTCATGAACCTCTGCCGTGAGGTGATCGATCACGAGCGCATCCAGACGACGGAGGCGAAGGCCAAGGCCGTCAAGCCCGAGCTGGAGCGGCTGATCACGCTTGCCAAGAAGGGCGACCACCACTCGCGCCGCCTCGCCATGGCCCGCCTGGGCCAGGACAAGTTCGTCGTCTACAAGCTGTTCGAGGAGATCGCCCCGCGCTACGCCGAGCGCGAGGGCGGCTACACCCGCATCCTGAAGCTCGGTCCCCGCAAGTCGGATTCGACCGAGATGGTCTTCCTCGAGCTCGTCTAGCTCTCCGCGAACGCGCGGAGGGCGTCGCGGCCGCCGCTCGGGTAGGGCGTGCCGTGTGCGAGCAGGAGGACGTCGAAGTCGATCTGGTCGGCCAGCTCGCCGAAGCCGCGCTTCAGGTCGGCCTTGTCCTTCTCTGGGTCGTCCATGTACCGATCGGGCACGAAGTGGAGCTCGTCGCCGTAGCGGATCGCTCCGTCGGCGATGCTCAGCGCGCGCACCGACGGGATGTGGAGCGCGGTCTCGTCCGGGCTGAGGCCGCCGACCTGGTGGGCGGTCACCGCGCCGCCCACGAGCTTGCTGCCGAAGTTGTACGCCTGGATGGGCGTGTCGTCCCCGAACTCGTGCATCCCGGTCCGCGGCGCCTGGATCGTGGCGTCGAAGCGCTCGCTCGCCTCGAGCGAGTCGCGGACGTGGTGGCGGCAGGTGAGGAGGATGCAGTCCACGTCCTCGATCTCGTCCGGAACGGCCAGCGGGTCGAGCAGCAGCCTGTGCTCGGGGATCCAGTACGAGCTCACCTCCACACCGATGTTCGGATGCGGGGCGGTCCAGTGCCAGATGCCGGGCGCGAGCTCTCTCATGCGGGCATTTTGCAACAAATCATGCAGCTTGCAGGAAAAAAGCGACGGATGTTGATAGAAACCGCTGCGTCCTGACGCCGAATCGTCCCGCTTCCGGGTGGGGCGAACGGGGGAACCGATGCGGCCTTCGGGCCGCTGGGGCGAATCGCCCGGGCTCTGCCCGGGTGTAGCGCAAGTGCGCGAGCCCGTCAGCTCACCTCGTAGGCGGAACCCGACAGAAGGTGCCGTAGACGTGCAGAGGAAGGCTGTGTCGGTCGTTGTCGCGCTTGCGCTCGCAGGCGGCATGACCATGGTCGCGCCCGCCGGAGCCGGCGCCGAGGTGAAGGCGCACGCCGCGAGCAAGCGCGCCGACATCCGCAAGCTCCAGCGGAAGGTGGGCGTGACCGCCGACGGCGTCTTCGGCCCGGCTACCGAGCGCGCCGTGAAGCGCTGGCAGCGCCGCCACGGGCTCGTCGCGGACGGCATCGTGGGACCGCAGACGCGCGCGGCGATGGGGCTCGGCTCTGGGCCGATCCTGAAACGGCGCCATCGGAGCGGACGGGCTCAGACGACTCATCGGCACCACCGGTCGCATAGAGGTGGGGGCGTGCGAGCGCTCCAGCGAGTGCTCGGCGTGCCGGCGGACGGGGTGTTCGGGCCGGCCACCGAGGCCGCCGTGAAGCGCTGGCAGAGCCGCCACGGCCTGGTGGCCGACGGCGTCGTGGGGCCGCAGACGCGCCGCGCCATGGGCCTCGGCTCAGGCCGCACGCTGAAGCGCCGCGGCTCGGGCTCGGGCGGCGGTGGCGGCGGCGGCCAGGGGCGCGTGGCGCGCATCGTCCGCGCCGCCAACCGGATCGCGACGATGCCCTACAAGTACGGCGGCGGGCACGGCACCTACCACGACTCCGGATACGACTGCTCGGGCTCGGTCTCGTACGCGCTGCACTACGCGGGGCTTCTGAAGACGCCGCTCGACTCGACCGGCTTCATGAGCTACGGCCTGCCCGGTCCCGGCCGCCACGTGACGATCTACGCGAACGCCGGCCACGCCTACATGGTCGTGGACCACCGCCGCTTCGACACGAGCGCGATCGGCGAGACCGGCTCCCGCTGGACGAGCACCCACCGCGGCTCAGCGGGCTACGCCGTGCGCCACCCAGCGGGCCTTTAGGCTCGGCGCCTGCTCTACGACGAGATCGGCAAGACCTACACCGCCGTCCGGCGGCCCGATCCGCGGATCGCGGCGCGGATTCGCGCGGCACTCGGTCCCGCGCGGACGGTCGTGAACGTCGGGGCGGGCGCGGGGTCTTATGAGCCGGAGGACCTCGACGTGGTCGCGGTCGAGCCGTCCGAGGTGATGATCGCCCAGCGGCCCGAGGGTGCCGCGCCGGTGGTTCGGGCGGTCGCCGAGGAGCTGCCGTTCGAGGACGGGAGCTTCGACGCCGCGATGGCGGTGCTCAGCGACCATCACTGGGCGGACCACGACCGCGGGCTCGCGGAGCTGCGGCGCGTGGCGCGCCGAGTAGTCCTGTTCACGTGGGATCCCGCGACCGTGCACGATGCCTGGCTCGTGCGCGAGTACCTGCCGGGGTTCGAGCGGCTCGTGCCCCGCGGCTTCCGGCTCGAGCACACGGCGGAGGCGCTCGGCGGCGCGCGGATCGAGCCGGTGCCGATTCCCCACGACTGCGTGGACGGGTTCCTGCACGCCTACTGGCGGCGCCCCCACGCGTACCTGGACCCGCAGGTACGCGCGGGCATATCGGTGTTCGCGCTGATGGAGCCG
>DASUYU010000285.1:0-4558 GCA_036377235.1 Thermoleophilaceae bacterium
ATGTTGTAGGCCGCCAGGCCGAGCGGGTAGTCGATGTTCACCACCACCCCATCGGCCGCCGCGAGCGCCTCGGCGTCCACGTCGCCGAGCCGCGGGTCCATCCGCGCGGGCTTCAGCCTCGACAACGGGATGATCTGGGCCGGCACCCGCAGCGCCGTGGTGCTGCGGATGTGCGACACGCCGCACTCCGCCTCCGAGCGCCGCCGTGCCTGGCGCCCCTCCTCGCCGTGCGAGTCGAAGTAGAGGCGCGCCACGAAGTACAGGAAGTTCTCCCACGAGCCCTCCGTGCGCCCCTCACGGAACGCGTCGAGCTCCTCCCGCAGGATGTCGTCCTCCGGCAGCTCCTCCACGAACTTCACGAGCACGTCCTCGCGCTCGCGCGCCACGCCCGTCGCGATGTTCACCAGGCTGTGGGTGTTCGAGCTCACGAAGTAGAGCGGCCTGTCCACCAGCTGCTGCTCGGCGAGCGTGTCGTGCACCGGCCGCCACCAGTGGCGCGTCATCCGCGAGAAGCCCACCTGCGTGCCGCCGAGCATGCGCAGGCGCATGTTCATGCGCTGGTCCGAGATCAGCTGGAGCCGCGGCATGAAGCGCTCGCCCCACCCCTCGCGCAGGCGCGCCCAGTCGTCCGCCGTCCCGCCCAGCGCCTCCGCGCATTCCTCGTTCGTGGGGTCGTGGTCGGGCGGCCAGCCCGCGGCGCGCTGGCGCACGCGCAGCTTGTTCCACTCGATCTGGAAGGCGACCAGCGTGGGAATCAGGTCGTCGACGTCCGAAGGGCTCGCGATCAGCACGGCGTGCGTGCCGTCGCCGGCGTCGAACCAGCGCCGCCGGCGCGCGGGGGAGTCGACCTCCGCCCACCCGTCGATCGAGATGCCGTTCCGCTCGAACACCTCGCGCTCCTGTCCGAGGATCACGAGCTGCGCGTGGTCGGCCACCGAGTCCGGCATGCGCCTGATCGCGTAGATGAAGGCGCCCAGGTCGGGCTCGTCGCTGTCGGCCAGCGGGTGGAGGCTCGACCCCATCGCGCGGTGCGCCGGCTCGAGCACGCGCAGGTGCGTCTCGCCGCTCGAGCGCAGGAGCGTGTTGTAGGTGCGCTGGTAGAGCTCGACCTCGTCGCTGAGGCGCCCCGTGGGCTCATCCGCGGGGCCGGCGAGGACTAGCCTGGATACGACCAAGAACTACTCCTTCACGTACGGCACGCCGATTGCGGCGGGCGGTCGGGACCGGCCGATGACGCCGGCCACCGCGACAAGGGTCAGGACATACGGCAACGCCTGGAATAGCACGGCCGTGGACTCGGAGAAGGCCGGCAGCCGCTGGGCGAGCGCCGTCGAGAAGCCGAACAGGAGCGCGCCGGCCAGCGCCCCCCACGGGCGCCACCCGCCGAAGATCACAGCCGCGAGCGCGATGAAGCCGCGGCCGGCGGTCATGTTCTCGTTGAACGAGCCGAGCAGCGCGATCGACAGGTACGCGCCGCCGACGGCGGCCAGCGCGCCGGACGCGGTGACCGCCAGGTAGCGGGTCCGGATCACGGGCAGGCCGACGGTGTCGGCGGCCCGCGGCTTCTCGCCGACCGACCGGAGCCGCAGCCCGCCCCGCGTTCTGAAGAGGAACAGGGTCAGGAGTGGCACGAGGATGAGCGCCGCCCAGGTCAGGAGGTTGGCGTGCCCGATCGCGTCGCCGACGAACGGGATGTCCTCCACGCCCGGCAGCGTCACGTCCGGCACCCGCGAGACCTCGGCGGGCGTGCCCTGCGTGCCGTAGTGGTAGATGAACACGTACCCCGTCACGCCGAGCGCGAGGATGTTGATGCCCGTGCCGCTCACCACCTGGTCGGCCCGCAGCGAGATGGACACGAAGGCGTGCAGCAGCCCCGTGACCGCGCCCGCGAGGGCAGCGATCGCGAGCCCGCCCACCCACGAGCCGGTCACATCCGACCCGTAGATGCCGAAGAAGGCGCCCATCAGCATCATGCCCTCGAGCCCGATGTTGATGACGCCGCTGCGCTCGGACAGGATGCCGCCCATCGCGGCGAAGATCAGCGGGGTGGCGAAGCGCAGCATCCCCGCCGTCAGCGCAGACCACACGAACACCTTGTCCAGGTTGTCCTCGCCCGACTGGACCGCGATCACAGCGAGGATCGCGCCCAACACCGCGAGCGCGACGGCGATGTTGCCGAGCCTGCGCTCGCCCTCGCGCGCCGCGTAGACGCCCGCCGCGACGCCCGCCAGGGCGAGCACAATCGAGACCACGGGCGTTCGGATCATGATCGGCGGCAGCGCGATGTACGCGGCGAGGATCCCGAGCAAGATGCCGGCCCATGCGGCCGTTCGCGCGGAGATACCCGTGCGGGCAGCTGCAAGCGTCGAGGCGCTCACGGCTCCGGCTCCCCGCCCGCCCGCGCTACGGCGGGCTCACTACCTCGTCGGAACACTCCCCGGCCGCGTCTGATCATGCTGAGCACCAGCACGTCGGCGCTCACGATCAGGATGATCAGGCCCTGGATGATGTAGGTGAGGTTCTCGGCCAGCGACGGCTCGAACACGGTCGGGTCGAGGTTCCGCTGCGACGTGCCGCTGAGCAGCGCCCCGAACAGGAGCGCCGCCGCCACCGTTCCGATCGCCGTGTTCCGGCCGAGCAGCGCGACGGCGATGCCGAAGAAGCCGAGCTGGAGCTTCTGTATGTCGTTCGTGGCGATCCGGAATTGCCAGCCGAGCACGTCGATGCCGCCGGCCAGCCCGGCGAACACCCCGCACACCGCCATGACGAGGATGTAGTTCTTCGCCACGCTCATCCCGCTGTAGCGCGCCGCCTCCGGGTTGAAGCCCACCGCGCGCACCTCGAAGCCGGTCGTGGACCGGTTCAGGATGAACCAGAACACGAGCACCGCGAACAGCGCAATGAAGATGCCGATGTGGAGCCCCTGGAGCACCGGGTCGCCCCAGAAGACCGGCAGCTTGGCTCCCTCCACCACGTCGTTCGACACCGGGATCGACTTCTGCGCGTCGTTCTGGAGCGGCCCGCCGAGCGAGAACAGCCACACGCCGATCCAGAGCGCGATCCAGTTCAGCATGATCGTGCTGATCACCTCGTGGGCGCCCGCCACCGCCTTCAGCACGCCGGCGATCCCCGCCCACACCGCGCCCGCCAGGCACGCGGCCACGATCGCCAGCACGATGTGGAGGAAGCTCGGCATCTCCGCGAAGGACGAGCCCACCCACACGGCGGCGATCGAGCCGACGATGTACTGGCCGTTGCCGCCGATGTTGAACAGGCCGGCCCGGAAGGCGAAGGCCACCGCGAGGCCGGTGAGGATCAGCGGCGTGGTGATGATCAGCGTCTGCTGCAGGTTCGAGGCGGCGAGGTCGCGGTCGGCGCCCGTCGTCCACGGGAAGATCCACTGGAGGCCGGTGCCCTTCCAGATCGCCTGGTAGGTCTCGATCGGGTCGGCGCCCGTGACGAGCATCACGAGCCCGCCCGCGAGGAAGGCGATCAGCGTGGTGAGCAGCGGGACGATCACGCCGCCGCCGCGGAGGTAGCCCGCGAGCCGCGAGGCCGGTGTGGCGGCGCGGACCTCGGGTTCCTCGGTGGCGCTCACGCCGCCGCCCGGCCTCCGCGGCCGCCGGTCATCGCCACGCCGAGCTCCTCCTCGGAGACGTCCGGCGGGAACTCGGCCACGATCTGGCCCTCGTAGATCACGAGGATGCGGTCCGCGAGCGCGCGGATCTCCTCGAACTCGAGCGACACGAGCAGGATCCCGCGGCCCTTGTCGCGCTCCTCGAGCAGCCGCCGGTGCACGAACTCGATCGCGCCCACGTCGAGCCCGCGCGTGGGCTGGTGCGCGATCAGGAGCTTCGGGTTGCTCGCCACCTCGCGCGCCACCGCCACCTTCTGCTGGTTGCCGCCCGACAGCGAGCTCGCCAGCGTGCCGGGATCGCCGCCGCGCACGTCGTACTCCTTCAGGAGCTCCCTCGCCCGGTTCGTCATGCCGCTGACCGACAGCACGCCGTGGTTCGAGATCGGCGCCTGGCGGTACTCGCGCAGGGCGAGGTTCTCCGCGAGCGTGAAGTCGAGCACGAGTCCGCACAGCTGGCGGTCCTCGGGGATGTGCGCCACGCCGGCCTCGGTCGTCTCCCGCACCCCCTCCCCGGTCACGTCCTCGCCCGCGATCGACACGTGCCCCGACTCCGGCACCACCACGCCGGCGATCGCCTGCACGAGCTCGAGCTGGCCGTTACCGTCCACGCCCGCGATCGCGACGACCTCGCCGCCGCGGACGTTCATCGACACGCCCTTGACCGCCTCGAGGCCGCGCTGGTCGCGCACGTGCAGGTCCTCCACCTCGAGCATCGGCTCGCCCAGCTTGGCGGCCTCCTTCTTCACGCGGAGCAGCACGTCACGGCCCACCATCAGCCGCGCGAGGCTCTCCTCGGTGGCGCCCTCGGTGGGAACCGTGTCGATCATCTTGCCGCGCCGCAGCACGGTCACGCGGTCCGAGATCTCGAGCACCTCGTTCAGCTTGTGGCTGATGAAGACGATCGAGACGCCGTCCTCCTTC
>DASUYU010000286.1:0-9174 GCA_036377235.1 Thermoleophilaceae bacterium
GAGCGTCAACGCAGCTCAGACGAGCTTCGCCCGCAGCGCGGCCAGCTCCGACTGCGCGGCGGCGTGGGCGTCTTCGATCCTGGCCAGCCCCGAGGCACCGTCGGCGAGGTCCCCCGTCTCCGCGTGTTTCTGGAGCTCGGCGCACCGCCTCGCGAGCTCTGTGGCTCCGAAGGTCGCGGCGTTCGACTTGAGCGTGTGCGCCGCGCGCCGTACGGCCTCGGCGTCCTCGGACTCCAGGCCGGTGCGCATGTCGGCAAGCGCCGCGGGGGCCTCCTCGGCGAACGTCTCCATCAGGCCGCGGACGAAGTCGGCGTCGCCGCCGCCGACCTCCATCAGCCGGTCGAGCGCTCCGGACTCGAGCCCTCCGCCATCAAGTGCCTGTGTGTCGTGCGCGGCGCTACCGCGCGGCTCGGCCCGCTCGATGGCGCCGGCCAGCTCGGCCGGCCGGATGGGCTTGGTGATGTAGTCGTCCATGCCGGCGGCGAGGCAGCGCTCGCGGTCTCCCTGCATGGCGTCGGCGGTGACGGCCACGATCCGCGGGCGGTCCGCGCCGAAGCGCTGCACGATCCGCCTGGTCGCCTCGAGCCCGTCGAGCTCCGGCATCTGCACGTCCATGAGCACGAGGTCGTAGGACGCGGACTCGACGGCCGCCACGGCCTCCACCCCGTTGCCGACGACATCCGCGCCGTAGCCCATCCGCTCGAGCAGCTTCAGGGCGAGCTGCTGGTTCACCGAGTTGTCCTCGGCGAGCAGGATCCTCAGCGGGTGGCGCTCGGCCAGGCCGGTCGGCACCGCCGTCTCGCGCGCCGGCGCGGACTCCTCGGCGGGCGCTCCGAGCGCCTCGCCGAGCGCGGCGCGCAGGGCGGCCGGCTTGAGCGGCTTCACCATGTGGGCGGCGAACCGTCCCACGGCGTAGCGCGGATCCTTCCGCACCTCGTGGCCCAGCGACGAGAGCAGGAGCAGCGGCAGGTCCTCGCCTGCTCGGGCGCGTATCTCCGCGGCCAGCTCGAACCCGTCCATCACCGGCATCATCAGGTCGAGAACCGCCGCATCGAAGGGCCCGTCGCGCTCGAGCGCCTCAAGCGCGTTGGCCGCGGAGCTCGCGTCCACGACCGTCATCCCCCATGCGGTGGCGTGACGGACGACGAGACGCCGGTTGGTGTCGTTGTCGTCCACCACCAGGAGCCGGCGGCCGATCAGGCCGGAGGCGGTCGCCGCCTCGCGTCCGGGCTGCTCGGCCGCTACTCCGGCGGTGATGCGGACGTGGAACTCGGACCCCTCGCCCGACACACCGGTGCTCTCCGCCCACACCGCGCCGCCCATCAGCTCCGCCAGCCGGCGGCTGATCGCAAGGCCCAGACCCGTTCCGCCGTAGCGGCGGCTGGTCGATGCGTCGGCCTGGCTGAAGGACTCGAAGAGCTCGCCGATCTTGTCCGGCGCGATGCCGATCCCCGTGTCGTGCACGCTCAGCTGGAGCTGCACCCGTTCGCCCTCGGTGGGCTCCCCCCGCACGATCAGGCTCACCTCGCCGTGCTCGGTGAACTTGATCGCGTTGTTCAGCAGGTTGAGCAGGATCTGGCGCAGCCGCGTCGCGTCGCCGACGACCCCCTCCGGCGTGCCGTGCTCGATGTCGTATGCCAGATCGAGCCCCTTCCCTGCCGCGAGCGGACCGATCGTGTCCATCACGCCCTCGACGCACTCGCGCAGGTTGAAGGGCGCGTCCTCGAGCTCCATTCGCCCTGCCTCGATCTTCGAGAAGTCGAGGATGTCGTTGATGATCCCGAGCAGGGCCTCCGCGCTCGACGCCACCACCGAGGCGTAATCGCGCTGCTCGGAGGAGAGCTCTGTGTCCAGCAGGAGGCCGCTCATCCCGATGATCGCGTTCATCGGCGTGCGGATCTCGTGGCTCATTGCCGCCAGGAAGCTGCTCTTGGCGCTGTTGGCCTGCTCGGCGAGCTGCCTCGCCTCCTCGGCCGCGCGGAACAGCCGGGCGTTCTCGATCGCCGCGGCCGCCTGCTGCGAGAGGCTGGTCAGGAAGCTCAGGTCGGCGGGGGTGAACGGCGGGGAGCCGACCCGGCGCCAGATGCTGAGCATGCCGATGACCCGGCCGCGGGCCATCAGCGGCGCTGCCATCAGGCGCTCGCTCTCCTCCTGCGGGGTACCGGTGATCTGAACGGCCCGCGCGTCCTGCGAGACGTCGTTCACGAACTCCGCCTGGCCGCGGGCGGCGAGGTCGCCGATGATCCCCTCGCCGATCTCGAAGACCTCGTGCTCGATCTCCTCGGCGTCGTGGCCCACGACGACGGTCGCCCTGAGCGTGTCGCTGCTCTCGTCCCGGAGCAGCAGCGCGCTCGTGGCGGCTTCGAGCAACTCGCGCGCACGCTCCGCGATGCGTGCGAGCACGGCCTCCGGATCGGACATCGCCAATGCCTCGCGGCTCATCTCCGCCAGTGCGGCCATCTCGTCCGCTCGCCGGCCCGCCTCGCGATACAGCCGCGCCTTGTTCACCGCGACGCCGACGTTGGCCGCCAGCGTCGAGAGAAGGCGGACATCCGAAGCGGTGAAGCGGCCCTCCACCTCGATGTCCTGGACGCTGATCACGCCCATCGCCTCGCCGCCGAGCATGATCGGCACACCGAGGTACGACGCGCACGGCGTTCCGACCATCGCCTCGGTCTCCTCGATCTCGGCGACGCTGTTCAAGAGGAGCGGACCGCCGGCCTTCATGATGCGTCCCGTCAGACCGGTTCCGGGCTCCATCGGGGCCTGCTCGAACGGCGCGCCCTGTTCGATGAAGTAAGGGAACTCGACCCTTCCGGTGCGCGGATCGAGCAGGGCCACGTACACGATGTCCGCGTTGAACGTGTCACGCATCCGCTCGCCGACGAGCTCGACGAGTGCGTCGAAGTCGAGCTGTGTCGCGAGCGCCTCCACCACGCTGTTGACGGTCTCCAGCTCGACGGTCCGCTGCCGCGTCTCGTCCAGCGCTCGCACGCGCTCGAGCGCGGCACCGATGTGCTGCGCGACGTAGGCGAGCAGGTCGCGGTCCTCCTCGGTGTAGCGGACGTCGGCGCTGTACCCCTGGACGACGAGCACTCCCACCGCGCGGCCGCTCGACTTCAATGGAACCCCGAGCCACTCGCTGTCCACGCTCGTCACGCCGACCAGCTCGATCTCGCCGCTCTCGATCAGCCGTTCCATATCCGGCTGTCGCAGCAGCTGCGGCTCGCCGGTGCGCAGGACGTACGCGGTCGTGCCGCGCGCGTTGCCCACGCCGAACGGCTCCCACACGTCGGGATCCGGGAGATCGGTGTCCACCTCGTCGACGTAGTACGGGAAGCAGATCCGCTGCCGCTCGTCGTCGTACAGGGCGATGAAGAAGTTGGTCGCGTTCATCAGCTCGCCGACGATCCCGTGCACCGCGCGGTAGAACGCGGGCAGGTCCTGGGCCGCGGCAGCCGTCTCCGCGACGCGATAGAGCAGCCGCCAGACGTCGCTCCGGGGCTCGTCGACCATGTCAGCCATCGGAGGCGTCCTCCTCGTGTCCGACCATCCGGCGCAGCTCGGCCGCCCGAGTGCGCAGGTCCTTGAAGTAGTCGCTGCCGGTGATCTCGGCCACCTTCGTGGACTCGCGAGCCGCGTCTATCTCGATGCGGAGCTCGCGGACCTCCGCCTGCAGGCGCGCCTCTCGCGCGCGCACCTCGTCGGCCATGCGCGCGAACGTGCGTGCGAGCCCGCCGAGGGCATCCTCGCGCGCCGCGACGCCCTCGAGTGAGACGGCATCGAACTCCCCGGCCTCAACTGCGCTCGCGGCCGCGATCACGTGTCCCACCTGCTCCAGGTACTCGAGCTCGAGGTCGCGCAGGCGCTTGCGCGCGAGCGAGGCGCTCAGCCTGGCTCGCAGGATCGCGGGTTCGAAGGGCTTGGGCAGGTAGTCGGTCGCGCCGAGCTCGATGCAGCGCACGACGCTGTCCAGCTCGTCGACAGCGGTGATCACGATCACCGGGATGTGCCGCAGGGATTCGTCCGCGCGCAGGCGCTCGAGCGTCGCGTACCCGTCGAGCTCAGGCATCAGGAGGTCGAGCAGCACCACGTCCACCGGCGACTCCGCCAGCAGCTCGAGCGCCCGCAGCCCGTTCTCGGCCTCCAGCGGCTCGACGTCCAGCTCGCTCAGCGCGCGCGCCAGCAACATCCGGTTGACGCGGTTGTCGTCGACGACGAGCGCGCGGCTCTTCATGGCCGGATCACCACCTGTCCGCCGGAGACGCTCACCGTGACCGGCACGTCCTCCGACTCACCGTCCGTCGACACCCGGTGTGCCCACACGTGGACCTCGTCAGGCGTGCCGGGCGGCAGGTCCACCTCCACCGAGCCGACCCGCGAGAACTGCTCGAAGGGACCGGTCGTGCCGGGTCGCCCGTCGAGGGCGACCGCGGTGGACAGCTCGCGGCCGGCGGCGGCCACGCGGACGACTCCGAGGTCACGCTCGGGCTCGCGCCGCAGCTCGATCACGGTGCGCGGCCGGAACGCGCCGAGTCGCCAGGCGCCGGCCACCGCCGCGGCCATCACGACGGCCACGGCGAGGGCTGCCGCTTGCGCCAGCGGCTCGTCCCAGATGACCAGCCCGTGCAGCAGCACGGCCGCCATGAACAGACCGGCCACGAGCGCCGCCACGAGCGGGTTGCCGATCAGCCGCGGCACGACCGGCGGAACCTGGTCGCCGCGCCTGCGACTCGCGACGATCAGCACCATCGGCATCACGCCGCCGACGAGCGGCACGGTCAGGGCGCCCGCGTAGCCGAGCGGGTCCGTGAAGGACTCGCGATCGGCCGCCACGAGCCACATCACGAACACGAACAGAAGCGCCGGAACGGCCGCGCCCATGGCGAAGCGCCGGCGCCGATCCTGTTGCGGCCGCCACTCGACCAGCTGGTTGTAGAGCCCGAGCGCGGCGTACACCGAGCCCATGCCGATCGCGAGCACGGCGAATATCGAGCCGAGCAGCTCCACCGCGAACCCGCTGTGCTCGGCGAGGGGCTCGAGCGCGGTGCCGGTCGCGCCCTGGAGCACATGGGGATCCAGCGCGCCGCCGAACGAGACGGCCGTGATTGCGTAGAGCACCGTCGCCGTGCCCAGCGCCATGACGTTGCCCCGAAGCAGAGCGCGCCCGCTCGGGTCGCGCTCGAGCACGATCTTCGCGGAGTTCGCGGCCGACGTATGTCCGAAGAAGGCGAGCAGCAGCACACCGAAGACGAGCGCCAGCACCTCGGTGTCGACGGGTCGTCCATCGAGAAGCGGAACGTTGACGTGATCGAAGTTGGCGGCCTTGGCCTGTCCGAGCGCGATCACGGCCAACGCGAGGATGAGGACGATGTTGATCACACCGACCACGACGGCGGATGCGATCGTGGCCTCGAGTCGCTCGCGCGCGAGCAGCGCAAGATCGGCGGCGAACAGGATCGTGGCCCACAGCCACAGCGGCAGCCCGATCAGCGAGGCGAGCACGGACCCGAAGCCGATCAGGGCCACCACGAACATCGCCGCATTGAGCGCGAAGACCGACGCCCCGAGCAGGCCGACCCCCGAGCGGCCGAAGTGCTCCCCGACGAGCCGGCCGAAGTACGCGGAGCCGTACCGCATCGGGCCGGTCCGGGCGATCGCCTCCGCGAGCGCGGCGACCGTCAGGACGTTCACGGCGCCGAACACCACGATCAGAATGGCCGCGCCGAGGGGACCGATGCCTGCCATCGCGACGGGCAGAGCCAGGATCCCGGCACCCACGCATTCGGTGAGCGTGAGCGCGAACGCGATCCAGAACGGAGGGATGTGCTCGATTCGCTCCGCCAAGGCGGACCGGCGCCACGCCCAGCCTTCGGCGACGCTCGCGTCGGCCGAGTAGACGCTGTCGAGCGGCTTTCCGGTTGCGCGCTCGTAGGCGGCGCGCGTCTCCTCTTCGTCGAGGCGCAGGGCGGCACGCAGCCGTGGCACCCGCTCTCGCGGGAGCCGCTCCTCGGCGCCGAGCCGGTCGGCGACCGCCGCGCGGGTGGCCGGCTGGTCGGGAACGAGCGACGTCCAGTCGTGCGCGTACCGCTCCAGGTGCTGAACGCTCGGCCGTGCCCGTGAGTCGCGCCCGGACGCGAGGGCGGCGAGGAATTCGCTCTCCCGCTGGGCGGCGCCTCGCTCGCCGACGTAGCCGCCGAGCGGCCGGCGCGAGCGGGCCACGGATGCCGCCGTGCGTGCCCGGATCGCGTGGAGAACCGTGGCGGCCCGGCGCGCCGGGAGGCCGCCGAGCACCTCTTCGCGCGAGAGCAGCTGGTCAGTCACCGGTGACTCTGGCCGCGACCTGCCGGTAGAGCTCGGAGAGCGGGTGGGCCGGGAACCGGAGCGTGAAGACGCCTTCGCTCGCAAGCCGCATGAGGTCGTCCGAGTGCGGCAGCACCGCCGCGACGTCGCATCCGTACGCGGCCCGCACGCGCTCCTCCACATGGGCCGGGTCGAGCGTGTCCGGCGCCTTGTTGACGACCAGCATGATGCGCGGCACGCCCAGCTCCTGCGCGACGCGCACGGTGATCCCCGTGCCCTCGTAGTCCTGCTCGTCGGGGCGCATCACGACCAGCAGCGCGCTCGACAGGACCAGCGACAGGAGCGTCTCCTCGTGGAGGCCAGGGTGCGTGTCGATCAGGAGGACGTCGAGGCTGAGCTGTTCCACGAGGTCACTCAGCCCGGTGGTCAGCCGCTGGGGGTCGTAGCCCTCACGCAGCACGCGCGTGATCTCACCCGGCCGCATGCTCGACGGGATCAGGTACAGGCGCCCGCCAGCACCACCGGCCCCGTCGGTGACGTCGAGCGCCACCTCGCCGATCTCGCGGTCGCCGAAGAGGAAGTCGTTGAGCGACGCATGGACGTCCGACCCGGCGAGACCGAAGAGCACATGAATCCCGGGCGACTGGATGTCCGCGTCGATCACGCCCACGCGACGACCCTCCTGCGCGAGGATCGCGGCGACGTTGGCGGTTGTGTTCGACTTTCCGGTACCCCCGCGGAAGCTGTGGATCGAGACGATGGTGGCCAGACGGCCATCCTCTCCCAGTCATCGAGTAGCGTCAAACGCCGCGAGATGGCCGAGCTCACCGTGTACGAGAAGCGCACCTGCACGACGTGCAAGAACCTCGCCGTGCTGCTCGAGGAGCGTGGCATCGCCTTCGACCGAGTCGACTTCCACGTGGAGCCGCTCTCCGCGGGCGAGATCCGCGAGCTCGTCGGGAAGACCGGGAGGCCGGCGCACGAGCTGTTCCGCACGCGCGAGCCGGTCTACGCGGAGCTCGGGCTGGGCGATCGCGAGGTCGACGACGACGAGGCCATCGCGCTCATGGCCGAGCACACCGAGCTGATGCAGCGCCCGGTGGTCGTGAGGGGCGATCGTGCGGTCCTCGCCCGTCCGGTCGAGCGCGTGAACGAGCTGCTCGATTGACGCCCGTCGCCGTCATCGACATCGGCACCAACACCACGCGGCTGCTCGTCGCGGAGGTCGAGGGCGGCGAGGTCGTCGAGCTCGAGCGGCGCACCGTCATCACCCGGCTCGGGCAGGGCGTGGACGCGACCGGGCGGCTCGCGGACGAGGCCATGGACCGGGTCGCGGAGACGATCGCGGGATACCGGGAGGTGATCGACCGGCTGGGCGCGGACCCGATCGTCGCCGTCGCCACCAGCGCCATGCGGGACTCCGAGAACGGGCCCGACTTTCACGACTACCTGAACGAGAAGTACGGCGTGGACGCGCGCACCATCTCCGGCGACGAGGAGGCGCGGCTCACGTTCCTCGGCGCCACCGCAGGCCGCAACGACGATCGCGAGACCGTCGTCATCGACATCGGCGGCGGGTCCACGGAATACGTGGTGGGTCGGGCAGGCGAGGACCCGGGCTTCCACACCTCGACGCAGATGGGCTCGGTCCGGTTCACGGAGCGATTCCTCGACAGCGACCCCCCGAGCCGGGACGAGCTGCAGCAGCTCGCCGAGGCAGTCCGCGAGACGGTGCCGGACGTCCAGGCGGAGCACGCCATCGCGGTGGCCGGCACCGCCACCTCGCTCGCGGCGATCGACGGCGCCGAGGAGGTGCACGGCTACCGGCTCAACCTGGGCTCCTGCGAGCGGATCGCCGCGATGCTCGCCGGCAAGACCGTGGAGCAGCGGCGGAACGTAGAGGGCCTACACCCGGATCGGGCGCCCACCATCGTGGCGGGCGCCCTGATCCTGACCGAGTCCATTCGGTCGCTCGGCCTCGACGAGGTCGAGGTGTCGGACCGCGACATCCTGCATGGCGCGGCCCTCGCTACGGCTGACTGACCGGCCCGGTCACGTTCGCGCAGATGGCCCAGGCGAAGGTGTAGAACTGATCGCCCTCCTCGTTGTGGACCTGCACGGTCCAGCCGGTGGGAGTGCCGTTGTCCCCGCCGGGCGCGCTCGAGACCACGCGGGATGCTTCGCGGGCGGGGAAGTTTGCGGCCCCGCCGCCGAGCGCGACCTTGCCGGAGCTGCAGTTCACCGTATCGGTGACCGTCCCGTTCTTTGCAACGGTCTTGCCCGCCGAGACCCTGTACTCGACGTTGGCGAGGCCGGTGGGGCCCTGCGGCCCCTGCTCGCCGGTCGCGCCGGCAGAACCGGTCGGGCCCTGCTTGCCGGGCGCGCCCTTCGGCCCGGCGGGGCCCTGAGGACCGGCGGGACCACGCTCACCGGCCAGCGAGCCGATCGCGCTCGCGCTGAGCTTGCCGGCGCCGAGGGAGCGGTTCTTGACGTCCTTGCCCGTGATCGTGGCGTCCTTGATCTGCTTGCCGGTCACGGTCACAGCTGCATAGGCGCTGCCGCCGAGCGCCGCGAACAGCGCGAGGTAGGCGACGGCGGTGGTGTGGCGGCGAGCGAGTCGCCTGAACGTGGAACGCATTTGATGACTCCTTTGAGATTGCGTGCCGAGGCATTGCACGCTCTCGCGGTAGTCGTCCGGTATGCGTGAGGTAAATGAGGCTGACGGCTCACAAAAAGAGAACCGCCCGCATCATGCGGGCGATTCTCTTAACGGCCCTATCAGGACGGGCAGGGGTACGTGCCATGAAAGGGCCTTGCGGTTCGGACGGCGGGAGGCGCCGATACGATGCGGCTTCGCCCGAACCTATGTAC
>DASUYU010000287.1:0-4011 GCA_036377235.1 Thermoleophilaceae bacterium
GGGGGCAGGCGGCGCCGAGCGACTCGGGAGGCGCGGATCAGGGGGAGTCGGCCTCCGCGTGGCACGACGTGCTCGCGTTCCTCGGCTGGATCCTGTTGGCGGTCGTCGTCTTTGGGCTGCTGGTGTGGATGGTGCTCGCCCGGCGCCGCGACGATGGGCGGCCCGCCGCGTCGGAGGCGACGATCCCGGCGGAGTCCTCGCCGCCACCGGCGCCCGTCGTACCGTGGCGCCCGGGCGAGGACGCCAGCGAGCTTGCGGTGCTCACCTTCGATCACATCGAGGGGGCCGAGCGCGCGTACGCGGACGCCCGCGGGCGAGCGAACGACGCGCCCTGGATGCGCGAGGTCGTCTTCGTCGAGTGCCATCGCCACGGCCGGATCGTCGTCCGCGGGACCTTCGCGGGTCACTATCTGGACGTCGACGATGTGGCGGACGCCATCGGGCGCGACACCGCGGTGGGCGCGGTGGCGGGGGCCGTGGTCGGGCTGGCCTTCGGGCCGCCCGGTTTCGCGGCGGGCCTCGTCGCGGGTGGCATCGCGGGCGGCGTGCATGAGTCCGCCGTCCACACTCCGCAGGAGAACGGGGCGCTCTTCGACGAGATCCGCCGCGACGTCCCCGAGGGGTCTTCGGGGATCGTGGCGCTGGTGAGCGCGCAGGACAGCGCGGCTTTGATCGAGGCACTGCATGAGCGCGCAGTCCGCCTGACCCATCACCGCCTGTCCGACGCCGAGGCCGCGGCGCTGCAGGCGGCCGTCGCGCACGCACCCGCGGCGACGACCGAAATGTGAGCAGGCCCGTCGAGCCAGGCGCAGGCCATCCCGGGCGCCAGAGCGATCGCTCTGACGCCCCGGGCGCCCAGCTGAACGCACGCGCCCGCTTGGCTCTGCGCGAGGCACGTACCGAGGCGGTGGTCGTCCTGGCGCTCGACGTGGCGCTGTTGGGGGGTCTCGCGGCCCTCGACAAGGCGAAGGGCTGGGACCTCATCGACCTCCCGTGGTGGGCGTGGCTGCTGCTTGCCACCCCGGCCCTGCTGCTCATCGTCCTGCTGCTCGCCGTGCCGCTCGCCGAGCTGAGCCCGGGGCCGGTGCGGAATGCCGGCGTCGCGGTGCTCGGACTCCTGGTCGCCTCCGATGCCGTGGCCGTCGGGGTGCTCATCGTCGCCCTCGCGGGCAGCAGCGCGGGGAGCCTCAGCGCCGGCGACCTGCTCGCCCATGGAGCGGTCGTCTGGCTCACCAACGTCATCACCTTCGGGTTGCTGTTCTGGCAGCTCGACGAGGGCGGCCCGCGCCTGCGGGCCGAGCGCGGGCGGCGCGAGCCCGACTTCGAGTTCCCCCAGGACACCGTTCCGCGAGCCGGCTGGAGCCCACGGCTGAGTGACTACCTCTACGTGTCCCTCACCAACGCGATCGCCGTCAGCCCGACGGACACGATGCCGCTCACGCGCCGGGCCAAGGGCCTCATGGCCGTGGAGTCGCTGATCTCCTACGCCGTGGTCCTGCTCATCGTCTCCCGCGCCGTGAACGTCCTGGGCGCGAGCACCTGACCCCCACCATCACGAACGATCTCACCCATAACGGATGATGCGCGGGTCTGCGGCGCGCGCTTGCATCGCCTCATGTCAGAAGCCCCAACGCGACGAGTCCTCGTCGTCGCCAACCTGACCGAGTCGACGCCGGGGTTGCTCCAGGAGGTGGAGCGGCGGGCCCGCGGCGGCTGCGACTTCACGTTGACGGTGCCGCCCGAGCACCACGCCCACTGGCACCGCCACGGCTTGACGAAGCAGATACAGGCGCTCGGCGTCTCGGTGACCGTCATCCCGCCCGATCCTGCCGGCTGGTCCTATTCGCATGGCTTCCCGGACGAGTGGGTGCGCACCGAGATCTCGCCGCTGACGTAGCACGGCCCCCGGAGCTCGACGCCGAGACGCCCGGCGTCGGCCGTCTGAGGCGCACCCGAGATGAGCACGCCGAGCCTCGTATCACTGGCGGCCGGGACGTCCCCGGTCTTCGAGGTCGACACCGGCTCGTTCCTGGCGATCGTCGTCACCGCGGCGGTGGCGGGGATGCTGGTCGCCGTGGCCGGGGCCCGCGGCCTGTTCCTGCCCGTGGTCGTGGTCGAGTTGGTGCTCGGCGTGCTCGTCGGGCCGCAGGTGCTCGACCTGGCCCATGTCAACGCGTTCACCGAGTTCTTCGCCGACCTCGGCCTGGGGATGTTGTTCTTCTTCGCCGGCTACGAGATCGACCTGGGTCGCATCCGGGGGACGCCGCTGCGTCTGGCGCTGCTGGGGTGGGCGCTGTCGCTCGCGATCGCCTACACCTTGGGCGGCGCGCTCGCCGCGGCCGGCGTGGTGCTCTCGTTGGTCTACGTCGGGTCCGCGCTGGCGACGACGGCGATCGGGACCCTGCTGCCGGTCCTCTCCGACACCGGCGAGCTGCGCGGCACCTTCGGCACGTACCTCCTCGCGGCGGGCGCCGTCGGCGAGTTCGGCCCGATCCTGCTGCTCACGCTCGTTCTCTCCACGCAGAGCCCGCTGCACAACGCGCTGATCCTCGTGGCGTTCGTCCTCGTCGCCGTCGCGGTCGCGGTCGTGGCGGTCCGCTCGTCCGAGCACACCCTCGTGCTGTTCGAACGCACGCTCGAGACCAGCTCGCAGCTGGCGGTCCGCTGGATCGTCGTGCTCGTCTTCGCGTTGGCGCTGCTCGCCAACAAGCTTGGGCTCGACCTGCTGCTCGGCGGGTTCGCCGCAGGCCTGATCACCCGGCAGGTACTTCAGAAGTCGGAGGTCGAGGCGTTCGACTCGAAGCTCAACGCGGTCGCGTTCGGGCTCTTCGTGCCCTTCTTCTTCGTGCTGAGCGGGATGCGGCTCGACGTGGACGCGCTCTTCGCGAGCCCGTCCGGCGTTGCGAAGGTCGGGCTGTTCTTCGTGCTCTTCCTCGTCGTGCGCGGAACGCCGGCGCTGCTGCTTTACCGCCGGGTTCTGCCGCTCAGGGAGGACCGATGGGCGCTGGCGTTCTTCTGCGCCACGCAGCTGCCGCTCGTGGTGGCGATCACGACGCTCGCGGTCGAGGAGGGGCACATGCGCTCGTCGACCGCCGCCGCGCTCGTGGGCGCCGGCGCCCTGTCGACGCTGGCCGGGCCCCTGCACGGGCTGCGGATGCGCCGGATCGCCGCAGAGAAGCGCGACGCCGGCGGCGTGGTCGAGGCCGGGGCGCTGCCGGCCGAGGCGCCGGCCGCGCCATGAGCGCGGTCGGTGTCCTCTCCGACGCCGATGCCTTCCCGCTCGACCATCGGCAGGGGCCACCACTGACCACCGCTGGCCGGGCGTCCGAATCCTCGGCGTCAGACGGAAGCGGTCGTCGGGTTGGACCGCCTAAGGGGTCCGCTAGCGTCCGGCCATGCTGCACATCTCACACCACGAGCGCGTGGAGGGCCACCCGCATCGATGGCACGTGTTCCTGCACGGCCGCGAACAGCCGATCCCGGTCGAGCTCGACCCCGAAGAGCGACGGAGCCTCGAGCTGACCGACGACGAGGTCCACGATCGGCTGCCGACCGCGCTGGAGCGTCACTACACCGAGAACCGCGACGACCTGATCATGGTTCCGGGCGAGCAGTACAACGAGGCGAGCTGGGACAACCCGGTGCGCCTCCTGCAGAATCACTTCGTCTGACATGTAGGTCCGCCGGGTGAAGTTCGGGTCGGCGTGCCGCCAGTGGCGCCTTGCCCCGCGAAACACGCGGTGCGGGCATTCTTGCCGCTTCGATGTCGGGGTCCTCGAACCACACCGGGCGGTGTCGGTGGCGGCCAAAATACGGCTCCGAGCCGGTAAGCTCAGATCCCCAGACGGAGGTCATCGTGGGCGAGCAGCAGGAGCGCAAGACCGCACCGAGCGAGGCCGAGCAGCCCAAGGCCGGTCGGCTGGCGCGTTGGCGTGAACGGCGGCGCAAGAACTCGGCGCGAGCAGCCGACATGAGCCGTCGCTCCTGGGATGCCGACCAGCGCAACGTGGA
>DASUYU010000288.1:0-3508 GCA_036377235.1 Thermoleophilaceae bacterium
GCCCGTCCACCTGCCTGAGGCCCCCGCCCGCTGGCACGCTCGGGTTATGCCCTCAGCGTGGGGAGCATCACCCGGGTGGCCGGCAATGCGCGGGATTCGCGCCGCGAACCTGCGAGCTAGCGGACGGTTACGCGGCGCCGCGCGTCGTGCCTCAGAGCCCGGCCGGGTGGGTGACGGCGAAGCCGTCGGAGGGGCGCCCCTCCATCGTCCAGCGCGAGCCGGTGCGTGAGCGGGCGCTCGTGTCGAAGCGCATGCCCGCCACGATCATGTAGACGTGCTCCGCGTTGGCGTAGATGGTGATCCAGCTACCCGCGCCGCGGTCGCCCCAGCGGGCGAAGTCGCCTGAGACGAGCGGACTGTCGAGCAGGCCCGCTCCGTGGAGGGCGAACGAGACGGAGCCGGAGCAGTCGTAGCCGGTGTCGTCCCAGTGCCCGTGGCCCCCGCCCCACTTGTAGGGCGTCTTGGCGATCGCGTTGCCGGCCGCCACCACGTCCTTCACGACCCTGGGCGCGGATCGCGGCGGAACCGCGAAGCCCTCGTCGTTCACCTTGCCGTCCTCGCCGGGCACCACCTGCTCCGGCGGGGGCGGCGGCGTGTAGGCCGCGCCGCCCGTGCCGGCCACCCGGACGGCGAGGCGGATGGCGCGCTGCTCGCGCGCGGTGGCCACGCCGTCGGCACGCAGCTCGAGCTCGCGCTCGGTGGCCCGGAGGGCCCGCAGCGTCCGCGGCCCGAACTCGCCGTCGCGAGTCACGCGGTGGCCCGCCGACCCGAGATAGCCCTGGAGCCGTTTCACGTCGGCGCCGTGCGAGCCGACGCCGAGCGTGCGCGAGCCATAGGCCGCCGCGCTCGCGCCGGAGGGCAGCGCGAGCAGCAGCAGGGCGGCGGCGAGGAGGGCCGGCCGGATCGGGGCACGGAGGGACATGGCTCACGTGCCGCATCGGCCGGTCCCCCCATTCTCCTTCTGGATGGGCGCGAATTTGCACGCGCCCGGGGCGGGCCTAGGCCTCGGCCAGCTCCGGCAGCGCTCCGACCTGGCGCATCAGCCCGACCGCGTCGATCAGCTCCCACTCCTCGGCGATCCTGCCGTCGCGGCAGCGGCTGATCGTGAGCGACATGAACTCCACGTCGCGCCCGGTCGGCGGCACGCCCATCAGCTCCCCGTCGTGCCGGCCGCGGATCGTGCAGCGCGTGGCCACGTAGTCACCCTCGGTGAACTGGTGCTCCACCGTGACGTTGAGACCGGCGAGCGCGTCGCGGTACCCCTGGACCATCGCGGCGAGCCCATCCGGCCCGCGGACCTCATCGGGGTACGCGACGTAGTCGGCGGTGACGATCGACGGGAGCGCGTCGAAGTTGCCCTTCGACGCGTTGTCGAAGCAGTCGCGCACCGCGGTCTTGTTCGCTTCGCTGGAAGACATTCTGGCCTCCTGGTTCGGGTGCCGGGAGGATCGCCCGCGCCGGCGCGGCGCGCATCGGTGTGAATGCCCATCCCGCTACGTATCTTCGGGCGCGCGCAGGGCGTAGGCCGCCGCCTCGGCGCGGCTGCGGAGCCCGAGCTTCGACATCACGCTCGCCACGTGGTGCTCCGCCGTACGCCGGCTGATCACGAGCCTGGCGGCGATGTCGGCGTTGGACAGGCCGGACGCGAGCAGCCCGAGCACCTCCGTCTCGCGTGGCGTCAGCGGCCCGTGGGATCCACGCCGCGCGCGTCCCCTCTCCCCGAGGTCGCGCAGCAGCGCCGCGGCGGCGTCGGCGTCGCGTGCGGCGCCCAGGCGCTCGAAGGCACGGAGCGAAAGCCGCGCCTCGGCCGCCGCGGCGTCCGCCGAGCGTGCGGTCAGCGTGCGGGCCAGGGCGAGCCGCGCCCTCGCGGCCTCGAGCGGCAGGTTGAGCGCGGACAGGCTCTCGAGCGCCTTCGTCAGGTCGGCCGCGGCGCGGTCGTCGCCCGTGGCAGCCGCGAGCCGCCCGTTCGCCAGATGCGTGAGCGCCGCCGCCAGCTCGTCACTCGTGGCTTCGGACATCGCCCGCAGTCGCGCCAGCGTCTCCCCCGCCGCCTTGGGCTGGTCCCGCCCAAGCTGGATCTCCACGAGCAGCGCTAGCAGCGGAGCGCACTTGGGATCCGCCGGGTCGGCACCGTCCATGCACAGCTGCGCGAGCTCCTCGGCCAGGGCGAGGTCGCCGCGACCCAGCGCGATGCTCGCCATGGCCCGCCGCGCCGTCGGGTGCCAGTCGACCTCCTCGAGCAGCCGCTCCGCCTCCTCGTAGCGGCCCTGTCGCACGCGCAGCTCGGCCAGCCGGATGAGCGGGAAGCTGCCGTCGCCGCGATAGCCGCGCCTGAACGTCTCGAGGGCGTCGCGCAGCTCCGTCTCGGCCTCTTCCCACCTGCCGAGCGCGACAAGGATCCCGCCGTAGTGGGTCCTGCACGTTGGGACCACGAAGTCGGTCCAGGCCGCGGTGCGCAGGACGACGTCCATCCACTGCTCGGCACGCCGGACGTCGGTCGCGTGCTCGCACGCGCTCAGGAGCCGACAGCAGATCTCGCCGACCGTGCCGTGGGAGGAGACCTCGCCGCCCGTCGCCGCGGCCATCGCCTCGTCGAGCAGTCGCATCCCCTCGGCGACCCGCCCGGTTGCGACCCGGCACTCGCCCAGGAGTGCGAGCGCGCCGAACTCGAGGTCGGTGTCGCCGAAGCGTCTCGCGATGGCGAGCGCGGACACGGCGCACTTCTCTCGATCGGCGGCGCCATCCGAGAATACGGCACTGTCCAGGACGAGCCACCCGTGTCCGGCGCACTCCGGAACCGCGTCGAGCATGCTCTTGGCGCGCCCCATCCAGCCGCTCGCGGCCGCGTAGTTCCCCGCGTAGGTGCCGTGCAGGAACGCGAGCCAGCGGGCGGTATCCGCCGCCTTGACCGGATCGCCCGCCTGCCGGTACGCGGCGAACGCACGCTCCTTCAGCTCCGTCGCGCGGTCGTACTCCCTCAGGAAGTGGACGGCCTGGCTGAGGCCGTCGAGGGCCTCGGCGCTCTCGGCTTCGTCGAGCGCCTGCTCGAAGCAGGACCTCGCTGTCTGCCAGTCGGCGGCTCTCAGCGCCTCCCAGCCCTGGCGCAGGAGAGCGTCGGCGTCAGTGGTCGGCACGGCGACATGTTCTCAGCCCCGTCGTCTAGCGCGAGCGCGCGAACAGCTGGCCGCGAACCGCCCCGTTCGGGAGGTCGGCGGTGTGCACGTTCACGTAGTACCTCGACGGGTCGCGCCGCAGGCCGCGGGCGAGGCTCCTCGAGATCCGCACACAGGCGCTCGACGCGCCCGGATCGCCCGCCGCCGGCTGCTCGAGCGGCTGCACCACCGGCCCCGCGACCCTCGGCCCGCCGCGGTGGATGTGGGCCGCCACCGGGTCGTTGATGTTCTTGACGGTCATGCCGTAGCAGAGCATCCGTCCGTCGAGCGTCGCGCTGAACGCGCCGCGCCCGTTCGGATCGCCGTGATGCTCGCCGTTCACATCGACCTCCTTG
>DASUYU010000289.1:0-9865 GCA_036377235.1 Thermoleophilaceae bacterium
AAGACGGCGTTGATCGCGGGCGGCCCGCTCTGGGCGCGCGTGCGCCAGGGTGGCGAGGTCGACGCAGACGTGATCATGGGCTGCGTGCGCACGAAGCTCGCCGTGGTGGCCGAGGACGAGCGCGACGCCGGCCGCAGGCAGGTGCTGAATCTCGGGCACACCGTCGCCCACGCGATCGAGGCCGCGACGAGCTACACGCGCTACCGCCACGGCGAGGCGGTGGCTGTGGGGCTGCTCGTGGCTCTGCGCCTGTCGGGGCGCGAGCCGCTCCGCGCGGAGGTGGCGGAGCTGCTGGCCCAGCACGGGCTGCCGCAGTCGTTCAGCGGCGCGTCGACCGACGAGGTCCTCGCGCTCGTCGGGCGCGACAAGAAGCGGAGCGGTGGCCGGGTACCGTTCGTGCTCGTGGAAGCCCCAGGCGAGGTGACCCCGGGTCACGACGTGCCGGCCGCCGACCTGCGCGCGGCCATCGACGAGGCGAACTCGGCGTGAGAGTGCGCGTCGGAGTCATGCATGGCGTGAACTTCGACGTGCTCGGCACGCGGGACGCGGACCACTATGGCGGCCTGACGCTCACCGAGCTCGAGGTGAAGATCAAGCAGTTCGCCCGCGAGCTCGAGATGGACCCGAGCTTCTCGCAGACGAACCACGAGGGCGAGTTCGTCGAGCGGCTGCACCGCGCCGGTGAGAGCGCGGACGGCCTCGTCCTGAACCCGGGTGCGTGGACCCATTACTCGTGGGCGATTCGCGACGCGCTCGAGGTGGCGGACCTGCCGGCCGTGGAGGTGCACCTGTCCGCAGTGGACCAGCGGGAGGAGTGGCGGCGGGTGTCCGTGATCGGCGACCTCTGCATCGCCACCATCCAGGGGAAGGGCCCGGAAGGCTACGCGGAGGCGCTCGAGCTCCTCAAAGCCCAGCTCCAGTGAGCGCCGCGCGCGCGGACCTGCTCGCCGACGAGCTCGCCGAGCACGGGCTCGACGCCCTGGTCGTCACGAACCTGACGAACGTTCGGTGGCTGACCGGCTTCACCGGCACGAACGGCGCCTGCGTGGTCGGGCGCGACGAGCGGGTCTTCTTCACCGACTTCCGCTACGTCGAGCAGGCGGGCGAGCAGGTGCGGGACTTCGAGCGCGGCGGCGCGAGCCGCGACGTGCTGGAGGACGTCGCGAAGCGACTGCGCGGCACGGTCGGCTTCGAGGAGGACCACCTGACGGTGGCGGCCTACCGCCGGCTCGCCGAGCGGGTCCCGGACGGCGTGGAGCTCGTGCCCGCACCCGGACTGGTCGAGCGCCTGCGCGCGGTGAAGGACGAGACCGAGATCGCGGCGATGGCGGCGGCGGCCGACATCGCCACCGCCGCGTACGAGTCGCTCCTCGAGCGCGGGCTGGCGGGACGGACCGAGCGCGACGTGGCGCTGGGCCTCGTGCGGTTCATGGAGGACCAGGGGTCCGAGCCGCCGTGCTTCTCGCCGATCGTGGCGAGCGGCGGGCACGCCGCGCGCCCGCACGCCGTGCCGCGCGACGTGGAGATACCGCGCGACACGCTCGTGGTGATCGACCTCGGCGCGCGCGTGGACGGCTACTGCTCGGACTGCACGCGCACGTTCGCCACCGGCGCGGTCACCGACGAGATGCGAGAGGTCTACGAGCTGGTGCAGCGCGCGCAGCTCGAGGCGCTCGCCGCGACCACGGCGGGAGCGGACTGCAGGGCGGTCGACTCGGTGGCGCGCGAGATCATCGGCGCCGCCGGGCACGAGGAGCACTTCGGCCACGGCCTCGGGCACGGCGTGGGCCTCGAGCTGCACGAGCGGCCTCGGCTCGGCAAGACCGCCGAGGGCACGCTCGCGGCCGGAAACGCGGTGACCGTGGAGCCCGGCGTGTACCTGACCGGCGAGCTGGGCGTGCGGATCGAGGACCTCGTGATCGTGACGGACGCGGAGCCGCGCGTCCTTACCGCGTTCCCGAAGGACCTCGTGACCATCGGCTGATGCTGCTCGCGGCCCTGGCGGCGTTCGCGGGGGCGTTCGTCCAGTCCGCCTCCGGGATGGGGTTCGCGCTGGTGCTCTCGCCGGCGCTGTTCGCGGTGATGGACCCCGAGGAGGCGGTCACGGCCGTGCTCATCCTCGGCGCCGTCCTGTGCGTCCTGGTGCTCGCGGAGAGCCGGCATGTCAAGCCGCACGGCCTCAGCCGCCTGATGCTCGCGGCGATACCCGGCCTCCCGCTGGGCGTGGTGCTGCTGGTGGCGCTCTCGAAGCAGACGCTTCAGGTGGGGGTGGGCGTCGTGGTGATCGCGGCCGCGCTGTGGCAGCTCCGCCACGGCGCGGGTGCCCTCCGGCTGAACGCGGTGGTGGCCGGCTTCCTGTCCGGCGTGCTCACGACGTCCATCAGCGTGAATGGCCCGCCGCTGGCGCTGTGGCTCGACTCGGAGCGCGTGGCACCGCCCGTTTTCCGCACCACGCTTGCCGCCTCGTTCCTGATCCTGGACGTCGCGGGCATCGCGCTGATCGTGGCCAGGGAGGGTGCCGACGTGATCGATCCAGGGCGCATCGGCCCGCTGCTGGCCTGCGTTCTCGTGGGTTACTGGCTCGGCGCGGCGGGCTTCCGGCGCCTGGACGCCGAGCGTTTCTCGGTCGTGGTGTCCATGGTCGTCATCTGCACGGGTCTTGCGAGCGTGGCTGCCGGAATCCTCTAGGCCGCTTGCGCAATTCATCGAGTTCGACCTAGGGTCGTCCTCCAATGAGGATCTCGTTCCGCGCCGCTCTTGCCGGCGCCGCTCTCGCGACGGTGGCCGTGGCCGCCCCGGCGGGCGCGGCGACCACGACCGTCACCGCAAGGAGCGCCGTGGCGCGCTCGTGCTTCGACGACGTGTCGTCGTCGGCGACCGGCCGGAAGCTGATCAGGGCGAAGGCGCCCGCGCGCGGGCTCGTAAGCGTGCGGCTGAGCTCGGCCGGAGACTGGGACCTCGGCGTGTTCGGCCGCCACGGCCGGACGGTGGCCGGCTCGGCGTCGTTCGGCGGGAACGAGCTCGCGTCCGGATTCGTGCGGCGGGGCGAGCGGCTCGTGGTGCAGGCATGCCGGTTCCGCGGCAACGCGGGGAGCGCGCACGTGTCGATTCACTTCACGCGCATCGCGAAGACGAAGGCGGGCCGCTTCTCGCTAGTGGACGTGGCCACCCCGACGCGCGCGGACCGCCGGCGGCTCCAGGCGCTCGACCTCGACGTGACCGAGCACGCGGACGCCGACTCGGTCACCGTGCTGCTGCATGGCCGCGCCGACGCGCGCACGCTGCACGCGGCCGGCTTCCGGTACCGGGTGCGGGTCGCCGACCTCGCGGCCCAGGCGCGTAGGAACGCACGCAGCGACGCGGCACGCGCGCGTACCGCGCAGTCCTCCGGGCTGCCGAGCGGCCGCACGACCTACCGGCGCCTGCCCGACTACGACCTCGAGATGAAGAACCTCGCGCTGCAGTATCCGGCGCTGGTCAGGCCGATCACGCTGAACCACCGCAGCATCCTCGGCCGCGACGTGAACGGGATCGAGATCTCGACGGGCGCGCAGAACACCGCGGACGGCAAGCCGGTCTTCCTGATCATGGGCGTGCACCACGCGCGCGAGTGGCCGTCGGCGGAGCACACGATCGAGTTCGCGTACGACCTGCTCCGGAACTACGGGCGGAACACCCGCACGACGCAGCTCGTGCAGAGCACGCGGACGATCGTGATACCGGTGGTGAACCCGGACGGGTTCAACATCTCGCGCGAGGCCGCCACGCTCGGCGACTTCTCGCTGTTCGACTACGAGATGAAGCGGAAGAACTGCCGCATCTCACAGACCACACCGAACAAGTACACGCATGGGGCGTGCGACGACAACCAGGCCGGCCGCCTGCGCGGCACCGACCCGAACCGCAACTACGGCGGGCTGTGGGGCGGCAGCGGCGCGAGCGTGACCTGGTTCGACGACACCTTCCGCGGCGACGGGCCGTTCTCGGAGCCCGAGGTGCAGAGCATCCGCGAGCTGGTCTCCGCGCGGCAGGTCACGAACCTGATCACCAACCACACGTTCTCGAACCTCGTGCTGCGCCCGCCGGGCGTGGCGAGCTTCGGGTTCCCCCTCGAGGAGCCGGTCTACAAGGCGCTGGGCGCGTCGCTCGCCGCCCACAACGGCTACTCGAACATCCCGGGCTTCGGGCTGTACGACACGACGGGCGCGACCGAGGACTGGTCGTTCTGGTCGACCGGCGGCTTGGCGTTCACGTTCGAGATCGGCGGGGTGGACTTCCATCCCGCCTTCCACGACGCGGTGGAGGCGGAGTACCTGGGCGAGGAGCCCGCGGCGGGCGCCGGCAAGGGCGGCAACCGCGAGGCGTACTACACGATGCTGCAGGCCACGGCCGACAGCTCGCTGCACTCGCAGATCGACGGCTCCGCGCCTGCCGGATCGACGCTGAAGATCTCGAAGACGTTCCAGACCTCGACGTCGCCGGTCTGGCAGGACGACTTCGGGAACTCGATCGGCGACCCGCGGCTGTTCACCGACACGCTGACGTCCGAGCTCAAGCCGACCGGCGGGTCGTTCACCTGGAACGTGAACCCGTCGACGCGGCCGGTGGTGGCCGGCCGCCACGGGCGCAACCCGACGGGCCCGCCCCAGGACCCGATCACCCTGCCGAACCCGCCCGGCGTGCCGGCCGAGAACACGGTCTACCCGCCCGGCGGACCGACGGAGGAGATCCCGTTCACCGTGAAGGGACGGGCCGACGGCATGGACAACGGCTGGATGACCGTCCACATCGAGTGGGGGAGCCCGGACACCGACTGGGACGTCTACGTGATCGGCCCGAACGGCGAGATCGTGACGCAGTCGGCCTCGTTCGGCGACACCACCGAGGACGCGATCCTGTTCGACCCGCCGCCCGGGCAGTACGAGGCGGTCGTGGTCAACTACGACCAGGTGATGAACACTCCCGACGACTGGTTCGGCGGCAAGGTCACCTTCCGCTCGCCCGACCCGCGGATCGACACCGGCGTGAAGGAGGCGTGGACGCTGACCTGCACGGACTCGCGCGGCCGGCAGCTGTCGAGCCGCCAGGTGATCGTGGACCGCGGCGCGGTGGCGCACGTGGGCAACGCCTGCCAGGGCGGGAAGTAACAAAACCAAGCCGGCACGTAACAAACCCTCCGAAAAGGGTCAGACCCCTTTCTTAGGTACGCGCTCGACGACCTGTCGAGCCAGGCCGATCACTTCCGGACGAACGCGCCGGAGGTCGAGCAGGCCTTCTGGGAGGGAGTGGACAGCGGTCTGAACGTCTCCTGACATCTCCCTTGCAAGCCGCCGGGGCTGGTGCGAACATGTGTTCGTATGATCGTTTGCACCCTCTACCCCCGGTTTGAGCTGCTCGCAGCCTTGGGCGACCGCCGTGTGCTTCTGTCGGAGCCCGCGGCGGTCGCGCCCGAGGCCGGTCGTGAGCAGGTGGTGGGGGAGGTCTCGGCGCCCGCGGAGGCGTACGGGATCGTGCGGGGGATGCGGCTGGGGGAGGCGATGTCGCGCTGCCCTGGCCTCCAGCTCGTGGCACCCGACCCCGAGGGCGTCCGCTCGCTCTGGGGCGCGGTACTCGACAGGCTCGAGGGGATCGGCGCTCAGGTGGAGTCGGATCACGCGGGCGCGGCCTTCTTCGGCGCCGAGAGCCTTCACGGCCTCCACGGCGGCGACCTCTCCGGCGTCCTCGCCGCGGCCCGCCGGGCACTCGGCCCGGGAGCGCGCTTCGGCGCGGCCCCGAGCCGCTTCGCCTCGCACGCGGCGGCGTTGCAGGTTCGGCCCCGGAGGAATCGCAACTCACACGTCGTCATCGATGAGACAGTCAGAGATTTCCTCTCTCCACTGCCTGTATCTCTCCTCCGCACCCGACCCGAGCTGCAGGCGCTCCCCGACGTGCTCGAGCGGCTCGGCATCCGCACGCTCGGCGAGCTCGCCTCGCTTCCTTCCCGGGCTGTGGCCGAGCGGTTCGGGCACCCCGGGCTGCTCGCGCTCGACCTCAGCCGGGGCCGGGATACGCCGCTCGAGCCGAGGCGGCCGTTCGAGCCGGTGGTCGAGCGGCTCGACCTGCCCGAGGCGGCGTCGGGTCAGCAGCTCGAGCGGGCGCTCGAGCTCCTGATCGCACGGGTGCTCGCGCGGCGCGAGCGCCGCGGCCGCTCGCTGCGCGGGCTGGCGGTGTCGGCGCGCTTCGTGGCCGGCGGCACCTGGCGAACGTCCGTGACGCTGCGGCACGCGAGCGCCGACCCTGCCCGCATCCAGATCGTGCTCGCCCAGCGGCTGGCCGAGCTGCCGGCGCCGTCCGAGTCGCTCGCGCTCGAGGTGGAGGCGTTCGGACCGCCGGCGCAGGACCAGGGCCGCCTGCTGGACGAGGCGGCCGCGGTGAGGCGCACGCGGCTCGGCGAGGCCGTTCGCCAGGCCCGCCAGGCGGCCGGGGCGGACGCGGCGCTGCGCGTCCTCGACGTGGATCCCGATTCGCGCATTCCCGAGCGGCGCGCGGTGCTCGCGCCGTTCCCGGACGCGTCGTGACCCCGGACCCCTCGTGACCCCGGACGGCCGCCGCGCGCGCCGGCTCGGCACTCCCAAGCCCACCTCGGTGATCCAGGCGGACGGCGGGGCGCCGCGGAGCGTGGCCGGAAGAGAGGTGGATTCGGTCCGGGAGGAGTGGGTCGTCGAGGACCGCTGGTGGACGGGAAAGCCGCTTCGCAGGCGGTACTTCGAGGTGGTGCTTCTGGACGGTCGGAACGTGGTGGTGTTCAGGGACCTGGTGGGAGGCGGCTGGTTCCTGCAGCGTTCCTAGCCCAACACCGTGCAATTTGCGGGATTTGGAAGCTTCAGGTATCTGAAAGTCCGCCGATACAAAACTCAGGTGCACAGCCCCCGTACACCTGGACGAGTGAGCCTCCTGCCGATGATCTCCCGCCTGGGGAAGATGTTCGAGCGCACGGCTCAGGTTCGCGACGCCGCCGACCTGCACGAGGTCCTCGAGGACGTCTGCCGCACGATCAGCGAGCTGCTCGGCTATCGCGCTGTCGTCATCAACGTCTACCGGCCCGCCTTCGACGACATGCACACCTCCGCGGCCGTGGGCTCGGAGGACTCGGTCCGCGAGCTTGTGGGGAAGAGCTCGCCGCGCGAGACCTGGGTGCCGCTCCTCGACGAGCGCTTCGCCCGCCGCGGCGCCTACTTCGTGCCCGCCGACCAATTCGACTGGGAGGGGCTCGGGGTGCACAGCTACGTTCCGCGGCTCGCGCCGAGCGACGCTCCCGATGCGTGGAGGGCGGAGGACGCGCTGTTCGTGCCGCTCCGCGATCCCAAGGGCCTCCTGATCGGGGTGATCTCCGTGGACGAGCCGGAGAGCGGCCGGCGGCCGAACGACGACGAGGTCGACGCTCTGGTGGCGATCGCCAGCCACGCCGCGCTCGCGCTGCGCATGGCGCAGGACACGGCTCACGACGTCGAGCACCAGCGCATGCTCGAGGGGATCCTGGAGGTGTCGGCCCGGGTGGCCGAGGCCGAGGACCCGGAGGAGATCCTCCAGGCGGTCTCCGACGGGATCCGGGACGCGCTCGGGTTCGAGACCGTCGTCATCGAACTTGCCGCGCGGCCCGACCTGCCGCTCGTGCCGCGCGCCTCGAGCGGCTGGTACGGGGTGGCACGCACCAGCAGCGCGCTGACGCTGGAGGCGCTCGACCCGCTCCTCACCGACGAGTTCGAGATCGCCGGCTGCTACCTGGTGCCCACCGAGGTGGCCGACGAGCGGCTCGGCGGCCAGCCGGCGAACAGCCACTCCGAGCTCTATGGCCGCGGGCCCAACGCGTGGTCGCACCACTGGCTGATCGTGCCGCTCGACGAGCCGCAGGGCGGCCGGCGTGGGGTCATCTGGGTGGACGAGCCGCGCGACCGGCTGCTGCCCACCCGGGCGCGGCTCCAGGCGCTGCGGCTGTTCGCGAACCAGGCGGTGGCCGCGCTGCAGTCCGCCGACCAGGCGCTGAAGCTGCGCCACGAGGCGACCCACGATCCGCTCACGGGGCTCCTCAACCGGCGCGCCTTCCGGGCGCGGCTCGGCCGCGAGATGGCCCGGCCGGACGCGGAGTTCGCGGTGATCCTGTGCGACATGGACAACCTGAAGCGCGTGAACGACACGCTCGGCCACGAGGCCGGCGACCTCGCGCTGAAGCTGCTGGCGGAGGCGCTCAGGACCGGGCTGCGCCGCGACGACGCCTACCGGCTGGGCGGCGACGAGTTCGCGATCGTGCTTCCGGGCGCGAGTGAGCTGGACGCCGAGCGAGTCGTGCAGCGGCTGGAGCAGGCCGTCGCGGTCGCGGCCCGGGAACCGATCGAGCTGATCGCGGCGAGCTTCGGCGTGGCCGCCTACGAGACGGGTGAGAGCCCGGACCGGATGGTCGCCCGCGCCGACGCGGTGCTGTACGCGGCGAAGCGCCGCAGCCGCCACGAAGCGCTTGCCTAGTATGCGAACATACGTTCGTGACGTATGTAGAGCTGCATTGTCACTCCGCGTATTCGTTTCTTGACGGAGCCTCACATCCGGCCGAGCTGGCCGGCACCGCGGCCGAGCAGGGCCACAGCGCCCTGGCGCTCACCGACCACGACGGCCTCCACGGCGCCATGGAGATGGCGCATGCCCTCAAGCCACTCGGGATCCGCCCGATCACGGGCGCCGAGCTGACGCTCGGCGACGGCACCCACATCACGCTCCTGTGCGAGACGCGCGAGGGCTACACGAACCTCTGCCGCATCATCACCGCCTCGCACTGGCCCACTCGCCGGTGGGCGCGCGAGGGCTGGGCAGAGGGCGGCGGCCGCCAGGACCCGCTCGACGGCGAGCCGAGCATCTCGCTGGAGGCGCTCGAGCCGCACGCCGCCGGGCTCGTGTGCCTGTCGGGCTGCGCGCGGAGCGGCGCGGTGGCCTCGCGCGTGGAGGCCGGGCGCTTCCCCGAGGCGGCGGCCGCGGCCCGCCGGCTCCTCGGCATCTTCGGGCCCGACCGCTTCCGGGTCGAGCTCCAGCGCCCGTTCTGGCGCCACGACCGGCGCCGCAACCGCCTGCTGGCCGAGCTGGCCGAGCGGCTGGGGGTGCCCACGGTCGCCACGGGGAACGTCCACGTGCACGCGCGCGAGCGGATCGCGCTCCAGGACGCGATGGTCGCGGTGGGTCTCGGGAAGACGCTCGACGAGACCGAGCCCCAGCGGCGCGGCAACTCCTCGCACGTGCTCGCCCCGCCCGAGCGGATGGCCGAGCGCTTCCGCGAGCACCAGGACGCGGCCGAGGAGAGCGGGCGGCTCGCCGAGCGGCTCTCCTTCGACCTCACCGAGGACCTCGGCTACCGGTATCCCGGCTCCGAGGACCCGGACGCGGACTCGAAGCTCGCCGCGCTGTGCGCCGACCGCTTCGCCGAGCGCTACGGCGCCCGCCGCTCCGATTCCGAGGCCGCGGCGCGGCTCGACGAGGAGCTCCGCGTGATCCGCCACCTCGGCCTGTCCGGCTTCTTCCTGCTCCACCGCGACATGCTCGAGCTCGCGCGGGAGGTGGCGGCGGAGGTGCGCGGGCCGGAGTCGTCGCGGCGGCTGCTGCCTCCCGGCCGCGGGCGCGGGTCGAGCGTGTCGTCGATCGTCTGCTACCTCACCGGGCTCTCGCACGTCGACCCGATCGCCAACGAGCTGCTCCTCGGCCGCTTCCTGAACGAGGAGCTCACCGCGCTGCCGGACATCGACCTCGACTTCCCGCGCGACATCCGCGACGTGCTGATCCCGCGCGTGCACGACCGCTACGGCCGCGACCGCTGCGCGCTGGTGGCGGCCTTCTCGACCTTCCAGGT
>DASUYU010000290.1:0-12987 GCA_036377235.1 Thermoleophilaceae bacterium
CGTGCTCGGAATCGGCGTCCCGCAGGCCACCGCGATCGCGGACGTCGCGGCCGCCCGGTCGCAGCACATGCTCGAGACCGGCGAGTACGTGAAGGTGATCGCCGACGGTGGGATGCGGAACGGCGGCGACGTGTCGAAGGCATTCGCCTGCGGCGCCGACGCCGTGATGGTCGGCTCGCCGCTGGCGCGCGCCTATGAGGCGCCCGGCCGCGGCTACCACTGGGGGATGGCCACGTTCCACCCGTCGCTCCCGCGCGGCGCGCGCGTGAAGACCACGCAGAACGGGACGCTCGAGCAGATCCTGCTCGGCCCGGCCCACGAGAACGACGGCACCTTCAACCTGATGGGCAGCCTGCGCACCTCGATGGCCACGTGCGGCTACGAGGACATCCCGGCGTTCCACAAGGCCGAGGTGATGGTCGCGCCGGCGCTCCAGTCGGAGGGCAAGCAGCTCCAGCAGGAGCAGGGCATCGGGATGGGCGCCAGCGGCGCGGCGGTGCCGCACCCCGAGTCGAACGGCGTCTCGTCCCCTGACCCGGCGCTCGTCGGGGAGTAGTGGGCACGCAGGAGGTCACACGCGAGGCGGCCACCGAGCCGCGCGCGGCTGCGACGGATGAAGTGCTCGTGCTGGATTTCGGTGGCCAGTACTCGCAGCTGATCGCCCGGCGGGTGCGCGAGTGCGGCGTGTTCGCCGAGCTGCTCCCGCACCACGTGCCGGCCGAGGACGTGGGGCGGCGCCGGCCGAAGGCGCTGATCCTGTCGGGCGGGCCCGCCTCGGTGTACGCCGAGGGCGCCCCGAAGCTCCGGACCGAGCTGCTCGACCTCGACATCCCCGTGCTCGGCATCTGTTACGGCATGCAGGCGATGGTGCTGGAGCTCGGCGGGCGGGTCGAGGGCGCCGAGGTGGGCGAGTTCGGCCGCTCGCACCTGACGGTCGCCTCGCACGGGCGGCTGCTCGCGAACACGCCGGACGAGCAGTCGTGCTGGATGAGCCACCGCGACACGGTGTTCGAGGCACCGGCGGGCTTCGCGGCGCTTGCGTCGTCGACCGAGTCGCCGGTCGCGGCGATCGAGGACTCGGCGCGCGGCCTGTACGGCATCCAGTTCCATCCCGAGGTGGTGCACACGCCGTATGGCACGACGATCCTGGAGACGTTCCTGCGCGACATCGCGGGCTGCGACATGTCGTGGAGCGCGGCATCCGTGATCGAGGAGCAGGTGGCCCGGATCCGTGAGCAGGTGGGCGACGGCAAGGTGATCTGTGGGCTGTCCGGCGGGGTGGACTCGTCGGTGGCCGCGCTCCTCACCTACAAGGCGGTGGGCGACCAGCTCACGTGCGTGTTCGTGGACCACGGCCTGATGCGGAAGAACGAGGGCAACCAGGTGGTGGCCGCGTTCCGCGACCAGTTCAAGGTGCCGCTGATCGCGGTCGACGCCGAGGCGCGCTTCCTCGACCGGCTGGCCGGCGTGACCGAGCCGGAGCGGAAGCGCAAGATCATCGGCGAGGAGTTCATCCGCGTGTTCGAGCGCGAGGCCGAGAAGCTCGGCAACCCGCGCTACCTGGTGCAGGGCACGCTCTACTCGGACGTGATCGAGTCGGGCGGCGGCACGGGCGCGGCGACGATCAAGTCGCACCACAACGTGGGCGGACTGCCGGAGGACCTCGAGTTCGACCTGGTGGAGCCGCTGCGGATGCTCTTCAAGGACGAGGTGCGCCAGGTGGGCGCGGAGCTCGGCATGTCCGACCGGCTCGTGTGGCGCCAGCCCTTCCCGGGCCCCGGCCTCGCGATCCGTGTGGTGAGCGGCGAGGTCACGAAGGAGCGCCTCGAGATCCTGCGCGACGCCGACGCGATCCTGCAGGACGAGATCCGCTCCGCGGGGATGTACCGCGAGCTGTGGCAGTCCTTCTGCGTGCTTCCCGCCGACCTCCGCTCGGTCGGCGTCCAGGGCGACGAGCGCACCTACGGCTACGTGGTCGTGATCCGCGCGGTCACCTCAGACGACGCGATGACCGCCGACTGGGCTCGCCTGCCCTACGACCTGCTGGAGAAGGTGGCCAGCCGCATGATCAACGAGATCCAGCAGGTGAACCGGGTGACGCTCGACATCACGTCGAAGCCACCCGGCACCATCGAGTGGGAGTAGCGCGCTCGCGGCTAGCCTCGGCCACATGCCGTATACGACCGAGGAAGCTCGACAGCAGCTGGCCGACGCCTTGGCAGAGGCTGTCGAACACATCGGATTTGCGCTCGCGGATCTCGGCGCGGCGTACGAGCAGCTGGACGAGCGGAACGCAGAGCGACTGGAGGCGGAGCTCTTCGGACCGGTCCAGCGCGCCTACGGGCGGGCGAAGAGCACCCATGCGAAGTTCTCAGATCGCCACGGCCTCACGAGCCGCACATTCGAGGCCCCCTCGCCGGGCATCCCTTCGACGGGCGTGCACGCGTTCATCGACGGCGCGGTCAGGTCGGTTGCCGAAGCGGACAGCGCTCTGTCCGAGCTGCAGGACTCGTCGTTGCCGACGGAGGTCGGGGACACGGAGCTGCGAGCTGCGCTCACGGACGTGCGGGAGCTGCTCGGCGGCGTGCGCTTGCGAGCTCGCGACCTCGAAAGGACTCTCGGGCGGTAGTTTCCTCCGGCACCGCCCGCATCACCGAGAGAATCCGAGATGGGAGAGACCAGATGAGCATGTACGCAGTCGTCGATCCGGCCACGGGTGAGACGGTCAAGGAGTACCCCACCATCAGCGACGACGATCTTCGCGCCGCGATCGGTCGTGCCGACGAGGCCCACCGGACGTGGTCGGCCTCGTCCACCGTCGCCGAGCGCGCCGACCTCGTGCGCCGCGTCGGCGAGCTGCACGTCGAGCGGCGCCAGGAGCTGGCCGACATCATCGTCCGTGAGATGGGCAAGCCCGTCGAGCAGGCGCTTGGCGAGGTCGACTTCGTCGGCGACATCTACGGCTTCTACGCAGACAACGCCGAGCAGCTCATGGCGGATGAGCCGATCAAGCTGCTCGCCGGCGACGGGTCCGCGGTGGTCCGTCGCAGCTCCCTGGGCGTCCTGCTCGGGATCATGCCGTGGAACTTCCCCTACTACCAGGTGGCCCGCTTCGCCGGTCCGAACCTGGTGATCGGGAACACGATCGTCCTGAAGCACGCGCCGCAGTGCCCGGAGTCCGCGGAGGCGATCCAGAAGCTGTTCGCCGAGGCCGGTTTCCCCGAGGGCGCGTACGAGAACGTCTACGCGACAAACGAGCAGATCGAGTGGGCGATAGCCGATCCGCGGGTGCGCGGCGTCTCGGTGACGGGATCGGAGCGCGCCGGAGCCGCGGTGGCGGAGATCGCGGGCCGCAACCTGAAGAAGGTCGTGCTCGAGATGGGTGGGTCCGATCCGTTCATAGTGCTCGGCTCCGACGACCTCGACAAGACCGTCGAGGAGGCCGCCGCCGCGCGCCTGGACAACACCGGGCAGTCATGCAACGCGGCCAAGCGGTTCATCGTGGTCGACGATCTGTACGAGCCGTTCCTCGAGAAGTTCACGGCGGCGATGACGGCCGTCAAGCCGGGCGACCCGACGTCGTCTGACAGCGAGATCGGTCCGCTCTCCTCGACCGCCGCGGCCGACCGGCTCGAGGACCAGGTCAAGCGTGCGATCGACCAGGGCGCGAAGGTGGTCGCCGGCGGGGGGCGCGAGGGGAATTTCTTCGAGCCAACCGTGCTGACCGACATCGACCCCGACAACGACGCCTACCGCGAGGAGCTGTTCGGCCCGGTCGCGCAGGTCTACCGAGTGTCCTCCGAGGAGGAGGCGGTCAAGCTTGCGAACGACACGCCCTTTGGGCTGGGCTCGTACGTGATCTCGACCGACCCCGAGCAGGCCGAGCGCGTGGCGAACCAGATCGACGCCGGCATGGTCTACGTGAACATCGTCGGAGCCGACGGCGCCGAGCTGCCGTTCGGCGGCACGAAGCGATCCGGCTTCGGCCGCGAACTCGGCACCTACGGCGCCGACGAGTTCGTGAACAAGAAGCTCATCCGCATCGGATAGCGCGCCTAGCGCCGGGCGGGCAGCCCGCTCACGCGCACGACCACGTGCGTGGAGCGGGTCGGCTCGCCGAGGGAGAGGAAGTCGCGCACGTGGCCGTCACGGCCGCAGAATCCGCACCAGAGCGGGTCAGCCGGTGACATCGGGCGCCCGCCCAGGAAGACGGGCGCGTCGCAGTCCGGGCAGGCCAGCGTCCCCACGGCCATCTCCATGGACGAGTCGGCCTCCCGGATCTCCCGGAGGCCGGCCACCCGCTCGAGGTCGCGCTCCATCGCCACCTGCCCGAGTTTAGGCGTCAGCCGAGCGCGGCCCTGAGCGCGTCCAGGTCCGGCGCTCCGAACACCACGCGGTTGCGGGTGGCCACGTAGACGAGGTCGAGGTCCACGCCGGCGCGGGCGATCTTGCGCGTGAGGTCCGCGAGGACGCCCGGGCGGTCCTCCACCTCCACGACCACGACCTCGCGCTCGCGGCTGATCGCGAGGTGCGAGATCGCACCGAGCGCGTGCCTCGCCGGCTCGGCGTGCTTCACGAGGATGTGCAGCTCGGCTCGATCGCCGGGGCCGACGCACGTCGCCGCCGCGATGTTCACGCCCGCGTCGCTGATGGCCTGAGCCACCTCGGCCAGCGCGCCGGGCTTGTTGTCCACGTCGATGACCAGGTCGACCGCCATCGACGGATACTCGTAGAGTCCGCGCATGGTGGTCAAGCACCGCCTGGCCGACCTGACCTACCGGTGGTATGACCGGATGCGCGTGAAGAGCGCCTTCGCAGCGGCCTCGGAGCCCGGCGCCGCACCCGACTTCTCCGGCTTCGAGGGCAACCAGTACGCGGTGCTCGTCACGTTCCGCAGGGACGGCACCCCTGTCCCCACACCCGTCTGGTTCGCGCTTCTCGGAGACCGTCGGCTCGTCATCGGCACCGACCGGCGCACGGCCAAGGTCCGTCGCATCCGGCGTGATCCGCGCGCGCGGGTGTTTCCCTCGGACCCACGGGGGAAGCCGCTCGGACCCGCGGTCGAGGGCACGGCGCGGATCGTCGAGGCGGTCAACGAGCGCCAGGAGGCGGAGGACGCGCTGGATCGCAAGTACGGGCGGGCCCGGCGGATCTACGAGCGAGTGTTCACGCGTTCGGAGGACATGATCCACCTGGAGGTCGTGCCCGCTCCGTGAGCCACTTCACAGTGCGCGGCACGCCGGCGCGGGAGGCTAGGCGGCATGGAGATCCTAATTCTTTGCTTCGTCATGCTCGTCGGCGTGATCTACGGCTACTACACGGTCGAGGGAAGTGGGATCGCCGAGCACCCCTACCACGACCTCCATGGTGGGGCGCCCGGCGCATTTGCTCCCGCCCGCGCCTCCGGCCGCGACGAGACCGTGGTCATGAGGAACTGGCAGCGCGGCACGCGCTGAGTGCTGGGCTAGAGTCGGGCCGTGGACCGGCCTGACTCGGACGCGCCGCTCGAGGAGCTCGTCAGCGAGCACGCTGCGCTCCGCCGCAGCCGGTTCCGGTCGGGCACCGCGCGCCCATCGACGGCCACGGCGTCCTGGGCCGGATGCTGGAGGGACTCGTGAAGCGGGCGCCCATGCCGGTCGAGCTCCGCTTCGACCTGCCGAACCGGCTCGATACGGGGATCGAGGCGGCGGCCTACTTCCTGGTCTCCGAGGCGCTCACGAACGCGGCCAAGCATGCGCAGGCGGACGCCGTGACGGTGGAGGTCGCGGGGAACGGCGAAACCGTCGTTGTCTCCGTGGCCGACGACGGCGTCGGCGGCCGGCTGGAGATCACGAGCCCGAAGGGGGAGGGCACGCGCATCTGCGCGCGGCTGCCCATCCAGGTGCTCGGCTCGCTGAACGGGTTCTCCGAGGCCGCCTCGTGAGATGAGCGTCGCGCGCCTGGCCATATTCGACGATCCCCCCTCGCTTCAGGACGACGACGCGCGCCGCGCGCGGACCCTGTTCGAGCTGCTCGCGTCGCTTCCCGGTTTCGAGGGCGCGTACTACCTGCGCGAGGAGGCCAGCGGACGGCTGATCTCGTTGACTGTCTGGGAGTCCGAGGACGCGCTCGAGGCAGCCGAGCGGGCGGTTGGGGAGCGGCCCGCGGAGGACCGGCGCGGCATCGACCCGACACGCGTCGAGCGCTGGGTGGTCGACGCGAGCTTCTAGTGGCACGGGACAACGTCGCAACCCTCCGGCGCTACCACGAGCTCCTGAACGAGAGGGGGGAGATCGCCGTGGAGCTCCTGCACCCCGACGTCCAGGTGCACATGTTCGAGGGCTCCAGGGAGCGTCCCGACACCCTCGAGGCGGCCGGGCTGGACCATGCCGCCTGAGGAGGCCAATCGCGCCCGCGCCTGGGCACGCTCGTGCCAGGAGGCGGTATGCGACTCCATCGAGGAATGGGAGCACGGGTGGATCGTGCGCACGCCGAGCTATCCGCGTTACTTCGACCTGAGTCTGGTGCACATCGCGAGCGACCCGGGCTTCGACGCGGTCGAGCTGGTCGAGTTCGCCGATCGCGCCCTGGCCGGGTTCGAGCACCGGCGCGTCGGGTTCGAGCCGATCGAGGCGGGCGAGCGCGTCCGCCCGGGCCTGGAGGCGCTGGGGTGGAAGGCGGCACGGCTGGTGTGGATGCGACACGCGGATCCGGCCCCGCCGGGCGGCGGGCCGCTCGTCGAGCGGGTGCCGTACGAGGCAGCCCACGACCTGCGCGTGGCATGGACCTACGAGGACTTCCCGACGCTCGACCCGACCGGCTACTTCGAGCAGGCCCGCGCGGTGTCGGAGGCCCGCGGCGTGGAGGTGTTCGCTGCACTCGACGACGGCGTGCCGGTGGCCTTCGCCGAGGTCGAGTGGGTTGGCGACTCCGCCGAGATCGCCAGCGTCTACGTCCACCAGGACCACCGCGGACGGGGTCTCGGCACCGCGATCACCATGGCGGCCATCGAGGCCGGAGCGGGGGCCCGCGATCTGTGGATCGTGGCCAACGCCGACGGCAGGGCACGCCAGATCTACGAACGGCTGGGCTTCCGCGACGCGTGGACGGTGCTCGACTTCCTGCGGCTGCCGCCGCCCTAGCCGCTCAGCCCGGCGGGTCGGGCGGCCGGTGGATGTCGTCCACCCAGTGGACCTGCTCCGGGTTCTCCTCGACCGCGGGCATGTCCAGGTTCACCACGACCGGCTCCTGGCCGCTCCGCACGACCACGCACGAGAGCTCCGAGTCGGGGCTCGCGTTGATCTCCTGGTGGGGGACGTAGGGCGGCACGTAGATGAAGTCGCCAGGACCGGCCTCGGCCGTGTACTCGAGCCGCTCGCCCCAGCGCATCCGCGCCCGGCCGCTCACCACGTAGATCACGGACTCCAGCTCGCCGTGGTGATGCGGTCCCGTCTTCGCGTCCGGATGGATGACCACCGTGCCGGCCCACAGCTTCTCGGCCTTGGCCCGGGCCGCGTCGATGGCGCCCATCCGATGCATGCCGGGCGTCTGGGGCGTATTCGGATCGAGCTCGTCCGCATGGACGACCCGGACACCGTTGTTGCGCCAGTCCACGCCGCGATTATCCCGCGACGGAGATGCGTGCGCTACGCGGCCGCGTCGAGCGCGGCGGCCTCGGCGCCCTCGATCATCACGGAGGCCACGACGCCCAGGGCGCCGGCCCACGCGCTCTCGTACTCGGGCTTCCACGCGTCACCGGCCACCGCGGCCATCGCCATGATCAGCACCTCGGCCACGACCGGATAGTGCTCCGGCTCGGCGCCGTACGCGACGTGCCGGGCGCCCAGCTCGCGCAGGTTGGGGACAATCGCGTCAAGGTCGCGAAGCGACTTCCTCACGAGTACGAGCATGGCCAGCACAACCGCCTTCTGCCTCCCCATGTCCGTGCCGGCGAACAGCGGCTTAACGGCCGGCGCCGCCTCGAACAGCCGGCCATAGAACTCCTCCATCAGCTCGTCGCCGTGCGGCGCGACCAGATCGAAGCTCTCCTCGAGCGAATGCAGGTTCAGGTCCATGAGACGCAGCATCGCCCCCGCGCCGCCTCACGCGAAATGCGGCCAGCCGCCGCCCTTGCGTCGGTTTACCGCCAGGGCCGGACCGGCGTGAGAGGCTAGGCCCATGCAGTCGCGCCTCGATCACGTCAGCCTGGACGTCTCGGGCTACAACGCCAGCAGGGCGTTCTACGAGGCGGCGCTCGCGCCGCTCGGCATCCGGCTGATGATGGAGCCGGTTCCGAATCTCGGCGGGTTCGGTACCGACTTCCCGTTCTTCTGGATCGGCGAGCGGGGCCGCGGGCCGGACAGCGGCACGCACGTGGCGTTCAGGGTCGAGGACCGGGCGACCGTGGACGCCTTCCACGAGGCGGCGCTGGCCGCCGGCGGGCGCGACAACGGCGGTCCGGGGCTTCGCGAGATCTATCACCCGACCTACTACGGGGCGTTCGTGCTCGACCCGGACGGCAACAACGTCGAGGCCGTCTGTCATGCAGAGCCAGACTGACCGCGCCCATGTACGGCTGGCCGAGCTGGTGGCCGCGCTCTCGATCGGCATCGACCTGGGTTTCGGCCAGCCGATGGAGCACGTGCTCCGGCAGTGCCTGATCGCGCTCCGGCTCGCCGAGCGACTCGGCCTCGACGAGGACGAGCGCGCGGTCGTCTACTACACGTCCCTCCTCATCAACGTCGGCTGCCATTCCGACGCGCACGAGCAGGCCAAGTGGTTCGGCGACGACATCGCCATGAAGGCCGGCAAGTACGACCACGACTTCAAGAGCGTCAGATCGGCCCTGGCCGGCCTGCGGATGCTGGGAGCCGGCCGTTCGCCCCTGCAGCGCCTCCAGATCGCAATGGAATTCGCGCTTTCCGGCCATCGCGAGGTCGACACCATGATCGCCGACCACGCCAAGATGGCGCGTACGCTCGGCGCGGACCTCGAGCTGCCCCCCGACGTGCTCGACGCGCTCGGCTCGTCGTACGAGCGCTGGGATGGCCGCGGCTGGCCGGGCGAGCTGGGCGGCGAGGACGTGCCGGTGGCCTCGCGGCTGGCGCAGGCCGCGGAGTTCTTCGAGGTCGCGAACCGGGTGGGCGGTGCGGGGGCGGCGCGGGAGCTGGCACAGGAGCGGCGCGGCACGCAATTCGATCCCGCCGTCTGCCAAGCGGTCGAGGCCGACGCGGAGGCGATCCTGTTCGAGCTCGACACCGGCGGCACGTGGGACGAGGTGATCGCGGCGGAGCCGCTCGCCATCGTCGTGTCGGGCGAGCGCTTCGACGCCGCGCTCCTGGCGGTGGCCAACTTCGTCGACCTGAAGTCGCCCTACTTCCTGGGTCACGCACGCGCGGTGAGCGACGTGGCCGCCGCGGCCGGGGCAAGGCTCGACCTCACCGAGCCGGAGATCCGCACCCTCCGCCGCGCCGGTCTCGTCCACGACCTCGGCCGCCTGGGCGTGTCGAACGCGGTGCTCGACAAGCGCGGCCCGCTGACCGGCGGCGACTGGGAGCGGCTCCGGCTCCAGCCGTACCTGACCGAGCGCATGCTGCGCCAGTCGGAGGCGCTGGCGCCGCTGGCCGCGATCGCCGTCCAGCACCGCGAGCGGCTCGACTGCTCCGGCTACCCGCACGGTCTGTCGGGATCGTCAATCTCTCAGCCGGCGCGGATCCTCGCGGCGGCCGATGCCTACCAGGCGATGCGCGAGCCGCGTCCGCACCGCGCGGCTCGCTCAGCGGAGGAGGCGGCGGACGAGCTGCGCGGTGCGGTGCGAGCCGGACGGCTCGACTCGGATGCCATCGAGGCGGTGCTCGGTGCCGCCGGCCACCGGGTGCCGCGCCGGCGCGAGGGGCCGGCCGGCCTCACCCGGCGCGAGGTCGAGGTGCTCCAGCTCCTGGCGAGGGGGCTGTCGAACAAGGACATAGCGGACCGGCTCGTGATCTCCCCCAAGACGGTCTCGAACCACGTGGAGCACATCTACGGGAAGATCGACTGCTCGAGCCGGGCGGCCGCCGGCCTGTTCGCGATGCGCCACGGCCTGCTGCCCGAGGAGGAGTTCCTCGCGCCCGTGCCGGCGTGATGCGGCTCAGGCGGACTGGAGCGCCTTCATGTTGCGCTGCATCGCCTCCTCGGTCAGGCGGAGCTCCTCGGTCGGGCTGAACAGGATGAGCTCCGTGCCGGGCGTGTGCTTGACCGGCACGTGGCCCGGCGGGATGTAGAAGGCGTCGCCGGCCTCGCACACCTCATCGCCGTCCGCGTACCGGAACGTGACCGCGCCGCTGGCCACGTAGCCCCAGTGGGGACACTGGCAGCGGTCGTCGGGCAGGCCCTTGTAGAGCGGAGTGGCGTCGATGTCCTGCCGGAAGGAAACGAAGCTGATCGTGTAGCCCTCCAGCTCCTCGGCGCGGTCGAGCACGGCGCCGTAGTCGCCGCCGCCCGTGGCGCTTTCTCTCGAGACCTTCGGCATGTCGCCTCCTTCGTAGGGTGCGACCACGCTACGGCGGGCCGCACGCGGGTTCATGAGGCGTTCGACCTATCTTTGGGCCATGAGCACCACCGAAGCCCCCACGATCGTCACCGGAGTCGACTTCGTCTCCGTGCCCACCCAGGACCTCGAGCGCGCCGTCGAGTTCTACGGAACCACGCTCGGCCTGCCCCGGTCCATGTACAAGCCGGAGCGGAACTTCGCGGAGTTCGAGACCGGCACGGTCACGCTGAGCGTCGTCAACCCGGAGAAGATGGGAATCGGCGCGTTCACTCCGAACGCGAACCACCTTGCGCTTCACGTGGAGGACGTGGAGGCCGCCCGGGCCACGCTCGAGGAGCGCGGTGTGACCTTCATGGGCGACATCTTCGACACGGGCGTGTGCCACATGAGCTTCTTCGCCGACCCCGACGGCAACATGCTGATGCTGCACCACCGGTACGAGCCGCGGGTGCCGGAGAACGGGGCCTAGAGCCGCCGCGCGGCGAGCACCTCGCCGCCGCGCGCGGGCGTCACGACGAGCGCGCTGCGGCGCGCCGGCTCGGGCTCGGCGTGTACCGGTGAGATCTCGAGCAGCTCGGCGGCCGCCCGCAGCACCTCGCGCATCTCCATCTCGGCGAAGGGCGCGCCCGCGCAGCGGCGCACGCCGCCGCCGAACGGTATCCACGCGGCCGCGCCCGGCGGCGCGCCGTCGCCCAGCCAGCGCTCGGGCCGGAAGGCCGCCGCGTCCTGCCACAGGTCCTCGCGCCGCATGGAGAGCCACAGGCAGGCGGCCACATGCACGCCGGCCGGGATGCGCCGGCCCGCGATCGTCACCGGCTCGAGCAGCTTCCTCGGCGCGATCGTGAGGGCCGGCCGAACGCGGAGCACCTCCTTGACCACAGCGTCGAGGTACGCGGGATCACCCTCGCGCACGCGCGCCTGGACGCGGGGATGACGGGCGAGTCGCTCGAAGGCCCACGACAGCGAGGCCGCCGAGGTGTCGTGGCCCGCCACCAGGAGCGCCACGAGCTGGTCGCGCAGGCGGCGGTCGCTCGGCGGGTTGCCGTCCTCGTCGCGCTGCTCGAGCAGCACCGTGAGCATCGAGTCGTCGCCCGGATCTGCGCGCCGGCTGGCTATCACGTCGAGCAGCAGCGAGTCGAAGCGCTCCACCCCCAGCCGAAAGCGGCCCCACGGGCTGCGCGGGCCGAAATCGCGCTGCACGAGGGCCATCGCGAGCATCCGCGGCATCGAGCGCACCGTGTCGAGCGTGCCGTGGACCGCGTCGCGCAGCTCCGCCGTCTCGCGCTCGCCCCGGACGCCGAACACGACCCGGAGAATCGTCTCGAGCGTCAGCCGCTTCATGCGCTCGAGCGTCACGACACGGCCGCTCCAACCGTTCAGCTCCTCGTGCGCCAGCTCCGCGACCAGCGGCTGAAGCGCGCGCATCCGTTCGCCGTGGAACGGCGCCTGAATCAGCCTGCGCTCGCGGAGGTGCTCGTCGCCGTCGAGCAGCGCGATCGAGTGATCTCCCGCGAACGGCCTCAGGAACTCCCAGCTCTGGCCGGCGGGCGCGACGGCGGGATCCAGCCGGAACAGCTCCCGGACCGCGTCCGGATGAGAGAACAGCACCATCGGCTCGTCCGTCCAGAAGGTCCGGATCGTGGCCGGGTCGCCGAAGCTCCGGTGCACCCGCCGGAGGAACCCGGCCGGACGCACCGTCCACGCGACCGTCTGCCAGGCGGCCGGCGCGCGCGGTCCGGGCGGAAGCTCTACTCGTCCTCTCCCTCGGGCCAGAACTCGTCCACCGTCTCGACGTCCTCGCGCGGGTCGTCCGACCGCTTCGAGACCACGATCAGGATGGCGTCGCCCGGGCCGGCGTTCCACACCGAGCGGGCCACCTCGGGAGACACGCGCACCACGGAACCCTCGGACACGTCGATGATCTCGTCCTCCAGCTTGAACTGGAGCGTCCCGGAGGCCACGAAGTAGACCTCCTCCTGGGTCCGGTGCCGGTGGCCGTAGCTGCCCTTCCCGCCCGTGAGCGGAGGCATCCGCCGCCAGGTGAACCCGACCTGCTCGGTGCCGAGGTCGCTCGCCGCGCTCATGCGCATCTCGCCCGGGTAGTCGCCCAGCACGTCCGGGATCTCCTCGAGCGACCTGATCGTGTAGCCGGCCATCTCACCTCCACTGTTCGAGCGCATGCCGCACACGCGGCACCCACCAGTTGAGCTCCGTTCGAGCCCATTCTCGTTCGGCGGGGTCCGTGTGCACAACCGCGCTGTGCCCGAAGATCCAGCCGTACTGCACGAGCCCTGAGATCAGGCCGAGCTCGAGCGCGACCGGATCGTCGCGCTCGCCGAGCGCGTGGCGGAAGTCCTTGACCACCTCGTCGTGGGTGGCACAGATCCGCCAGACGTCGTGGACCATGTACCAGGCGAGCTCGGCGGCGGGGTGGCCCTGCGTCGCCAGCCCGAAGTCGAGCAGCACGAGCCGCCCGC
>DASUYU010000291.1:0-17413 GCA_036377235.1 Thermoleophilaceae bacterium
CTCGGCGGGCTGTCGCTCGACGCGGTCGGGCTGATCGGGGTCCACGCCCGCCGCATGCGGTGGGATCCGTTCCGCCTCGTCCGCGAGCCGTCCGATGAGCTGCTGGCGGCGCTGCCCGACGCGGATCGCTCCAAGCTCGCCACCTTCGTCGAGCGCTTCGAGAGCGAGCGCCGCATCGCGGGACAGGTCTCCCTGGAGACGCTCATCGACCGCGCGGTCACGCTCACCGGCTACGACCGGCACCTGCTGGCCCTGCCGGGTGGCACGCGCCGCATGGCGAACGTGCGCAAGCTGATGCGCATGGCGCGCGAGTTCGAGGCCGACGAGGGCCGCGACCTGCGCGGGTTCATCGACGCCGTCGCCGAGCGCGACGTGCTCCGGGCGCGCGAGGGCGAGGCGCCGCTCGAGGCCGAGGCGCTCGACGCCGTCCGCATGATGACCGTTCACCGGGCGAAGGGACTCGAGTTCCCCGTGGTGTGCGTGGCCGACCTCGGCAAGGACGGCCGCGAGGACGACGGCCAGCTGCGCATCTCGGACGACGGCAGCGTGGGCCTCCGGCTCGCCGACCTCGACGGCGGCGCGGTCGACAGCACCAAGCTCGCCGAGATCAAGGCGCAGGCGAAGCGCGCCGCGGAGGAGGAGGAGCGGCGCATCTTCTACGTGGCCGCCACCCGCGCCCAGGAGCATCTCGTGCTGAGCGGCGCCACCGACCTTGCGAAGCGGCCGGTGGCAGCGGAGCTGGCCGAGCCGATGCGATGGGTCTGGCGCGGCTTCTGCGCGGGCCTGCCGGAGGACGGCGCCACGGGTACCTGCACCGACGAGTACGAGGGCCGCGGCGTGGTGGTCCGCTGGACGCGGTGCACGCCGGCGACCGTCGACGATGTGCTGCCGCCGGCGGACCGCGCGCCGGTGGCACCCGTGACCGAGGAGGCGCCGTCGTTCGAGCAGCCGCTGCTCGAGCTCGGCCTGCCGCCGGCGCCGCGCGCGCTGGCGGTGAGCCGGCTGAGCTACTCCGGCCTCGAGGACTACCGCCGCTGCGGCTACCGGTTCTTCCTGGAGCGGAGCCTCCGGCTGCCCAGGGCGGATGCGCCGCCCGGCGGGGAGGCGCCCGCCCCGGGGCTCGAGCCGCGCCTCCGCGGCACGGTCGTCCACGGCCTGCTCGAGCGGCTCGACTTCGCCCGGCCGGCGGTGCCCGGGGACGACGAGGTGGCCGCCGCGGTCGCCCTGCACGGGATCGAGGCCACGCCGGACGCGGTGGCGGACCTGCGCGGCATGGTGGAGCGGGTGGCGGGGTCGGAGCTGCGCGAGCGCATCGCCGCGGCCGCGCGCGTGCGCACGGAACTGCCGTTCGCGTTCACGCTCACGCCGCACGGGTCCGGCGGGCGCAGCCTCCTGATCAACGGCGTCGTGGACGTGCTCGCCGAGGAGGGCGCGCGCACGCTGGTGGTGGACTGGAAGAGCGACCCGCTCGGGGACGCGGACCCGGAACAGCTCGTGGCGAACGGCTACTCGACCCAGCGGCTGATCTACGCCCTGGCGGCGCTGAAGGCCGGCGCCGAGGTCGTCGAGGTCGCGCACTGCTTCCTGGAGCGCCCCGGGGAGCCCGCCGTGGCCCTGTACGAGGCGGCCGACGCCGAGCGCCTGGAGCGGGAGCTGCTGAAGCTCGCGCAGGGCGTGGTCGAGGGCCGCTTCGAGCCCTCGGCCGAGCCGCATTTCGCGCTATGTGCGGACTGTCCGGGACGAGCGGCGCTCTGCGTGCACGATGAGGAGCTCACATTGCGCTTTTCCGTCGGCACCTCGTCCTAAATTGGCGGTCATGCCACTGTGCTTCATCGAGCCGCAGGAAGCGATCCGGGTCGTCGCCGAGAGCGTCGGGCGCGAGGCGCGCCGCCAACTCCTCGGCGAGGTCGTCCGCGCGTGGGTCGACGAGATCCCCGACGACGAGCTCCAGGTCCACTACGCCAAGGCGGTCGAGGAGCTCGATGACGACGACCTGTCGATGCTCGCGGCCTGGCACGCCTCGCTCGAGGTGGGCCAGCCGATCGCGAACAAGGAGTTCCTGCTGGGCGCGTTCGCGCGGCTCGGCGACCACCGTCGCGAGGCGCTCCGCATCGCGGCCGGCTTCACGGGCGAGGACGCCTTCGAGGCCGGCGTGAGCGAGGAGCAGGCACTCAGCACGGTGCTGCCCTGGCTCTCCCAGGAGCGGCTGATGGAGCTCGCCGCGGAAGCGGTGGAGCTCTATTGCTGGGACCGCCTGGGCTCCGACAACTAGCCGTCGTCCTGCTCGCGGCGGCCGCGGTCGCCGGCTGCTCGAAGCAGGCCGCGGACTCCGCGTCCGGCGGCGAGCTGACCACGGCCCGCGTGACGAAGCACACGGACGGCGACACGCTGTGGCTGTCGGGCGTCGGCAAGGTGCGGCTGATCGGCGTGGACACGCCGGAGGTGTATGGGCAGGCGGAGTGCTACGGGCGCGAGGCATCGGCGTTCGTGGAGCGCACCGTCCCGCTGGCGAGCGACGTGCGCTACCGGCTGGGGGTGGACGAGCGCGACCGGTACGGCCGGGCGCTCGCGTACGTCTGGCTGCCCGACGGCCGCTTTCTCAACCGCATGCTGGTGGCGCGCGGGTATGCGCAGCCGCTGACCGTCCCGCCGAACGTGGAGTACGAGGACCTGTTTGTTCGGGTCGCCCGGCGCGCGCGTGAGGCGGGGCGCGGGCTGTGGGGCCGCCCCGGTTGCAGCGGTTAGGCTCGCCCGGTGCTGCGCCACGTGACCGCTCCGGACGGCGTGAGGATCGCCTGCGAGGTGAGCGGCTCCGGCCCGCCGCTCGTTGCGGTGCACGGAGCCGGCTCCGCGCGCTGGAGCTTCGATCTGCTCCGGCCTCACCTCCAGGACCGGTTCACCGTGATCGCGCTCGACCGGCGCGGGAGGGGGGACTCGAGCGACGCCCCCGGCTACTCGCTCGACCGTGAGTGCGACGACGTCACCGCCGTCGTTCGCGACGCCGGCGACGGCGCGCTCCTGTTCGGCCACTCCTACGGCGGCCTCGTCGCGGCCGGCGCCGCGCTTCGGCTCCGGCTTCCGCGGCTCGCGCTCTACGAGCCGCCGATGGGCGGCGGGCTCGCGACGGAGGAGACGATCGACCGCTGGGAAGCGCTGATCGAGGACGGCGAGCGCGACGCCGTCACGCGCGCCTTCCTGCTGGAGATCGCCGGCTACTCGGACGCCGACGTCGACCGGCTGCAGGAGACTCCCCTGTGGGAGGCGCGCCGCCAGATCGTCCACACCGTTCCGCGCGAGCTGCGCGCCGAGCTGGCCCACCGCATGGAGGACTGGCGCCTGGCGGAGGTCGACGTGCCGGCCCTCCTGCTCGTGGGCAGCGAGAGCCCCGCGTGGGCGGTGGAGTCCGTGGAGGCGCACGCCGAGACGCTCCCGCGCGCCGAGAAGCGGATCCTCCAGGGCGAGGGGCACGGCGCGAACCTCAGCGCGCCCGAGCTGCTCGCCGCGGAGCTCGCCCGCTTTTTCGCCACCGGATCCGACGTCTCTGGCGAACCCTGAGCCGCTACCTGCGTTGTAACCCGTATGAGGGCCACGACGATCCGGTTCCCGAACGACCTCTGGGAGCAGCTCGAGCGCGAGGCCCGGCGCCAGGGCATCAGCACCGCGCAGTACGTACGCGACGCCGCCCTCTACCGCATGGCGTTCTCGGCCGGCGCGGCCAGCGGGGCGGACGCCTCCGCTGACGGCGAGCACACGTGGCGGCCGCCCGCGGGCCCCGCTTCAGAGCCGAAGTAAGCTCCGCGGCGTGACAGCGTCGCTTCCGGCCGAGGTCCAGCAGGTCTTCGAGCGCTTCATCACCACGGAGTTCACGACGATCGACCGGCGCGAGCAGCCGATCTGCTGGCCGCTCACGCCGTACTACCGGCCCGGCGACCCGTGCATCGATGTGAGCACCGCGATCGGCTACCCCAAGAAGGCGCTCGACGCGGAGGCCAACCCGAAGGTGGCCCTGCTGTTCTCGGAGCCGACCGGCTGTGGCATGGACGCCGCGCCGCAGGTGCTGGTGCAGGGCACGGCCGACGTGGACTACCGCGACCTCGACGCGAACCGCGTCCGCTACACGCGCGAGTCGGTCGAGAAGCTGCCGGGGATGAAGGAGCTGTTGCCGCCCGAGCCGGTCCAGCGCATGTTCAGCTTCTACTTCACCCGCCTCTACATCCACGTGCGCCCGGAGCGGGTGTACGTGTGGCCGGGCGGAGACGTCACCCGCGAGCCCGAGCTGTTCGACGCCCACCTGGAGGAGGTCCGCTCCGGTCACGACGAGGAGCCGGAGAGCGAGCCGCTCGCCCCGCGCGGGCGGCCGCCCGTCTGGGACACGCGCATGGACGAGCTGGGCGCGAAGTACCGGGAGGCGGTGCTGTCGCTCGTGGCACCCGACGGCTTCCCGTTCAGCGTGCGCGTGCCGATCTCGGTCGACCGGGCAGCACAGCGGGTCCGGATCGGAGCCGGCGCCCTGGGCGTGCCGGTGCACGGCGGGCGCGCCTGCCTCGTAGCTCACGCACACGGCCCGCGGTTCGAGTGGCAGCAGAACTTCCAGGTGCGCGGCGACCTCGTGGAGGAGGACGGCGGCTGGGCGCTCGTGCCGCACCGGCTCATCGGAGGGCTCGAGCTGCCGAAGGTCTCGAAGGCGAAGCTCTACGCGCAGAACGCCGGGAAGTTCGTCCGGATGTGGCGCACCGCAAAAAAAACGAGACGCGAACTAAGCGCTTGAGGAGCGCGCCACCGGTGACCGAGGTCTCCGGGGCTGCGCGGCGAGCCTCACATCCTCTTGGCTTCGCTCTTGGCGCTTGGGTCCGCGTCTCTGCGGATGAGTAGAACACGAGTGGTCCCGCGCCGTCAAGCGCCGATCTGGCGCGATCTCGCTAATTAGGTGAAAAAGCCGCCCGGATCTCCGGGATGGCCTGGTCCGCGCTCTCGAAGCGGACCGCCGTCATGCCCAGCTCGCGCGCGGTCTCGCAGTTCACGTCCAGGTCGTCGACGAACACGCACCGCTCGGCGGCCACGTCGCCCAGCCGCTCGAGCGTCAGCGTGTAGATCGCCGGGTCGGGCTTGCGCAACCCCACGAACGCGGAGTCCACGATCACCTCGAACAGCTCGTCGACCTCCGGGAGCTTCCCTCGCCACAGCGGCTCCCACTCGCGCACGTTGTTGGTGAGGAGGGCGGCGCGGATCCCGCCGCCGCGCAGCTCGCGCACGAGGTCGATCATCGGCGCGTTCGGCTGGAGCCGCTCGAAGAAGAGGGCGCGCAGGCGGTCGAGGTCGAAGTGCGTGCCCACGTGGCGCTCGAGGCGAGCCCAGAACTCCGTCTCCGGGATCTCGCCGCGCTCGAGCATGAACAGCGGGTGGTCGCCGTGCTCGTCCGCCGCGCGCGCCATCGCGGTGCCGAGCTGCTCGAGCGACACGCCCGCCTCGTCCTGGTAGGCCAGGAAGCCCTCCTGGAGCGGCGTCGTGAGCACGCCGCCGAAGTCGCAGATGAGGACGTCTCTCACGCGGCGGCCGGTGGTTCCATCCGCAGCATCAGCTCGTAGGAGCCGATGCCCTCGCGGCCGTCGAGTCGCCAGCGGAAGACCGCGACGTGCACCTGGAGCGCGTCGAGGTCGAGTGAGGAGCCCGCGATCACCTGGCCCGAGCCGCGGCGGGGATAGTCCTCGCCCGGGAGCCACAGCTCGAGCCCGGCGCTGCGCTGCCGGCCGCCGCCGTCGTAGACGGTCGAGATGCGCGCGTTCTCGACCTCCAGGAGGGCGTCGTCCTCGACCAGCCGGGCCACGATCTCCTCGTCACCGTGGCCCACCGCGCCGCGCGGACGCCGCGCGATCGCCAGGAGCGCGTGCTGCTCGTCCACCAGCGTCGTGATGCTTCGAACCGCGTCGAGCTCCTCCCACTGCGGCGGCACCTCGGTCTCGGAGACGGTGCCGAGCCCGTCCACGCGCCGCCCGGCGGCCTCGCCGCGCACGCGGGCCACGTGGGCGCGCACGCCGCTGAGGTCGGCGGGCGGTGAGACGCGCTCGAACTCCAGCGACATCGTGTCCCCGAGCACCGCGCGCCACCCGCCGGCGGTGGACTCGACCTCCGGCCCCTCGGGAAGCGCGGTGGGCTTGCGCCCCTCGAACAGGACCGACATCCCCGACCGCACCGACCCGTGGATGTCATGAGCGGCGTCGAAGAAGGACAGCGCGAGCGCCGGGGCGCTCACCGCTCCAGCCTGCGCTGGGGGGAATCGTCGTACTCGCGCGCGCTGCCCTCGACGTCGTAGTCGCGCGGGGCCCGGCGCCCGAAGCGGTTCGCCGTGCCGCCCGCCACGCGCCTGCCGAGCCGGCGCACAACCTGGCTGCGGATCAGCGACCGGGTCGGCGGGAGGAGGAGCAGCAGGCCCACGATGTCCGTGATGAATCCCGGCGTGATCAGGAACGCGCCACCGAAGATCACGAGCACGCCGTCGATGACCTCGCGGTGCGGCATCTTGCCCTGCTCGAGGGCGTTGTTGAAGCGGCGCCACACCGATCGGCCCTGTGCTCGGAGCAGCACCGAGCCCAGCACGGAATCGGCCGCGAGCAGCAGGATCGTCGGGACGGCGCCGATCGCGTCGCCGACCTTCAGGATCACGTACAGCTCCGCGAGCGGGAGCACGATGAAGAGGGCTACGAGGGCCAGCAGAGGCACGCGCTGACCCTACTATCCTCAGGCCATGTCAATGGTGACAGTGGACGACGTCCAGGAGGCGCTCACGAACGTGATCGACCCCGAGCTGGGGCTCGACTTCGTGGAGCTCGGCCTCATCTACGAGGTGGAGGTCGATGGCGGCGACGTGCACATCGCCTTCACGCTCACATCGCCCGGCTGCCCGATCGGCCCCCAGGTCGCGGAGCAGATGGAGGAGTTCGTGTCCGAGCTCGAGGGAGTGAACGCCGTGCACCCGCGGATGACCTTCACGCCCGCCTGGACGCCGGACATGATGAGCGAGGAAGCCAAGTTCGCATTGGGCTACTGACGCCCTCCTGACCTGCCGATAACGCTCCACGAGGGGTAAGCATCCGGACTGGAGACGGCCGGTGGGAGCAGGGACCCATACAGTGCAGGAGGAGCGCGGGCTGGCCGGCAAGCTGGCCGGTGTGCTGTTCCTGACCGCAGGAGTGACGGCGCTCGGCATGCTGCTGCTGCCGGGGGTCGAGCACGGCCATCGCGACTGGGTCATCGCGCTGGCCGCGGTATGCGTCGCGTGGGGTCTCTTCTGCGTGACGCTCGCGCGCCCGGAGCGCCACGGCGCGTGGTTCTGGCACGCGCCCGCCGTGGGGTCGCTGTTCATCATCGCCGGGGTCACCGCGGCCACCGGCGGCGCCGACTCCCCTGGGCGGCTGTACCTGTTCTTCGTCGTGGTGTACGCGGCGTACTTCTACCGCCGGCACGAGGCGCTCCCCTACGTGCTGGGCTGCCTCCCCGTGGCGCTGCTGCCGCTGCTCTACGACCACAACGCGGTCGCGGACGGCTACCTCGGCGAGGTGATCATCGTGTGCCTCGCCTACCTGATCCTGGGCGTCCTGATCATCAAGGGCAAAGAGCTGCTCGTCGAGCTGCGCGAACGCGCCGAGGCGCTGGCGCTTCTCGATCCCCTGACCGAGCTGCCCAACCGCCGCGCGATGATCGACTGGCTCACGGTGGAGACGGAGAGCGGCTCGGCCACCGGCCTCGTGCTGGTGGACCTCGACGGCTTCAAGGACGTGAACACGGCGCACGGCTACCCGGCCGGCGACGCGGTGCTGCGCGAGACCGCGGGCAGGCTGATCGGCGCGGTGCGCCAGGGCGACGTCGTGGCCCGCCTGGGCGGCGACGAGTTCGCGGTCCTCGCACCCGACGCGAGCCAGGAGACAATGCGCGCACTCGCCGACTCGGTGCTGGCCGCGCTCCGCGACCTCAACCACGACGGTGTGCGCGTCACCGCCAGCGTGGGGTGGGTGATCCACCCCGACGACGCCCAGACGGTGGACGACCTGATCGCCGCCGCCGACTTCTGCCTGCGCGGCGCGAAGCTCACCGGCAAGGACCGCGCGCTGTCATCGCTCGACTGGGCGCCGGACGGCAACGAGGAGCTGGCCGCCTAGGAGTGTGTGCTGCTTTTCTGTCGCCTGGCGACAGATTTCCAGCGCACATGCCCTCCCTCCGACTCCTCACCGATTCCTTCTCCGACGATCCCGCCCTCGACGCGGCCGTCTCCCGCGCGATCATGTTCCGCGTCGCCGCCGGAGAGCTACCGGAGACGCTCCGAATCGCTCATCCCGGCGCCACCGTCGCCTTCGCCAAGCGGGACGCCGTCGCCGAGGGCTACGAGGAAGCGGTCCGCGCCGCGCGCGAGCACGGTTTCGAGGCCACGCTGCGCCTCGCGGGCGGCCGCGCCGCCGTCTTCCACGACGGCGGCATGGAGATCGGTCATGCCGTGCCCGACGAGGAGCCGCGGGCGGGCATACACGACCGCTTCCGCCATACGGCCGACCGGCTGGCGCGCGCGCTACGGCAGCTGGGCGTGGACGCCCGCGTGGGCGAGGTGGCCGGCGAGTACTGCCCGGGCCGCTACAGCGTGAACGCCCGCGGGGCGGTGAAGATCGCGGGGATCGGCCAGCGCGTGGTGGGCGGCGGATCGCACACGGGCGTGGTGCTGGTGGTCGAGGGCGAGGACCGGATCAACGCGGTGCTGGAGCCGGTGTACGCGGCACTGGGCCTCGATTGGCGGCCCGAGGCGAGCGGCTCCGTGCGAACCGAGGTCCCAAGCGCCGCCTGGAAGGCGGTCCGCGACGCGATCGTCACCGAATACGCACGGGAGTACGACCTGGTCGAGGGCTCGGTCGACCCGGAGACGCTCGCCCTGGCGCAGAGTCTGGCGGGAGAGCACCGAGTGGAATAGGGCCGCCGATCAGGCCCGCGCCGTCGCGCGGTCCGCCGCGCGCTCCGCGTTCCGCGCGATCGCGTCCACAAAGGTCGGCCACAGCTCCTTCGGCAGGTCGTGGCCCATTCCGGGGATCGTGATCAGCTCGGCGCCGGGGACGGCGTTCGCGGTGGCCCGCCCGCCGCGGACGGGCAGCAGAGGATCGGCCTCGCCGTGGATCACCACCGCCGGCACGTCCAACTCCCTCAGTGCGGCGGTTCGTGAACCGGAGGCCAGGACAGCCGCGAGCTGCCGCGCAGTCCCGGCCGGGTGGTGGCCGCGGTCGTAGGTCGCGCCCGCGAGCTCGCGCACCCGCTCCTCGCCCGCCCGGTACGCGGGCGAGCCGATCATCCTGAACACCCGCGCGAAGTACTCGATGTATGCGTCGCGGTCGGTCGGAGCGCGCCGCGTCAGCACGCTCCACACCCTCAGCTTCGGCGTGCCCACGACGCGGTCGCCGGTGGTGGACATCATCGAGGCGAGCGAGAGCACCCGCTCCGGCGCCTCAATGGCCATCTGCTGGGCGATCATCCCGCCCATCGAGGTGCCCACGACGTGCGCGCGCTCGATGCCCAGGTGGTCGAGGAGTCCGAACGCGTCGGCGGCCATGTCGCTCAGGAGATACGGCACCGTCGTCGGCAGGCCCGCCATCAGCCGCATGACGTTCGGCACCGGCGCCTCGACCTTGGTGGACAGGCCCGAATCGCGGTTGTCGAACCGGATCACGTGGAAGCCGCGCTCCGCGAGCTGCTCGCACAGCTCGAGATCCCAGTGGATCAGCTGCATCCCGAGTCCCATCACGAGCAGCATCGGCGGATCCGAGGGATCCCCGATCGTCTCGTAGACGATGTCCACGGGCCCGACGGCGGCGGTGTTCACGACGTGGTCGTCTTCTTCCGCGCCGTGCCCGGCGTGCCGTCCTTCTTGCGCCCGTTCGAGCTCGCGCTCGCCTTCCCGGCCGCCCGCGCGGCGGCCAGCAGCTCGGCGAGCGACTCCTCGAGGTGCGCGGCGAAGGCGTCGATGTCGGGCATCGCGTCGTAGTCCGCGAGCAGCCCGAAGTCGACCTTGCCGTTGTAGCTCATGATCGCCACCGCGAGCGCGTGGTGCTCGGGCAGGAACGCGATCGGCACGATCTCCTGCATCTCGCGCCCGAGTAGGTACAGCGGGAACTGCGGGCCCGGCACGTTCGTGACGATCAAGTTGAACAGGCGGGTCGAGAAGTTGAGCCGCGAGGCCTGGGCCAGGAGCGTCGGCGGCGCGAAGTCGTTGAGGGCGGCGATCACCTCGGCGCCGAGCGCCTGCTTCGACTCCTTCAGCTCGCCCATGCCCTGTTGCACGATTCGCAGCCGCTCCACCGGGTCGTCCACGTACACGGGCAGCGGCCCGCGCATCGCGGCGATCCGGTTGCCGAGCGAACCGCGCTCGTCCTCGCCGCGAATCGACACCGGCACGAGCGCGCGCAGCTCGACGCCCTCGGTGCGGACGCCGCGGTCGTGCAGCCACCGCCGCAGGGCGCCCGCCACCACCGCCAGCACCGCGTCGTTGACGGTGCCGCCGAGCGTGTTCTTGATCTCCTTGAAGTCCGCCAGCCGGCTCTGCACCCAGCGCACCCGCCGATGCGAGCCGATCTCCACGTTCAACGGCACGTCCGGCGCCGGGTTCATGCCCGCCCAGACCACCTCGCCCAGTCCCTCGGCCGCCTCGCGCACGCGCCCGAGCGTCTCGCCCGGGCGCTGCAGCGCGCCGAGGGCGCGGCCGGCGAGGGTGAACGGGGTCTTGGCGAGCCCGACGACGCCCTCGGCCACCAGCTCCACGCCGGACGGCTCGGGCGCCGGCGTCCAGCCGTCGTCCGGCTCCACGTCGTCCGGAACGGGCGACAGGTCGAACAGCACCGTCGCGATGTCCACGCCCGACACGCCGTCCACGAGCGCGTGATGGGTCTTCGAGATCAGCGCGAACCGGTTGCCCTCCAGCCCGTGGACGATCCACGTCTCCCACAGGGGCTTCGAGCGGTCGAGCCGCTGCGAGTAGATCCGTCCGGCGAGCTCGCGGAGCTGCTCCTCCGAGCCCGGCTTCGGCAGCGCCGTGTGGCGCACGTGGTAATCCAGGTTGAAGCTCGGGTCGTCGACCCAGAACGGCCGGCCCGCCTCGAGCCGCGGGAAGGCGAGCTTCTGGCGGTAGCGCGGCACACGCCGGAGGCGCGCTTCCAGATGCGCACGGAACTCGTCGCGGCCAGGCGCCGGCCCGTCGAAGATCACGACTGCGCCCACATGCATGTGCGAGGACTGCTTCTCCTGGGCGAGGAAAGAGGCGTCGACCGCGCTCAGGCGGTCCTTGTGACCCGGCTGCGCCACGCCCTGAGCCTACACCCGCGACACTCGCGTCTGTGAAGCTGCTGGGGATCGTGCTCGCGGTACAGGTGGCACTCGGAATCACGCTGGTGGCGCTCGTCGCCACCGACAACCTGCCGTTCACGGGTGACCACGAGGCGGACGGCGAGACCCCGCGCGCCGCGACCGTCAGGGTGGACCGCTTCGACGGGGCCGCCGCGTTCCGGCTGCTTCGCCGCCAGGTCGAGCTCGGGCCGCGCCCGGCCGGCTCGCCCGAGTCGCGCCGGATCGCGCGCCTGCTGAAGCGGATCGTGCCGCGCGGGGAGTACCAGGAGGTGCCGGGCGGGCTCCGCAACGTGGTCGGCACCGTGCGTGGTCGCCGGCCGGGCTACGTGGTCGTGGGCGCCCACTACGACACGAAGGACATCCCCGGGTTCGTGGGCGCCAACGACGGCGCGTCCGGCACGGCCGTGGCGGCCCAGCTCGCCCGCACCATCAGGCGCCCGCGGCACACCGTCAAGTTCGTCTTCCTCGACGGCGAGGAGTCGCCCCGCGGCACGCCCGAGGACGATTTCGAGAAGGAGGGGCTGCGCGGCAGCAAGGTGGCTGCGCAGGCGTTCGCGGACGCCAGGGCGATGGTGCTGCTCGACTTCGTCGGGGACCGCCACCTCACCATCCACTACGAGGAGAACTCGAACCGGGCGCTGTGGCGCCAGCTGCGGGCGGCGGCCCGCCGGGTGGGCGCGCTCGAGGTGTTCCCGAGCGGGGACCAGGGCCCCGTCTCGGACGACCACGTCCCGTTCATCGAGCAGGGCGTGCCCTCCATCGACCTGATCGACTTCGACTTCCCCTGCTGGCACCGCCGGTGCGACGACATGTCCGCCGTGTCGCAGCGGAGCGTGAACGCGGTGGGGGAGACGATCTACGAGCTTTTGAAGACGCTCTGATCGCTAGCCTCCGGGCGGATGGCCGCCACTCCCGAAAAGCTGCTGCTCGCCGCGCCGCGCGGCTACTGCGCGGGCGTCGATCGCGCCGTGCAGACCGTCGAGCGCGCGCTCGAGCTGTACGGGCCGCCCGTCTACGTGCGCAAGGAGATCGTCCACAACAAGCACGTGGTCGAGCAGCTCCGCGAGCGCGGCGCGGTGTTCGTGGACGAGGAAACCGAGGTGCCGGAGGGCGAGACGGTCGTGTTCTCGGCACACGGCGTGTCGCCCGCGGTCCACGCGAACGCGGAGACCCGCCGGCTCACCACGATCGACGCCACCTGCCCGCTCGTCACGAAGGTCCACGTGGAGGCGAAGAAGTTCGCCGCCGAGGGCTACACGATCGTCCTGATCGGCCACGAGGGCCACGAGGAGGTCGAGGGCACGATGGGCGAGGCGCCCGACCACTTCGTCCTCGTCGAGACCGAGGAGGACGTGGACAACCTCGAGCTGCCCGATCCGGACCGCGTCGCGTTCCTCACGCAGACCACGCTGAGCGTCGACGAGACCGACCGCATCATCCGCCGCCTGCGCGAGCGCTTCCCGAACATCACCGGGCCAAAGTCCGACGACATCTGTTACGCCACCACGAACCGCCAGCTCGCCGTGCGCCAGATGGCGCGTGAGTGCGACCTCGTGCTGGTGATCGGCTCGCGCAACTCCTCGAACTCGAACCGGCTCGTGGAGGTGGCGCGCGACCACGGCGCCGACTCCCACCTGATCGACAACGAGACCCAGGTGGAGGAGTCGTGGCTCGAGGGCAAGCGCGTGGTGGGCATCTCCTCCGGCGCGAGCGCCCCCGAGGAGCTGGTTCAGCGCCTGGTGGACTTCTTCCGCGCCCGCGGCACCAGCGAGGTCGCTGAGTTCGAGGTCGTCCAGGAGGACGTCCGCTTCATGCTGCCCAAGGAGATCAGGAAGGCGCTGGCGGGGCAGGCGTGAACTGCACGCCGTGGAGGCGGAGGCCGGGCGATTCGGCCTCCACCGTCCCGTTCGTCTCGTAGAGCCCCGGCTCCTCGAGGCCGCCCTCCGACAGCACCGCGTACGCCGCCCCCCCGGTGAAGCCGAAGTGCGCGGCCGCGCCGGCGTCGGCCGCCGCGATCCAGTCCTCGCCGTCGGTCCAGTCGCGCACCAGCTCGAGCCGGTCGCGGTCCGCCGGGAGCGCGATGTCGGCGGTCTGCGGCTCGAGCAGGAGGCCGGGCTCGTCCTCGGCGCGCAGCGGCTCCATCGGCTCCACGTCGATGCCGAGCACCTCGCCGATCGCCCGCTCGGTGTCCCCGTACTCGCCCTCGCCGTAGTGCAGAAGCGCCAACCTGCCGGTGCGGTCGAACAGGTAGCGGCCGGGCCAGCCCTTGTTCCCGTATTCGCGCCACACCTGGTAGTCGGGGTCGAGCGCCACGGCGAACGGGATCTCGAGCCGCTCGACGGCACGCGCCACGGTGTGGCGGTCGCGGCCGAAGGAGTAGCCCGGGGTGTGCACGCCGATCACGCGCAGACCCGCTTCCCGGTAGCGGTTGTGCCATTCGGTCAGGTACGGAAGCGTGCGCAGCGAGTTGATGCGCGCGAAGTCCCAGAACTCGACCAGCGCAACTCCGCTGCCCATCAGCGTGTTCATGCGCAGGAAGGCGACGTTCAGCCACTCCAGGCCGCGCGGGAACTCCGGTGCGTATATCTCTGCTTCTGGCGGTGGGCGCATTGGGGAACACGCCCCATGGGCGGGCTCGTGGGGGTGGTATAGGCTGACACGTCTCAGTTTGTCTGACCCTCAGGAGGAGGAATGCGAAAGGTTTGGATCGCCCCGCTGGCGATCGCTGCCGTGTTTGCGCTGGTTGCCACAGCGCTCGCGGCCAACACATATTCGGTCCACAAGGCCGGGACGACCGCGAAGGGCAAGGGAAGCCTCGCGCACCCGATCCCGACGGGCATCGTCATCGGCTTCCTGGTCGGGGAGGAGGATCAGTCGAAGCGCGCGACGGTGATCGAGAAGTACGCGATCGGCGCCGAGGGCATTCTTGCCAACGGCAAGGGCGCCCCGAAGTGCGACTTCAACGACCTGAACGACCCGGGCCCCGTGCCCACCAAGTGCAACAAGGCGCGAGTCGGCGGCGGGATCGCTAGGAACGCGGCCGGACCGAGCACCGATCAGTCGAAGGCGAACAGCCTGCCGTGCAATCTCGACGTCGACCTCTACAACATCGGGACCGGCATGGCGATTCACCTCGACAGCCACAGCCAGCCGCCGCCCGGTGGGGCCGGCGACTTCAGCAGCCGCAAGATCGGCTGCCCGCTTCCGATCGACGGCCGGTACACGATCAAGGGCAAGTTCGTGAAGGTCAAGATCGGCGGAGTCCCGTCCACGGACTTCCGGTTCGCCGTCGCCGAGAACCTAAGGCATCCGGCGCCGGGGGTCGACAACTCGATCTTCGAGTCCGTCACGAACATCATGAAGAAGACCAAGAACGGCAAGGGCTTCTACAACAAGGTCGGCTGCAAGGGTTCGAAGCGCACCACCCGCGCGACGTTCACCTCAGAGCAGACCGCCACGCAGGCGCCCGTGAAGCGCTCGGCGTTCAAGCAGACGAAGTGCTAGCCACGGCCTAGCCGCTGGCTTACGCGATGCGGGGCGGCCTTCGGGCCGCCCCGTTTGCGTTCTAGGCCGCCAGGTCGAACAGCAGGTGCGGGGACACCCACACCTCGACCGCGGCGGCGCCCAGGACGATGGGCACCGCGATCGTGACCGTCACGATCGTGGCCGCCAGGAGCTCGTGCCAGTCGTCGCGCCGGCTGGCGATCATCCAGGCCGCGAGCGGGAGGAACAGCGCGAACAGCTCGGGAACGGCGTGGGGGAGGCGCGCGAGGATCAGCTTGCCCGGCGTCGTGCCGATCTGGGCCGCGAGCGCGGAGGCCTCGCCGCCGATGATGTACGCCTGGGTGCAGAGCGAGAACAGCGTGGCGCAGACCACGAACCCGATCGCGAGCGGACCGGCCTTCTCGTGGACCCAGCGGTCCAGGCCGGTGCGCTTGGAGGCCGACAGTGGAAGCGAGCTGCCCGCCATGAACCCCGCCACGCAGGCGAGCGCGTGCAGAGAGAGCACGAGCGAGTTGCGGATCAGGACGTGGATGTAGTCGCCGAAGGTGGCGTCGATGTTGTAGCCCGGGATCAGGTACCGGGTCTGATCCGGCGTGCTGAACTTCGCCACGGCGTATGTCGCGAACAGGAGCCCCAGCGCGATGGCGCCGCTCAGCAGGCACCAGGGGAGGAGGACCGCGGCCGGCGCGTCGTTCCAGCGCCTGAGCGCGAGCTTGGTGTCGTGCATCCCCTGGACGAGGACGAGGTCGTTGACGCTCACCCTCTGCGAATCGGCACGCGGGCCCGTCAGGTTGAGCCGCGGGCCGTTCCTCAGGCGATCTTCGTGTCGGAGAAGAGCAGCCGCTCGCGCGCCTTGGGCGTGCCGGCCTTGAAGTAGCCCTTCGACCATTTGTCGGTCTCGTAGAGGTGGCGGCGCGACTTGACCTCGGGCTCGTGCGGGTCGGGCGCGCGTTGATCTTCCGGCACCTTGACGCGGCCGCGGAAGCGAAGGTGCGTGAAGAGGCGCATGAACTCGGTGAGGTATATGTCCGCGACGCGCCTGTCGCCCGAGATCACCAGCATGTTCTCGTCGTTGTCGGTCGTGCTCGGATCGGAGAAGTTGGCCGAGCCCGTGACGACCACGGGGTTGTCGCTCAGCGGATCCACGAGCATGTACTTGGTGTGGATGAACTTCACGTGCGAGTTCAGCCCGGTGAGGTACTCCTGCATGAACTGGCGGTAGCCGCCAGGCTGGCCGAGGTAAGCGCCCACGGCGATCGAGTTGTTCGGGTCGGCGCGCGCCAGCTCCATGTCGTTCGTCCGCTTGTCCAGGAGGAGGTAGCGCGGGATGTCGCGCCGCTGCCGGAACTCCACCTCGAACCGCTTCGTCACGCCGAACGGGGCGGTGAAAAAGATCGCCTGGTCGGCCCGTGAGGCGAGCTGCACATACCGCTCGAGCGCCGCCACGTCCGACCGCGGCGAGAACACGCTCGTGACCCCGTGCGGCACGAGCGGCGCCTGGTGGGCGATCTCAGGCAGCGGCGAGTTCGCGTCGACCCATTTCTGGAGCTCGGGCGTCTCCGGGTTCTCGTACAGCTGGGCCCAGTAGTCCAGGAACGCCTGCGCGATGGCGGCGTCCCCCGAGAGGTGGCCCAGGTTCGAATGTCCGTAGATCGCCCCGGGGCTGATGTTCGTGGAGCCGGTCCAGACCGCCTGCGGCTGGCCGCCCTTCAGAAGGACGAGGAACTTGTTGTGCGCGATGCCCTTGGCCTCGGTGCGGGGGCGCGCCAGCCGTATGAAGGGCTTGCCCTTCTTCCAGGACTCCTGTGCGCGCATCGCATCGGCGTTCTCCGCGTTCGGGAAGTCCGGCCATTTCCCGGCGTCGGATGGCGCCGAGACGATGAGGCGCACGTCGACGCCGCGCACCGCCGCCGCCTTGAGGGCGCCGAGCACGTCCGGCTCGTAGAACTCGTAGAACGCCCCGCGCAGCGCCCAGTCCTTGCCCTCGGCGCGCTCGATGAACGCGAGCAGGCCCTCCTCGAGCCCACGCGACAGCCAGCGGCGCGCGTCCGGGACGCCCAGCGGCGAGCCCCGGCCGAACTTCCGCGCGTACGCCTGGGACCCGGCCACCCCGCGGTTGAAGTAGACGCCGTTGCGGCCGTCGTCGTCCCGCTCCGCCCGGATCTGCACCTCGGCGGGCTTGGTGCTCAGCTCGAGCGCGCCCGGCTGGCCGTAGACCGCGTACGCGCGGTATCGAAGCCGCTGGCCGGGCTCGACGCCGTAGTCGCCCCACTGGAACGCCTGAAGCGGGTTGTCGTTCGAACCCGTGGGGCCGTCGGCCTTGTCGTTTCGAGCGAACCGGATGAAGTTCGGCAGCCACTCCGTGTGGCCGCCGGTGGTGCGTTCGACCGCGAAGCCGAGCAGCCCGCCCCGCTTCGCTTCCGACACGTCGAAGCCCAGCAGCACGCCGTGCGTGCCGGATATCGCGTTAAGGGTGACGTCCACTTGGGATTCGTCACGCGCTCGCACAGGGCGAGCTTAGTCCAGGCAGCGGTACAGCGCA
>DASUYU010000292.1:0-5906 GCA_036377235.1 Thermoleophilaceae bacterium
GCGCGGAGCGCGCGCAGGGTCGCCAGCACCGCGATCGCCACCGTGATGATCGCGCTCGCGACGCACCACTGGCAGATCGCGTCGATCTTGACGAGCTCGGCCCACGTGAGGTAGGCGCTGAACGCGACCGCCAGGTAGGAAAGCAGCGCGGTCACGTCGGCGCGCATGCGGAGCGAGGCGAGGATCGCCGCGTAGCCCACGATGCCCAGCACGGCCACCGGGATGCCGGCGAGGTCGGCGTACTCGGAGGTCTGCACGCGCTCGCAGTTGGAGATGCTGCTGCACACGGGCTCGATCCCCGCGTAGTGGACGTACGTCAGGTAGATGCTGATCGCGAGGCCGAGCAGTGCGAGCCCGGCGATCGCCTTCGTCACCGGCCGAGCTCGCTGTCGATCTTTGGGATGAACGCGCCCGGTGTCAGGTCGGACACCTGCAACGGGTGGAGCGTGCCGCCGGTCTTCCCGATCAGGAACGACGGCGTGGAGTCGATGCCGGCCGTCTTCGCCAGGCGCTCGTTGCCCTGCACCTGCCGCTCCGCGGCGGCGCCGGCGTCGAGCCGCTTCAGGCCCGCGTCGCGCGCGAGCTTGTTGATGAAGGCGCTCGTCGCGTAGCCGGAGCTCTCCTGGCCCTGCCTGTCGTAGGCGAGGCCCACGAACTGCCACATGCGGTTCTGGCCCGCGGCGGCCGCCGCCACGCGGGCAAGCCGGTCGGAGTCGGGTCCGAGGAAGCGCAGGAGTCGAAGCTCGAGGCGCACCTTCCCGGTGCGCACGTAGCGGTCGAGGATCGACGGGAAGACGTTGCGGTGGTACTCCGCGCAGAACGGGCACTGGAGGTCGGCGAACTCCACGATCGTGACCGGCGCCTTGGCGGAGCCGAGCGTGAGACCCGACTGCGGGATGCCCCTCAGGGCCGAGGTGTCGCTCGTGGTCTTCGTGCCGCCGTCGCTCCCGGGCCCACCCGCGAGCACCACGGCGGCCAGAACCGCCACGACGGCGATCCCAGCGAGCACCGCCAGCCGGATGACCATCGGGTTGCGCTTCGTCATCGTCCCCATGGTCCCAACATCGGTATAAGGGAACCTGAAGCTTTAGCGCTTGTCGCGCTGGGCGTCCGCCAACCCGTCGGCGATCCGTTCCGAGCCGAGCCGCCGCTGGACGCGGGCGGCGGTCACGGGCGCCAGCTCCGAGATCCGCGTGCCGATCCGCAGGCCGAGCGGCGCCACGTCCACCTCCGCGCGCTCCCGCTCGATTCCGCGCACCACCGCCTCGGCCACCTGCTCGGGAGTGCGCGTGCCCACCCATCGCGGCAGCTTCACGCCACTCTCGGCGAAGAAGCCCGCCTCGCTGACGAAGCCGGGGAACACCACGGTCACCCCGATTCCGAGCGGCTCCACGTCCTCCCGGAGGCCGGCGGCGAATCCGCGCAGCCCGAACTTCGTGGCCGAGTAGAGGCCGGACCGCGGCGACGCCACCTTTCCGGACAGCGACGACACCAGCACGACGTGGCCGCGCCCGCGCTCGAGCATCCCCGGGAGCAGCGCGCGCGTGAGCTGGATCGGAGCGCGCAGGTTCACGTCGATCGACCGGTCGATCTCGTCCGGATCGAAGTCCTCGAGCCTGCCGCTCGCCGGAAGGGCGGCGTTGGCCACGACCACGTCCACGGCGCCGGCGGCCTCCGCCAGCCGCGCGGGACCGTCGGGCTCCGCGAGGTCGGCCACCGCGGCCTCGGCCCGGTCGCCGAGTGCCCGCCGCGCGTCCTCGACGGCGTCGGGGCGCCGGCCGCTCACGATCACGGTCGCGCCGCGGGCGTCGAGCGCGCTCGCGATCGCCGCGCCGATCCCACCCGTCGCCCCCGTGACGAGCGCTCTGGCGCCATTCAGCCGCACGCGCTGCAGCGTATCCTCGAAGCATGCTTCGCGCACCGATCGGACTGGGCCTGCAGATCCCCAACTTCAACTTCCCGGATGTGAGCGAGGAGCAGCTGTTCGAGAAGCTCGCCGACATCGCGACGACCGCGGAGGCGTCCGGCTTCGACACCGTCCTCGTCATGGACCACCTGCACCAGATCCGCGGCGTGGGGCCGCCCGAGAACTGGATGCTCGAGGGGAACGGGATCCTGTGCGCGCTCGCGGCGCGCACCGAGCGCGTGAACCTCAGCCTGCTGGTGGGCGCTACCACCTACCGGAACCCCGCCCTGCACGCCAAGCTGACGACGACGCTCGACATCGTGTCGGGCGGCCGCGCCATCCACGGCATCGGCGCCGGGTGGAACGTCGACGAGGCCACGGCCTACGGCTACGACTTCCCGTCGCTGAAGGTGCGCTTCGAGCGGCTGGAGGACCACCTCAACATCGCCCGTTCGATGTTCACGCAGTCGCCCGCGACCTACGAGGGCACGCACCACAGCATCACCGGCGCGTTCAACAACCCGCAGCCGATCCGCGGCGACATCCCGATCATGATCGGCGGGAGCGGCGAGAAGAAGACGCTGCGGATGGTGGCCCAGTACGCCGACGCGTCGAACTTCTTCGGCGACGCGGAGCGGATCCGGCACCTCGTCGGCGTGCTGGAGGGGCACTGCGAGCGGCTCGGACGCAACATCGGCGAGATCACGAAGACGCGCCTCGGCACCATCATCGTCAAGCCCACAAAGGACGAGGCCGACTCGGTGTTCAAGTGGATCGCCGAGAACAGCGGCATGCCCGCCGACCGGCTCGCCACCTGGATCGTCGGGGACCCGGACACCGTCGCCGAGCGCTGCCAGGAGCTGCTCGACGCGGGGCTCGACGGCCTCATCTTCAACAGTCCGGAGGCGCACGACCCCGAGGCCGTCCAGCTGATTGGGGAGACGCTCGGGCCGCTATGCTCGGACGTCCCTAGCGGGCGTAGCTCAGTTGGTTAGAGCGCCGGCCTGTCACGCCGGAGGTCGCGGGTTCGAGTCCCGTCGCTCGCGCTGAGAGCCGCTGCCGACGCCCGGGTGGCGCGGATGTCAGACCGCCCCGGTCAATTGCAGGAGCACACCGGCGAGCCCGCACGCGCCCACCACCGCGACGACGGTCGCCTTGGAGTGCCAGCGGATCAGGGCGAGGAACGCGGCAAGGGCGATGAGGGCCGTGGGCACGTCCACCACGCCGGTGTCGAGGATGTCGAGGGTCACGGCGGCGATCAGACCGATGACCCCGGCGGCCACGCCGAGGAGGAACGGCCGGATTCGCGAGTTCTCCGCGATCGCAACGAGCCAGCGGTGGAAGAAGATCGGGAAGACGAATGCCGGAAGGAAGATCCCGACCGTCATCGCGACCCCTCCGCCGAGACCGCCGGCGATGTAGCCCACGAACGTGGAGAAGATGATCAGCGGCGCGGGCAGCACGCCGCTGATCGCGAGCCCGTCGACGAACTGGCCGTCGGTGAGCCAGTGCCGGCCGTCGACGGCCGCGCCGTGCAGGTACGGAATCACGGTGTAGGCACCGCCGAACGTCACGAGCCCGGCCTTCAGCCCCTCCCAGAAGATCTCCGCCGTCAGCGACACGGTCAGCGCGCCGGTCGTGACCGCGACGATCGCGGCGGGACCGGGCGCGAATGACTGCGCCCGCCGCGTCCAGCGCGGCGCGTTCGTCCAGAGCTCGTAGGCGAGCCCGGCGCCGAGCAGGACGAGCGCGAAGCTTGCGGACGCGAACACGGTCAAGGCGAACGCGGCCGCAGCCAGCAGCGCCAGCGGCACGTCCGTGATGAATGACCGGCTCAGCCGGACGAGCGCGCGCGCGACGATCGCTCCGACCGCCGCCTTCAGCCCATAGAAGAGCTCGTCGAGATGGTCGGCGAGATCGGCCTCGACGTACAGCACCGACGCCCCCAGCATGAGAACGAAGCCCGGCAGCATGAAGCCGAGTCCCGCGAGGAAGCCGCCTAGCTTGCCGCCCCGGATCCGGCCGAAGTAGACGCACAGCTCGTGCGCCTCCGGCCCCGGCAGCACCTGGTAGACCGCGAGCGTCTTCTTGAAGGTCTCCTCGTCGACCCAGTGCTCCTCGTCGACGCACTCGCGCTTGATCATCGCGATCTGCGCCGCCGGGCCGCCCCAGGCCAGCAGCCCGAACTTCAGGAAGCGCGCGAAGATCGCGCCCGGCGGATCGCCGGCCGCGCGCGGCGACTCTTCCTGCTCGGCAGCCGTCGGGGAGCGCATCGAGCGCGGCAGTCTGCCCTACTCCGAGTCGCTCTAGGCTCAGTCCTTCCGGCGGCGCTCGCGCAGCTGCACGATCCCCAGCCACACCAGGAAGCAGATCACCGGCAGGAAGTAGGCGATGCCGGTCAGCCAGTGGCCGGCGTGGGCGATCGGGAGGGTCACGTGTTCGACTCGGACACGAGCCAGATGGCGAGCATGGTGAACCCAAGCATGATGCCCAGCATCCAGTACTGCGAGCGCACCGCCTGGCGAGCGTCACGGTAGATCGCGACGGCGCGGTCGTGGGCCAGGATCAGGCCGGCGACGTGGCCGGAGACGATCATCGCCACCTTCACGTACCACTCCACGTTCGACCCGATCAGCCCGTAATGCACGGTCCACCCCGCGGTGCCGAAGATGTTCGACCCGTCACCGAGCGGATCGGAGGCCAGGTAGGCGAGCGACTGTCCCTGGTAGAGCAGCAGCGTGAAGTAGTGCGCGCCCACGTACGCCGCGGCGATCGGAACCAGCGAGTGCACGAACTGGCCCGCGAGCTCCCTGGCGCTGAAGCCGCCGCCCACGGTCCGCGCGCCCAGGATGCCCAGCCAGTAGAAGCCCGAGATGAAGAGGACCATCGCGAGCATGCCGAGCAGGAACGTGAGCTCGAGCGAGTGCTCCGGGCTCAGGCTGACGTGGTCCTGGAAGAACTGGGCGATGTCGGGCGAGCGGCTGTTCCAGGTGCGCTTGTTGGTGAAGCCGTCGAACGAGACGGTCCCGATCATCACCATCAAGAGCGGCACGGTGCCGGGGATCGGCTTCAGCCTGGGAAGGCCGGAGAGCGGCTTGCGGAGTCCCACGACCCCGTCCCGCGTCTCGAACACCGAGATCCGCGAGAACAGGTTGAAGTAGAGCGAGTACGCCTCCCCACGGTTCATCCAGCGCTCTACCCCGTACAGCGCCATCCCGATGAAGGTGATGGCCGAGTAGACGAGCACCGCGATCGCCAGGTTCTTCGGCTGGTTGCGCCCGGCGTAGACAAGCTCGAGCGCCGCGAAGCCGAACAGGCCCACAGCGGCGGGCCAGCGACCCAGCCACGCGGGATAGGCGAGCGGCTCCGGCAGCTCGGTCCGCGAGACCCTCCGGACCGTCCAGGCCACCCCGCGCCCGATCGCCCGCCACGGGTTGAAGGCGCGGAAGACGTCGCCGAACAGAATCGAGAGCGGCACCGGCGCCAGCCAGAAGATCACGAAGATGAAGATCGGGGTCCAGTTGGCGGTGGTGCTCTGCGTGCCCTCGAACCCGGCGTAGATGGTCAGCGCGAAGAGGAAGACGCCGATCGCGCCGCAGACGATCTCGACCGGCCGGCTCGCCAGCACGCGCCCGAAGCCACCCAGGGCGGGCCGCCAGCCGGGATCCTGCAGCCGCGGCTTCGGCCACAGCGTGGCGAGCGCGACGAAGGAGACCACCAGGACGATCGAGGCGGCCCACCAGAAGATGACCTCCGGCACCGGCAGGTCCGTGCGGACCGAGATGCCGTGGGCGATCAGGAACACGCGTGCGTCAGTCGGGCTCGACCGTCAGCTTGGCCATCAGCGGCTCGAGACCCTTGTCCTCGGCCACGTGGCTCTCGATCTCGAAGATGCCCTCGATGTCGGCCGTGAACTTGAAGGTCGCGGGCTTGCCCGCCTCGACGTCCTTCTCGATGTCGTAGCCGTGCAGGTGGATCACGTCGTGGGCGTCGGAGCTGA
>DASUYU010000293.1:0-4931 GCA_036377235.1 Thermoleophilaceae bacterium
AAGGTGGATTGCCTCACCACCGCCGAGCTGAAGAAGATCTGGAACAAGGGCTCGAAGGTCAAGAAGCTCTCTGAGGTCAACCCGAAGCTCCCGGACACCGAGCTGAAGCTGTTCGGCCCGGGCACCGACTCGGGCACGTTCGACTTCTTCACCGACAAGATCAACGGTGAGGAGGGTGTGTCGCGCGAGGACTACTCGCCCTCCGAGGACGACAACGTCCTGGTCCAGGGCGTGGCCGGCGAGTCCGGCGGCCTCGGCTACTTCGGCCACTCCTACTACGAGCAGAACAAGGACAAGCTGAACCTCGTCAAGGTCGACGGCGGCGACGGCTGCATCGAGCCGACCACGGAGACGATCCAGTCCGGCGAGTACAAGCCGCTCTCGCGCCCGCTGTTCATGTATCCGAGCACCAAGGCGCTCAAGCGGCCGGAGGTGAAGGCCTTCCTCCAGTACATCAACGACAACTACCAGGCCATCGCCGACGCCTCGCAGATCGTGGCGATGGACTCCGGCCAGGCCTCCAAGGCGAAGGCCGCGCTCGGGGGGTAGTTGGAGGCAACCACAACAGCTGTCGGTCGTAGCGGCCGCCCGGAGGCACCGAGCCTCCGGGCGGCTCGCCGTCGTTGGGGGGAGTCCGTCATCAAGGGCCTGCTCGGCCTGGCGGCGGTGATCTCGCTGCTCACGACCGTCGGCATCGTCTACGCGCTCATCGAGGAGACGATCGTCTTCCTGCGCGCGGTGCCGATCCACGACTTCCTGTTCGGCACCAAGTGGTCGCCCCTGTTCAACCCGCCGAGCTTCGGCGTGCTCCCGCTCGTGGCGGGCACCTTCTTCACGACGCTGATCGCGCTGATCGTGGCGATCCCGCTGGGGCTCGGCTCCGCGATCTACCTGAGCGAGTACGCACGCCCGCGCGTGCGCAAGTCGATCAAGCCGATGCTCGAGCTGCTCGCCGGCGTGCCGACGATCGTGTTCGGCTACTTCGCGCTCACGTTCTTCACGCCGACGATCCTGCGCGACGTCTTCAACCTGCACGTCGGGATCTTCAACGCGCTCGCCGCCGGCATCATCATCGGCTTCCTGATCATCCCGATCGTGGCCTCGATCTCCGAGGACTCGATGCGGTCGGTGCCGCAGTCGCTCCGCGAGGGGGCATTCGGGCTCGGCGCATCCAGGTTCCAGACGTCGGTGCGGGTGGTGTTCCCGGCGGCGCTGTCGGGCATCGTCGCGTCCGTCGTCCTCGCGATGTCACGCGCCGTGGGCGAGACGATGGTCGTGCTGATCGCGGGCGGCCAGCAGCCCCAGTGGGGGGCGAACATCGGTCAGTCGATGGAGACCCTCACGGCGTTCATCGGCGCCACGGCCAAGGGCGACGCCGCCACCGGCTCGATCGCCTACAAGACGATCTTCGCGGTCGGCATGACGCTGTTCGTGATCACGCTCGCGCTGAACATCATCTCGATCCGGTTCGTCCGCAAGTACAGGCAGGTGTACGAGTGAGCACCGTGGATCAGGCCGTGGGCCAGCCCTCGCGCTCGCAGCGAGGCAAGGACCTGGTGTTCCGGCTCGCGCTTCTGGCGTGCCTCACGCTTGCTGTCGGACTGCTCGTCGTGCTGCTCATCGACGTGGCACTCGACGGGGCGGGCACGCTCAACTGGAACTTCATCACGAGCTTCACGTCGATCACTGCCGACAAGGCGGGCATCCAGGCGGCGCTCTGGGGCACGATCTGGCTGATGGGCGTGTGCGCGATCTTCATCGTGCCCGTCGGCATCGCGACCGCGATCTACCTGGAGGAGTACGCGGACACCGACCGCTGGTGGAACCGGCTGATCGAGCTGAACATCCAGAACCTCGCCGCGGTTCCCTCGATCGTCTACGGCATCCTCGGGCTGGCGTTCCTCGTGCGCGGACCGCTTCACCTCGGCAACGTCGTGCTCGCGGGTGGCCTCACGCTCGGCCTCCTCGTCCTGCCGATGGTGATCATCGCGGGGCGCGAGGCGCTCCGCGCGGTCCCGCCCTCGATCCGAGAGGGCTCCATGGCGCTCGGCGCCACCCAGTGGCAGACGATCTGGCGGCAGGTGCTGCCGGCCGCCATCCCGGGTATGGCCACAGGTGTGATCCTGGCGCTCTCGCGCGCCATCGGTGAGACCGCGCCGCTGATCGTGGTGGGCGCGGCCACGGTGATCGCGTTCAACCCGACCGGGCTCGACTCGTCCTTCACGGCGATGCCGATCCAGATCTTCGACTGGATCTCGCGCGCCTCCAACGACATCAACGACTACCGGCCGCTCGCGGCGGCGGGGATCCTGCTCCTGATGATCCTTCTGCTCGCCATGAACAGCATCGCGATCTGGCTACGAAACCGTTACGAGCAGAAGTGGTAGGTGATTAGAGTTGGCCGATCCCGTGACCGAGCACCCCGAGATCCACTTGGACCTGACGCGATCCGCCGGCGCTGAGGAGCGCCCGAGCGCCGACGGCAGGCCGTCTCGCGAGGCGATCTTTCACCTCGAGAACGTCGGCGTCGCCTACGGCGAGAAGCCGGCCGTTCGCGATGTGAGCTTCGACATCGGCAAGAACGAGATCACGGCGCTGATCGGCCCGTCCGGCTGCGGCAAGTCGACCCTGATCCGCTGCCTCAACCGGATGAACGACCTCATCCTGAGCGCATCGGTCACCGGCCAGGTCCTCTACCACGGGCAGGACCTGTACGGCCCGGACGTCGACGCCGTCGAGGTGAGGAAGCGCATCGGCATGGTGTTCCAGAAGCCGAATCCGTTCCCGAAGTCGATCTACGACAACATCGCCTTCGGCCCCCGGGTGCTGGGCATGAAGGGCAGCATGGACGAGACGGTGGAGCGAGCGCTGCAGCAGGCGGCGCTGTGGGATGAGGTGAAGGACCGGCTCAAGACGAACGCCTTCGGGATGTCCGGCGGCCAGCAGCAGCGGCTGTGCATCGCACGCGCCCTTGCCGTCTCGCCCGATGTGATCCTCATGGACGAGCCGTGCTCCGCGCTGGACCCCATCTCCACCGGGAAGATCGAGGACCTGATGTTGGAGCTGAAGCGGGACTACTCGATCGTGATCGTGACGCACAACATGCAGCAGGCCGCCCGCGTCTCGGACAAGACCGCCTTCTTCACGGTGGAGCTCGACGAGACCGGCGCGCAGCGCACGGGCCGTGTCGTCGAATTCGACGACACGGAGAAGATCTTCACCAATCCCGCTGACTCCCGCACCGAGGCGTACGTGACGGGCAAGGTCGGGTAGCGGTCCGTGTCGGAGACGACCAGAGCGCACTTCCAGGAAGAGCTCGAGGGACTCGAGCACGCCGCGCTTGGCGGGCTCGACCTGGTGGTGCAGGCGCTCGAGCGCGCACTGGAGACCGTGTGCAACCAGGACGTCGAGCTGGCCGGCATGGTGATCGCCGATGACGACCGGATCGACGGCCGCTACCTGGAGGTCCACCAGGGGATCCTGTCGTTGCTCGCGCTCCAGGCGCCGGTGGCCGGCGACCTCCGATTGGTGGCCGCGCTGCTCCACGTGATCAAGCACGTTGAGCGCATGGGCGACCAGTGCGTGAACATGGCGAAGCTCGTGCCGCTGGACGGCCATGAGCCGCCCGCGGAGCAGACGCTGCTCGACCTGATCCAGCGGATGGGCGAGCAGGCGCGCCAGCAGGTGATCCAGTGCGGCCAGGCGTTCCAGCGCCGCGACGTGGCGATGGCGCAGGACCTCGTCCGCCAGGACGACGTCATCGACCAGCTCAACCGCGACGTGTTCCGTCGCGCGCTTGAGCTCGGAGAGGACTCGGACCGGCGCGAATGGGCGATGCACATGATGCTGGTGGGCCGCTGCATCGAGCGAATCGGGGACAATGCCGTGGACATCGGAGAGCAGACGGCGTTCGTCGTGACCGGACTCTTCAGGGAGTTCGAGGACGCCTCGCATCCGCTCGCGGCACCCCCGGCCGTTTGATCTGCGCCTGCATCGACATCGGCAGCAACACGACCCGCCTGCTGGTGGCGGACGCCGGCGGGGGAAGGCTGCGCGAGCTGGTCACGCAGCGCGCGTTCACGCGGATCGGCAAGAGCCTCGGAAACGGCGGGCTGATCCCCGCGGACAAGATCGCGGAGACCGCCGACGTGGTGCGCACCCAGGCGGCCGTGGCGAGCGAGGTGGGCGCCGTGCAGATAGTCGCGGTGGCCACCGCGGCCATCCGCACCGCCGGCAACCGGGCCGACCTGGTGGACGCCGTGCAGGAGGCCGGCGGGATGGAGCTGAGCATCCTGTCCGGCGAGGAGGAGGCCCGGCTCTCGTTCGTGGGCGCCACTCGGACGCTGGTGGACGCCCCCGCGGGCACGGTCGCGGTAATCGACGTGGGCGGCGGCTCGAGCGAGATCGCGATCGGCGAGGCCAACGGCAGCATGAGCTGGTCCGAGTCGTTTCGGATCGGGTCGGGCTTCCTCGCCGACTCCTACCTGCGCTCGGACCCGCCGTCGGCCGACGAGCTCGGGAAGGTGCGCAGGCATGTCGAAGGGACCTTCGAGGGCCTCGAACCGCCTCCCGCCGACGGCGCCGTGGCGGTCGGCGGCACGGCCACCTCGCTGCGGCGGCTGGTGGGCGCCGAGCTGGCGCACGAGACGCTCGAGCGCGGGATCCGCGTTTTGTCCAGCACGCCCATCGCCCAGGTCGCGGAGCGGTTCGAGCTCGACCCCGAGCGCGTGCGGCTGCTCCCCGCCGGGATTCTGATCCTCGAGGCGATCTCCGACCTCCTCGGACTCCCACTCCGGATCGCGCGCGGCGGCCTGCGCGAGGGGCTGCTGCTGGAGCTCGTCGAGGGCCGGCGGCTTGGCTAGCTCTCAGCGATCGCGGTGAGCTCCGCCGGGCGCAGCAGGACCATGAGCTCGCCCTTCTCGATGCCGGCG
>DASUYU010000294.1:0-13650 GCA_036377235.1 Thermoleophilaceae bacterium
GGAGGCGGCTGTTGCCGGTGCCGAGGGTGGCGGCGGTGAGACCCAGGCGGGTGCCGGGACGGCTACTCGTGAGAAGACTTCGACGGGGAACGGTGACGGGCGTGTGAAGGCGTCGCCGGTCGCGCGCAGGATGGCGCGCGATCTCGGTGTCGAGCTCGCCGAGCTCGAGGGCACCGGGCCCGGCGGGCGGATCGTCAAGGCTGATGTTCAGGCCGCGGCCGAGAACGGCGGCGGTAAGGCCGGCGTCGCCGAGAAGGGCAAGGCCGAGACCGCCGACGGCGACGGCGCCGAGGCTGCCGAGAAGGAGGCGGCCGGCAAGGGCGACGCCGAGGGCGCCAAGAAGGACAAGAAGGGCAAGAAGAAGGACAAGAAGGCCGACGACAAGGCCGAGAAGAAGGACGGCGCCAAGGGCGACGACGAAGCCGCGAAGAAGGACGCCGCGAAGGACGACAAGGCCGAGAAGGGCGAGAAGGCCGAGGCCGGCGTCAAGGGCCACGTCAAGGTCGAGGAGCTCACCCGGCTTCAGCAGACGGTGTCGCGCCGCATGGCCGAGTCCAAGGCCACCGCGCCTGACTTCTCGATCGCCCTCACCGTCGACATGACCGCCGCGGTCGCCCTACGCGAGCGGCTCAAGGAGATCTCGGATCCGGTTCCGTCGTTCAACGACATGGTCGTCAAGGCGTGCGCCGGCGCCCTGCGCGAGCACCCGCGCGTCAACGGCGCCTACCGCGACGGCAAGTTCGAGCTGTACGACCGCGTGAACGTCGGCATCGCCGTCGCCGCAATGGACGCGCTCGTCGTGCCCACCATCTTCGACGCCGACCAGAAGTCCCTCGGCCAGATCACCCGCGACGCGCGGGCGGTGATCGGCAAGGTCAAGGACAAGACGGTCACGCCGCCCGAGCTCTCAGGCGGCACCTTCACCGTCTCGAACCTCGGCATGTTCGGCATCGAGCAGTTCACGGCGATCATCAACCCGCCCCAGGCCGCGATCCTCACGGTCGGGAAGCTCGAGAAGAAGCCGGCGGTGGACGACAAGGGCAAGCTCATCGCCCGCGACCAGATGGTGCTGACGCTCGTCTGCGACCACCGCATCCTCTACGGCGCCGACGGCGCCGAGTTCCTCGCGCGGGTCAAGGACCTGCTCGAGCAGCCACTCTCGCTCGCCCTTTAGTACGAAACGTCCAACGAGGCTGTCGAGGTTGCGACAGTCTGGACGCTTTGTTTTCGGTTTAAGCGGGGATGTGCCAATTCGTACTTTCCTTCCGGGGGGAAGGGGGAACCTGGGTGGCCGGCCTCGCGGGAGCGCCGGCCATCTAGCCTCAGGGCTCATGCCACGAGAGCCCCGCACGCTGGACGAGGAGATCCTCGCCGCCCAAGAGGCGGCGGTTCGCTCCACGCTCACCGACGAGGACCGCATCGAGCGGATCAGCGAGGAGGTGCGCATGGGGTTCGACGCCCTGGCCGGGGTGAGCGCCGCGGCCAGCTTCTTCGGCTCGGCCCGCACGCAGCCGGACGACCCGGACTACGCCCTCGCGCGCGAGACCGCGCGCATCGTCGGCGAGAGCGGCATGGCGGTCATCACGGGCGGCGGCCCGGGACTCATGGAGGCCGCCAATCGCGGCGCAAAGGATGCCGGCGCGCTATCGGTGGGCCTGAACATCGAGCTGCCGTTCGAGCAGGGCGGCAACACCTACTGCGATATATCGCTCGAGTTCCATTACTTCTTCGTTCGCAAGATCATGTTCGTCCGGTACGCCAGCGGGTTCGTGGTCTTCCCGGGCGGCTTCGGCACGATGGACGAGCTGTGGGAGGCGCTCACGCTGATCCAGACCGACAAGATCCGCCAGTTCCCGGTGGTGCTCGTGGGGACCGACTACTGGCGCGGGCTGGTCGACTGGGCGGCCGACCGGATGCTGTCCGAGGGCAACATCGCCGCCGAGGACCTGGAGCTGTGGACGCTCACCGACGATCCGGTGGAGGTGCGTGACGTCCTCCAGTCCGCGGCCCACCGTCAGGCACGGGCATAGGCTCGTAGCGCGCCCGGATCTCGTCGATGAAGCCGGCCAGCTCGTCCGCGAGCGCGGCGTCGTGAATCTCCAGCACGTTCTCCGCGTTCATCTCGCCTGAGCGCGACAGGTTGAACGAACCGGCGAAGACGGTGTCGTCGGCCACGGTGACCTTCGCGTGCATGAAGTCGTGGGGTGTGTCCGTGCCGTACTTCGTGGACGGCTTGCCCTTCCAGTCGGCGTTCGCGAGCACGGACGCCAGGATCGGGATCTTCCACGCCGAGTGGCCGTTCGTCCGCCACTGGTGGACCACCTCCTCCATCTGCGTGCGGTCCACCACCCCGCTCAGGTCCACCCGCCGCTCGGCCGCCGCCTCGGCGAGCGTCGCCAGAATCGGTCCCGCCGTGATCACGGGCGACGCGATCCGGACCCGCTCGCGCGCGCGGCCGATCGCCTTCGCGATCCGGTGTGACAGCTCCTCGCCGTGCCCCGGCGTGAACCACGCGCGCACCTGGTGGCCGTCGATCTTCAGCGGGCGCGGATCCTCGTGGCCGCTCGCGTCCACGTTCCGCCTCTTCCACAGCTCCTCGAAGTTCTGCGTGAACTCGGCGGCCAGCTCCGGCGCCACCACCGCGGTGAGCAGCACGTTCTCCTGGAGCGTCCACGAGTCCGTCGTCCAGTTCGTCGAGCCGGTCCACACGGCGGAGCCGTCGCGCACCACGTACTTGTGGTGCATCAGGTCGGGGATGCCGGGGATCCCGCAGGTGGGAAACGGCATCGCGTCGAGCAGCTCCGGCCGGGTCTGCGGCGGCGGCGGGAAGAAGATCCGCTCCGGGTGATCCGTGTTGTAGGCCACCCGCACGCGCACCCCGCGCTCGTGGGCGTCGCACAGCGCCTTCGCCACGATGTCCCCCGGCTCGTCCGGCAGGCGGATGTCGTACAGCGCCAGGTCGAGCGACTCCCGCGCCTCACCGAGGAACGAGGCGATCCGGCGCGCCATCTCGAGCGGATCCCCGCCCGGATGAAACGGGAACGCCTCGATCACTGCTGCCAGCGGAAGCCCTCCGCCGCGATGCGCGGCTCGAGCGGGCTCGTCGGGAGCCCGTCCGGAAGCTGGGGTTGGTTGAAGCCGGATGGCGCGGTGTCGTTCGGGGTGTCGGGATGGAAGAGCGACGCCAGGTACTGGATGTGGCCGCGTCCCGGGCCGAGCTCCGTCTGGCCGCCGCCATACGCCCCCACGCCCTCCCGCTCGCACCAGTCGTACATCTCGAACAGGTTCGACAGCGGGCCGAAGCGGGACGGCTTGATGTTCACCATCTTGGGCGGCCACGGCCGGTCGAGCACGTCGGCCACCGAGTGGATGGGCGCGTCCCAGGTGATGCGGTCGGCCACCCGGTCGAGCAGCGGCTTCGTCTGGTCGTTCACGTCCGGATCCTCGAGCCACGCGTCCGGGAAGGCCTCGATCACCATCTGGTACAGCTCCGGATCGGTCTCCACGTCCACCGGCGTGCCCTTGTACTGGCCCTTAAGGTCGAGGGAGTCGATCGCCCCGGTCTCCACCAGCGCGTCGATCAGCTCCTGCGTCCAGTTGTTCGTCGGGTCGAGCTTGAACTGCGTGCCCGGGTAGCGGTCGAGCATCGTGAGCACCTTGTCCGGCTTCTCCGGCTCCGTCTGCTCAAACGCCCCGAGCCGCATCGAGACCACGAAGTTCACCGGGTGCGGCTCGCGCTCGAGCACGTCGGCGAGCGAGCGGCCCGCCTGCAGCAGAGCAAGGTCGAGCGCCGAGGACTCGAAGGCCCAGCGCCGGTACAGCTCGGACACCTCGCCGCGCACCGGCGGGGCGGGGAACAGCTCCGTCTCCTCGAGCTTCTTCGAGAACGAGTCGATCGTGTACGACCCGGCGAGGTCGATGGTCTTCGGCCCGTCGGCCTGCAGGTTCACGTGGTCGAGCCCGTCGTAGACCACGTCCTCGCCCACGCCGATCTCCCCGCCCGGGCCGTGGAGCTGGATCAGCGTCGTCGCGCGCGTGAAGTCCTCGTTGAACACGAGCTCGCGCCCCTCGAAGGTGAGCGACTCGACCTCCAGCGGCAGCTCCGAGATGCGCTCGTAGGAGCTCACGCGGCGAGCTCCGCCACGGCCGCGGTGAAGACCTCCGTGTGCAGGTCCACCTGCTCCTCGGTCGTAACGGGACACATCAGGGCCATGTTGTGGAAGGGGGTGATCAGCACGCCGCGGTTCATCAGGTACAGGTGAAGATATTCATCTAGCGCCGGATCGCCCGCGGCGGCGGACTCCGCGCCGGTGTGCGGCGGCTCCGGCGCGTAGCGGAACTCGCAGCGGGCGCCGAGCGACACCATCGACCACGGCATCTCGTGATCGGCGATCGCCGCCTCGGCCCCCGCGGCGAAGCGCTCGCGGAGCGCGACCATGTGCCGAAACGCCTCGTCGGTGAGCACCTCGCCCAGCGTGGCGCGCGCGGCCGCCAGCGAGAGCGCGTTGCCGGCGAGCGTGCCGCCCACGCCGCCCGTGTCCTCGTAGTCGGCGTCCTCCTGCGAGGCGATGCGTGCGGCCAGCTCGGCGGTCACGCCGTACGCGCCGATCGGCACGCCGCCGCCGATCGACTTGCCGAGCGTCACGGCGTCCGGGCGGAGCCCCCATGCAGCCGTGCACCCGCCCGGTCCCGCGCTGAGGGTGTGCGTCTCGTCGATGATCAGGAGCGTCCCGTGCTCGTCGCACAGGTTGCGCACCTCGGAGAGAAAGCCGCGCTCCGGGAGCACGATGCCGATGTTGGTGAGCGCCGGCTCCATGAGGAGGCACGCCACGTCGCCGTGCTCGAGGACCGAGCGGACCGAGTCGATCTCGTTGTACTCCGCCACGCGCGTGGTCTCGGTGGGATCGACCGCGGGACCCACCAGGCCCTCGCGTGCGCGCGCCAGCCCCTGCTCGTCGAGCCGCACGAACGACTCGTCGACCGACCCGTGGTAGCACCACGAGAACACGCCGATCCGGTCGCGGCCGGTCACCTCGCGGCACATCCGGATCATCCAGCGGTTCGCGTCCGTGGCGGTGAGCGAGAACTGCCAGTACGGCACGCCGAAGCGACGCGCCAGCTCGCTCCCCACCCAGGCGGCATCCTCGGTGGGCATCATCGTGGTGATCCCCTCGATGCCGCCGATCGCGCGCATCGTCGGCTCGGGCGAGTGGCCCGCCATCGCGCCGGTGTCGCCGAGGCAGAAGTCGGCGTACTCGTGACCGTCCACGTCCACGATCGTGGCGCCGGCCGCGCGCTCGAGGTAGAGCGGGAAGCCGCCCGCCCACATCGTCATCCAGGACATGGGGACGCCGCCGAGCAGGCTCCCACGCGCCTCCTCGTGCAGCTCCCGGGAGCGCGGGTTCCTGCTCTGGAACAGCTCGCGCTCGCGGGCGATCAGCTGGTCGATCGTCAAGCGGGCGCCGGCTCCAGCACGACCTCCGCGTCGTCGGGCCGCACCGCCGCCAGCTTCTCCGCACGGCGCTGCTGCCAGACAGTGAGGATCATGGCCGCGACCGTCACGAGGAAGATCATCGTCGCGATCACGTAGATCTGCGGCGGGACCGCGACGCGCGCGGCGCCCCAGATGAACAGCGGGAACGTGATCGTCGAGCCGGAGTTGAAGTTGGTGATCACGAAGTCGTCGATCGACAGGGCGAACGCGAGGAGCGCGGCCGAGAGCACCCCGGGCATGATCAGCGGCAGCGTCACGAGCCTGAACGTCTCCCACGGCGTGGCGCCGAGGTCCTGCGCGGCTTCCTCGAGCGACCTGTCGAACCCGATCAGCCTCGATCTGACAGTGATGACGACGAAGGACAGGTTGAACATCACGTGGGCGATCAGGATGGTCGCGAAGCCCAGCGCCGGGGTGCCCCAGTTGAGGAACTGGGAGAGAAGGGCAGCGCCGAGGACGACTTCCGGCGTCGCGAGCGGGATGAAGATGAAGAAGTTGACAGGCGCCCGGCCCTTGAACTCGTAGCGAACGAGGGCGAGCGCGGTGAGGGTCCCGAGGGCGGTCGCGATCAGCGTCGACAGGGCGGCGATCTGGATCGAGGTCTTGAGCGCGTCCTGCACCCCCTGCACGGCGAACGGGTGCTTCCACGCGTCGAGGCTGAACTCGTTCCAGATGAAGTTGAAGCGCCCCACCGGGTCGTTGAAGGAGAAGAGGATGATGACCCCGATCGGGAGCAGCAGGTAGAGCAGCGCCAGACCCGCGTACCCGTTCAGGAGCCAGTCGAGGCCGCGCTTGCGGAGCGCCGCTGTCACGCCCGCTCCTCCTCGGTCCCGAGCAGCGCCTCGGTGCCGGCGATGCGCGCCCAGACGATCACGATGATCAGCGAGAACGCCATCAGCAGGAACGAGAGCGCCGCGGCGGTCGGATAGTCGTTCAGCACCAGGTAGCGCGACTGGATGACGTTCCCGATCATGAACTGCCTGGGGGTGCCGAGCAGCTGGGCGTTGATGAAATCGCCCGCGGCCGGGATGAAGGTGAGCAGAACCCCCGCGACGACGCCCGGCATCGAGAGCGGCAACGTCACGCGCAGGAACACGTCACGTCGCTTGCCGTACAGGTCGTAGCCCGCCTCCAGCAGCCGGTGGTCGATCCGCTCCAGGCTCGCGTAGAGCGGCAGGATCATGAACGGGAGGAAGTTGTACGTGATGCCCGCCACCACCGAGACCGTGGTATCGAGCAACCGTCCGTCCTCCGAGACGATGCCGATCGACTTCAGCGTGCTGACCACGACGCCCGAGTCCGACAGGATCGTCTCCCACGAGAGCGTGCGGATCAGGTACGTGACGAAGAACGGCACGATCACCAGCAGGAGCAGCGCGTTCTTCCAGCGACCGCCGCGGAACGCGATCACGTACGCCAGCGGGTAGCCGATCAGGAGCGCGATGCCGGTGGCCAGCGCTGCGTACTCGAACGAGCGGATGAACTGCTCGCTGTAGTCGTTCAGGGCATCCGTGTAGTTCGAGAACTCCCAGGTCAGGTGAAAGCCGCCGACGAACGGGCTGCCCGACTTGAGCGACTCGAGCGCCATGTACACCAGCGGGACCGCGAAGAACAGCACCAGCCACCCGAGCCCCGGAAGGAGCAACAGGTACGGCAGTGCGGCCTTGCGGAGCCGGACCGGCACGGTGCGAGTCCCCGGGTCCGGCCCTACGCGCCGATGAGCTTCTGGAATGCGTCGTTCAGCTCTGTCTCCTCGTCCGGCTTCAGGCCCCTGAAGATGTGCGTCTTCTCGAGGAACGCGTTGTCCGGGAAGATCAGCGGGTTCTCGGCCAGCTTCGGGTCCTTCTTCTGGAGGAGCTCCTTCACCCCGTTCACCGGGCAGATGTACTGCACGTACTCCGTGATGGGGGCCTCGATCTCGGGCTGGTAGAAGTAGTCGATCAGCTTCTCCGCGGTGTACGCGTGCGGCGCTCCCACCGGAATCTGCATGTTGTCCGTCCACAGCATGCCGCCGGTGTCCGGCAGCACGAAGTCGATGTTCGGATTGTCGACCTTGAGCTGAACGGCGTCACCCGACCATCCGAAGATGATCCACGAGTCGCCCTTCGGGAGGTCCTTGAGGTACTCGTTGCCTGTGAAGCCCCGGACCTGGCCGGAATCGACCTGCTTCTGGATCGCATCGATGGCCTTCAGGTAGTCGTCGACGCTCGCCTTCTCGGGATCGGCGCCCTGCCAGGCGGTGACGAGGCCGACCGTGTCGCGCATCTCGGTCAGCATCGTGACCTTGCCCTTGTACGCCGGGTCGAACAGGTCCTCCACGGACGTCGGCTTCTTCTTCACCTTGTCCTTGCGGTAGATGATCCCCGTCATCCCCGACTGCCAGGGCATCGAGAACTCGCGCTTCGGGTCGAATGGCGGCGACTTCAGCCGATCGATCAGGTTCGCGTTCGCGTTCGGCATCGTGGACTTGTCGAACTTCTGCACGTAGCCGAGCCGGATCATGCGATCGGCCATCCAGTCCGTCACGACATGGATGTCGCGACCGCCGGAGCTCCCCTGCTCGTACTGCTGGCGCACCTTGCCGAAGAACTGGTCGTTGTCGTTGACCTCCTCGACGTACTTGATCTTCGTCCCGTACTTGTCCTGGAACTTCTTGAGCGCCGAGTGCTTCTCGTCGATGTAGAGCGGCCAGTTCGCGAAATAGAGCGAGCTCGCGATCTTGCCCTTGGCGATCGTCTTCTCCTCCTCGGCCTTCTGGCCGTTGCCGCCAGAGGGCTCGTCGGTCCCGCAGGCCGCCAGATACGCGAGCGCCGACGCGCTCAGGACGCCCGCGGCTCCTCGCTTCATGATGTTCCGGCGTGTCAGCGGATCGCGCAGCAGCCGCTCGAGCTCGCGTTCCAGGTCTTCGTTACTCGGAGTCACTCTTGCTGTTCCCTTCCCTCACTATGTGGATGTTCTCGTCAGACCAGCTCAGCCGCGCGCCGTCGCCCGCCACAGGCAGATCCCGGCGAGCCTCCGCGTCGGCGTTCGGCACCAGCACCGTCATTCGAGTCCCGTCTCCAAGCTTCACGACCATCTGGGTGGCGGTCCCCAGGTAGAGAGAGCTCTCCACCTGGCCCTCGACGCTCGGGTGGCCGTCGGGCGCCGGATCGCCGGCCGCGGTCAGCACGAGCTTCTCGGGACGCACCACGGCGTGGGCGCGCTCGCCCTGCCGCGCGCCGCCGGCCTCCGGCGTGTGCACCGTCGGCCCGGCGTCCAGGCGCAGCTGCGCCCCGGCGCCGTTGGCCGAGATGACCTCGCCGGGCATGAGGTTCGACACGCCGATGAATCCGGCGACGAAGGTGGTGTTCGGGCGCTCGTAGACCGTCTCGGGGTCGGACACCTGCTCGACTACCCCGCGGTTCATCACCGCGATCTTGTCTGACATCGTGAGCGCCTCCTCCTGGTCGTGCGTCACGTAGATGAACGTGATGCCGACGTCGCGCTGGATGCGCTTCAGCTCCACCTGCAGCTGCTTGCGGAGCTTCAGGTCGAGCGCCCCCAGCGGCTCGTCCAGGAGCAGCACGGCGGGCCTGTTCACGAGCGCGCGCGCGAGAGCGACGCGCTGCTGCTGACCGCCGGAGAGCTGCGCCGGCTTGCGGTTGGCCTCCCCGGCGAGACCCACGCGCTCGAGCTCCTCGCCCACCCGCCGCTTGATCTCGGCCTTGTCGACCTTCTGGCGCTGGAGCCCGAAGGCCACGTTCTGCTCGACCGTGCGGTGGGGGAAGAGCGCGTAGCTCTGGAAGACGGTGTTGGTCGGGCGGCGGAAGGCAGGCATGCCCGTCACGTCGTCGCCGTCCAGGTACACGCGCCCCTCGGTGGGCTCCTCGAAGCCGGCGACCATGCGGAGCGTGGTCGTCTTTCCACAGCCCGACGGGCCGAGCATCGTGAAGAACTGCCCGCGCGGGATGTCGAGCTGCATCTCGCGCACGGCCGCGAAGTCGCCGAAGCGCTTCGTCACATGCTCGAGCCGGACGCTCGGAGCATCGGCGCCCGATTGGACCTCATGGCTCATGCTCGCCGCCAACGTATGGCCGCACAGTAACCAAGACAAGGGGCGGAATGCTTTAAAACGGCGTTAGCTGTTGGACGAAATGGCGCACACGCATGCTCGGGATTTCGCCGGGAGCGCCCTTGTGTTGCTCCAACACCGCCGATACCGTTGTCCACTATGGCGACAACCCCGCAAACGGTCTACGAACCCCATTCCGGCTCATCCAGCGATCTCCAGGAGAAGGCGCGCCGCCACCTGTGGATGCATTTCACGCGCATGGGGGCGTACGACCCGGAGCACGAGATCCCGATCATCGTGCGCGGCGAGGGGTCGTACGTCTACGACGAGCACGACAAGCGCTACCTCGACGGCCTCTCGGCCCTCTTCTGCGTGAACGCCGGCCACGGCCGCGCGGAGCTGGGCGAGGCCGCCGCCGAGCAGGCGAAGAAGCTCGCCTTCTACACGAACTGGAGCTACGCGCACCCGAAGGCGATCGAGCTGGCCGAGCGGGTGGCGAACCTCGCGCCGGGGGACCTCAACCGCGTCTTCTTCACCTCGGGCGGGTCCGAGGCGGTCGAGTCGGCGTGGAAGCTGGTGCGCCAGTACCACAAGCTCACCGGCAACCCGCTGAAGACCAAGATCATCGCGCGCGAGACCGCCTATCACGGCACCACCCTCGGCGCGGTCTCGATCACCGGCATCACGCCGCTGCGCACGGCCTTCGAGCCGCTCGTGCCCGGCGCGCACCACGCGCCCAACACCAACGAGTACCGCTGGCCCGAGGACCGCGACCCGCTCTGGGCCGCGGACCAGATCGAGCACATCATCGAGTTCCAGGGCCCCGAGACCGTGGCCGCGGTGATCCTCGAGCCGGTTCAGAACTCCGGCGGCTGCTTCGTGCCGCAGGACGGCTACTGGCAGCGGGTACGCGAGATCTGCGACCGCCACAACGTGCTGCTGATCGCCGACGAGGTCATCTGCGCCTGGGGCCGGCTCGGCCACTACTTCGGCGTCGAGCGCTTCGACGTTCAGCCGGACATCATCACCACGGCCAAGGGGCTCACCTCCTCGTACGCCCCGATGGGTGCCGTGATCACCTCCGATCGCGTGGCGGAGCCGTTCATGGAGGGCAAGAACGCCTTCACGCACGGCATCACGTTCGGAGGCCACCCGGTGTCGGCCGCGGTCGCGCTCGCGAACCTCGACGTGTTCGAGCGCGAGGACCTGTGCGGCCACGTGCGCGAGAAGGAGGGTGAGTTCCGCGGCATGCTCGACAAGCTGCGCGAGGACCTCCCGATCGTGGGCGACGTGCGCGGCGCCGGGTACTTCCAGGCGCTCGAGCTCGTCAAGGACAAGGAGACGAAGGAGAGCTTCTCCGACGAGGAGGGCGAGGAGCTGCTCCGCGGGTTCATGTCGGGCGAGCTCTTCAAGCACGGGCTGATCTGCCGCGCGGACGATCGCGGCGACCCCGTGATCCAGCTCTCGCCGCCGCTCATCGCGGACAGCGAGGAGTTCGAGATCATCGACCGCGTCCTGCGCCAGGTGCTCACAGAGGCCTGGGACCGCATCGTCCGCCACTGATCCCATGCTCACCGTACGAGGGCTCGCGTCCGAGATGGGGCTCGAGCTCGCGACGGGCGCGGACGGCGCGGATGCGCCGGTCCGCTGGGTGCACATCTCGGAGCTGCCGGACCCGACGCCGTGGCTGTCGGGCGGGGAGCTCCTGCTGACCACCGGGATCCAGCTCGACACCGACGGGCGCCAGCGCGAGTTCGTGCGGCTGCTCGCCGGGCATCACCTGGCCGGTCTCGGGTTCGGGACCGGCTTCGACCACGAGACGCTTCCCCCCGCGCTGGTCGACGAGGCGACGCAGCTCGACTTCCCGGTGTTCGAGGTGCCCTACGAGCTGCCCTTCATCGCTCTCACCGAGAAGGCCTTCGCGCGGCTCGTGAACGAGCAGTACGAGGTGCTCCAGCGCGGCATCGCGATCCACAAGCGGCTCGAGCGGCTGGTGCTCGAGGAGAGCGGGCTGGACGAGGTGGTGCGCGCGCTGGCGGCCGCGACGGGCGGCGCCGTGTGCGTGCTCTCCGGGCGCGGCGAGACGATCTCCTCGAAGGCGTTCCGGCGCCAGCTCCCCGTCGAGGCGATGGAGCAGGTGCGCACGGAGGTGGCGCGCCGGAGCGAGCTGCTCTCGAACGGGAACGCGCGGGCGATCGAGAGCGCCGAGTTCGCGCCGGACCATCCCGACATCGCCGGCCGCTCGCTGGTGCTGCCCGTGTCGCTGCGCGGCCGCGGCGCCCCGCAGGCCTGGCTGGTGGCGGCGCGCGACGCCGGCGGGCTCGGCGACTTCGAGCGGCTGATCCTCCAGCAGGCCGTAACCGTCGTGGCGCTCGAGCTGATGCGCCAGCGCGCGATGCGCGACACCGAGCGCCGGCTCGCCGGCGACGTGCTGGCGGAGGCGCTCACGGGCCGGCTCTCGGAAGAGGAGCTGGCCACGCGGCTGCGGCCGTTCGGCATCGGGCAGAACGCGGCGGTGCTCGTCTTCGGGGTGGCCGACGGCGCCCCCGCCCCGCAGGCCGAGGGCGAGCTCGACCGCTTCCTAGCCGACGCGAACGTGGGCGCACTGGTGGCCACCCGCGAGCGGCTCCTCTGCGCCGTGGTGGACGCGCGCGACGACATGGACCCGATCGCGCTCGCCGCGCGGGCGCGCGAGGCGCTGACCGAGGGCCAGGAGTCGCTGCGCGCCGCGGCGTCGCGTGCCGCGCCGGTGGGCGCGCTGCGGCGCACGTTCCACGAAGCGCGCTGCGCGCTCGAGGCGGCGGCCCTCGCCAACGGGTCCTCGCCGCCCGTCGCGTCCTACCGCGACCTGGGCGCGTTCCAGCTGCTCCTGTCGCTTCAGGACGACGACGCGCTGAGGCTCTACTGCGACAGCGTGCTCGGCCCGCTCGAGGACTCGAGCGGCGAGTACGGGGACGAGCTGATTCGCTCGCTCGAGGCGTTCATCGAGCAGAACGGGCAGTGGGAGCGGGCGGCGCGCGAGCTCTACTGCCATAGGCATACGCTGCGGTACCGCATCAGGCGGGTCGAGCAGCTGACCGGGCGCGATCTGTCGAGCGCGCGCGACCGGATCGAGTTCTGGCTGGCGCTACGCGCTCGTGAGCTGGTTACGTGACGAGAGGGAGGGCACGCACCGCATGAAGGTCGGCGTACCGACGGAGATCAAGACGGACGAGTACCGCGTTTCCCTGACGCCCGCGGGCGTGAGGGAGCTGGTCGAGAACGACCACGAGGTGATCATCCAGGCAGGCGCGGGCGTGGGGAGCACGATCCCGGACGAGGAGTACACGGCCCAGGGCGCGCGCATTGCGCCCGACGCCGCGGCGGTGTTCGAGGAGGCCGAGATGGTGCTCGGCGTGAAGGAGCCGCAGCCGCAGGAGGTCGCGATGCTCCGCCCGGACCACCTCCTGTTCACCTACCTGCACCTGGCCCCGGCGCCCGAGCTGACCAAGGGGCTCGTGGAGAGCGGGGCCACATGCGTGGCCTACGAGACGGTCGTGGACGAGCAGGGCAGGCTGCCGCTGCTCGCGCCGATGTCGGAGGTGGCCGGCAAGATCGCCACGCAGGCCGGCGCGTTCTTCCTCGAGCGCCCACTCGGCGGGCGCGGCGTGCTGCTCGGCGGGGTGCCCGGCGTGGCCGCGGCGACCGTGATGATCATCGGCGGCGGCGTGGTGGGCCAGAACGCGGCGTTCATCGCGATCGGGATGGAGGCCGACGTGTTCGTCTTCGACCGCAACATCGACCGCCTCCGCGAGCTGGACGTGGCATTCGGGGGCCGGGCCTCGACGGTGTACTCGTCGACGCTCGCCGTCGAGGAGATGCTGCCGCGCGCGGATCTCGTGATCGGCGCCGTGCTGATCCACGGCGCGCGCGCTCCGTACGTGGTCAAGCGCGACCAGCTCGGCCTGATGAAGAAGCGCGCCGTGCTCGTGGACGTGTCGATCGACCAGGGCGGCTGCTTCGAGACCTCGCATGCCACGACCCACTCCGACCCCGTCTACGAGGTCGACGGGGTGACCCACTACTGCGTCGCGAACATGCCCGGCGCCGTGCCCGTGACCTCCAC
>DASUYU010000295.1:0-6590 GCA_036377235.1 Thermoleophilaceae bacterium
GGCGTGGCCGGCGCGGTGTCGGAAGGCGCCGTCTGCTGCTCCTCGGGCTGGGTGGTGGTCGGAGTCTGTTCGGTGGTCGTGGACTGCTCGGCCGGAGACTGCCGCTCCTTCCCCTGCGGCTGATCGCCGCTCTTCGTGTGCGACGCGCCGCTCCGGCCAAGGGGTGTCGTATTGACCGAACCGCTGCTCGCCAGGTCGATGACCGTGATCGTCGCGACCGCGATCACGAACGCTGCCGCGGCGGTGAGCAGCACCGCGCGCCACGGGATGCGGCTCCCGGACAGCGTGGGGCGCCCGCGCTCCGACTCGCTGACGCCTCGCGAGGTCTGCCGGTACACGCGCACGGGGCCGGCGCTGCCGGTCACGGCCGCGGGCTCGGCCCGGGTGGCCGTCTGGGCGCGCTGCGGGGCCATGCTGCGTGGCTCGCGCTCGGCGGTCCAGGCGCGCGCGACCCGCTCGGTGGGCCTGTGGAGCGCCTCCGAGATCACCGCCACGAGGACAGGGGTGAGCGCCGCGGCGATCCAGGTGCCGGCGATCCAGAGTTGCGAGGTGACGGCTGCCGCCGTGGCCGACGCGACGCTTGCGATCGTCAGCGTCCGCGTGTTCAGGCGACGCTCCTCCTCGCGCGACTGACTGGCGGGAGGCATGCGAACGCGGCAGGGTAGCGTAGGCCCATGGCCGCCCCGCATTCGCACGACGTCGACGTGGTGGTCGTGGGCGCCGGCCTCGCGGGCCTTGCCGCGGCCCGCGCTCTCACCGCGCAGGGAGCCTCCGTCGCCGTCCTCGAGGCGCGCGACCGGGTCGGCGGCCGCACCCTGAACCACGATCTCGGTGACGGGAAGGTCGTGGAGGTGGGCGGCCAGTGGATTGGGCCGACTCAGGACCGGCTCGCCGCGCTGGCGCGCGGGCTGGGCGTGGAGACCTTCCCGACCTACGCCCAGGGCGACAACCTGCTCGAGTACGGCGGCAGCGTCCGCCGCTACAGGGGCACGATCCCGCGCATCAACCCGGCGGTGCTCGTGGACGTCCAGCAGGCGCAGACCCGCCTCAACCGATTGGCGCGCAAGGTCCCGCTGGACTCCCCGTGGGACGCCCCGGGCGCGGCGAAGCTCGACGGCCAGACGATGGCAACCTGGATGGGCCGGAACATGGCGACGAAATCGGGCCGCATGCTGCTCCAGCTGGGCGTGGAGGCGGTGTGGGCGGCGCAGCCCGAGGACATCTCGCTCCTGCACGTGCTCTTCTACATCCACTCGGCCGGCTCGCTCGAGCTGCTCTTCGACACCGAGGGCGGCGCCCAGCAGGACCGGTTCGTGGGCGGCTCGCAGCGGATCGCGCTCCGGATGGCCGAGGAGCTGGGGGAGGAGCAGGTGCGCCTAGGTGCCCCGGTGCGCCGCATCGAGCACGGCCCGGACGGCGTGACGGTGTACGCGGACGACCTGGCGGCGCGCGGCCGGCGCGCCATCGTGGCGATCGCGCCCACGCTCGCGGGCCGGATCGCGTACGACCCGCCCCTGCCCGGCTACCGCGACCAGCTCACCCAGCGGATGCCGCTCGGCACCGTCGCCAAGTGCATGGCGATCTACGCAGAGCCGTTCTGGCGCTCCGAGGGGCTGACCGGCCAGGCCACCAGCGAGGACGGTCCGGTGCGGCTCACGTTCGACAACTCGCCGCCCGACGGCTCGCCCGGCGTGCTGCTCGGATTCCTCGAGGGCCGTCACGCGCGCGAGCTCGGGCGCGTATCGCCGGAGGAGCGGCGCACCGCCGTGGTCGACTGCTTCACGCGCTTCTTCGGCCCGCGCGCGGCCACGCCGGACGACTACGTCGAGCAGCTCTGGGCCGAGGAGGAGTGGACCCGCGGGTGCTACGGCTGCCACATGCCCACCGGCGGCTGGACGAACTACGGCCCGGCCCTGCGCCCCCCGATCGGCCCGCTGCACTGGGCCGGCGCCGAGTACGCGCAGGTGTGGAACGGCTACATGGACGGGGCGGTGCGGTCGGGGGACGTCGCGGCGGCGGAGGTGGTTGACGCGCTGTAGCCGGGTAACCGGGGCCGCATGGGAAAACTTGACGGCAAGAAGGTTGCGTTTCTGGCTACTGACGGCGTGGAGCAGGTCGAGCTGACCGAGCCCTGGAAGAGGGTGGAGGAGGAGGGCGGCACGCCCGAGCTCGTCTCGCTCGAGAGCGGCGAGATCCAGGGCTTCGAGCACCTGGACCACGGCGACACGTTCGATGTGGACAGGACCGTCCAGGACGCCAACGAGTCCGACTACGACGGCCTCGTGCTGCCCGGCGGCGTCGCGAACCCGGATTTCCTGCGCGCTGACGGGGACGCGGTGGCGTTCGTGAAGGCGTTCTTCGACGCGCAGAAGCCCGTGGCGGCGATCTGCCACGGCCCGTGGATGCTTGTCGAGGCCGACGTGGTCCGCGACCGGAAGATCACCTCCTGGCCGAGCATCCGGACCGACGTCGAGAACGCCGGCGGCAACTGGGTCGACGAGGAGGTCGTGGTGGACAACGGCTTGGTGTCGAGCCGCAAGCCGGACGACCTTCCGGCCTTCTGCGACAAGTTGGCGGAGGAGATCTGCGAGGGGATTCACAGCGCCGCTTAGCGGGTACGGCCCTACTGAAGCTTGCCCAGGAGGAGGAAGACTCGATGATGAAGACCCCGCGGATTCTGGCCGCGCTCGTGGTGAGCGCGCTCTTCGCGATTGCCGGTTGTGGTGGTGGCGGTGACGACAGCGGCGGTACGCCCAAGGCCGAGAAGGCCACGCAGGCCAAGGCGTCCGGCGACGTCTCATGGTGCATCGGCAAGGACACGACCGGCTCGTTCTCGACGGTCGTCGACAACTTCAACAAGGCGAATCCGAAAGCGCACGCGAAGCTGATCGAGCTGCCGACCAGCGCTGACGACCAGCGCCGGCTCCAAGTCCAGCGCCTTCGCGCCAAGTCGTCCGAATGCGACCTGCTCGGCATGGACGTGATCTGGACGGCCGAGTACGCCGCCCAGGGGTGGCTGAAGGACGTCTCCGACTACATCTCGCAGAACGGCGACAAGTTCATCAAGTCGACCGTGGACACCACGGAGTACAACGGCAAGAACTGGGCCGTCCCGTTCAACTCCAACGCGGGCTTCATCTACTACCGGACCGACGAGGTGAACTCGGCTCCGAAGGATTGGGAGACGCTCTACAAGGAGGCGGCCGACAAGAACGGGATCGTCTACCAGGGCTTCCGCTACGAGGGCCTGACCGTCAACTTCCTCGAGCTGCTCTACTCGAAGGGCGGCAGCATCATCTCCGACGACGGCAAGAAGGCGACCGCCGACTCTCAGGAGGTCAAGGACGTCCTGAAGTTCATGGGCGACGGCATTAAGAACGGCTCGGCGCCGAAGGCCGTCACGACCTACCAGGAGGAGGAGTCACGGCGCGCATTCGAGTCCGGCAGCGCGACGTTCATGCGCAACTGGCCGTACGCCTACGCGCTTGGCAAGAAGTCGAAGATCGGAAGCAAGTTCGACATAGCGAACTTCCCGGGCTTCTCCGGCCAGCAGGGCGCCGGCGTGCTCGGCGGCTACAACCTCGGCATCTCGGCCTTCTCGAAGAACGCGTCGGGCGCCCTGGCTTTCGCCGAATTCGCCACGCAGCCGGATCAGCAGAAGATCATGGCCGCCGAGGCGTCGCTCCCGCCGACGACGAGCGCGACGTACGACGACCCGGCGGTGAAGAAGGCCATGCCGTTCGCGGCCGAGCTGAAGACCGCGATCGAGCAGGCGAAGCCACGGCCGGTGTCGCCGGTCTACCCGCAGATCTCGGAGGCGGTCTACAACAACGTCTACGACGTCCTTCAGGGCAAGGCGTCGCCGGATGACGCCGCGAAGAAGATGAACGACGAGATCGACAAGGCACTCCAGACGTTCTAACCAGGCATGGAAGCCGCAACGGCGAGAGTTGGGCGCGGTAAGCGCCGCAAGGAGAAGAAGGACCAGAGCTACGGCAGCGAGGAGCGGCGGCTCGCCGCGCTGCTCCTCTCGCCGACCGTGGTGGTCATCCTCCTGGTCGCGGCGTATCCGATCGGGTACGCGATCTGGCTGTCACTGACCGAGTACAGCCTGCGCGTGCCAGGCCTGTGGCGGTTCGTCGGCTTCGACAACTACTCCGAGGCGTTCGGCTCGAGCGAGTTCTGGGACGCGGTCAAGACGACGTTCCTGTTCACCGTGATCTCGGTGACGCTCGAGCTCGCGATCGGTCTTGCCATGGCGCTCGCGATGCACGCCGCCTTCAAGGGCCGCGGCCTGCTGCGCACTGTGGTGCTCGTGCCGTGGGCCGTGCTCACCGTGGTCAGCGCGATCACGTGGAAGACGCTATTCGAGCCGAACCTCGGCCTCGTGCCGACGATCCTCGGCAAGGTCGGGATCGCGGAGAACGTCGTCTGGCTCGGCCAGTCGGGCTACGCGCTCGCGGTGATGATCTTGGCGGACGTGTGGAAGACGGCGCCGTTCATGGCTCTGCTGCTGCTCGCGGGACTGCAGGTGATCCCCGACGACGTCTACGACGCCGCCAAGGTGGACGGCGCCACCACGTGGCAGCGGTTCCGGCGCATCACGCTGCCGCTGCTAACGCCGGCGATCCTCGTCGCGCTGATCTTCCGGACGCTCGACGCGCTGCGCATCTTCGACCTGCCGTTCGTCCTCACCGGCGGCACCAACGGCACGTCGACCCTGTCGCTGATCGCGCAGAAGGAGCTCACGACGAACAACCTGATCGGCTACGGATCCGCGCTGTCGGTGCTCACGTTCGTGATCGTGATGGCGGTCTCGTTCCTGTACATCAAGTCGGTTGGCGGCAACATCCGGTCACTGGCGGAGGACAACTGATGGAAGCTCACGCGATGGACCGGGTGAGCGCCGAGCCGCGGGTCGCGGAGGCCCGCCGACCGCGGCGGAACTGGGTGCGGCCGGTGCTGATGTGGCTCGCGGTGATCGCGATCATCATCTTCTGCCTGTTTCCGTTCTATTGGCTGGTCAACGTGTCGCTCAAGACGGGCGCGGACCTGTCGCAGTCGGACCTCTTCCCGCCGAACCCGTCGCTCGACAACTACGACTCGATCTTCAAGAACGGCGACTTCACCTCCGCGCTCCGCAACAGCGTGATCGTGACCAGCATCACGACGATCCTGGCGCTGGTGGTCGGATCGTTCGCGGCCTATGCGCTGGCGCGGCTGCGCTTCCCGCACAAGTTCCTGCTGCTGGGCGTGATCCTGTCGATTTCGACCTTCCCGCCGATCGCGATCGCGGCCCCGATCTTCAAGCTGTGGACCGATCTGGGCCTGTACGACACGTACGCCGGCCTGATCATCCCCTACCTCACGTTCGCACTGCCGCTCGCGATCTACATCCTCACCTCCTTCTTCAAGGAGATCCCGAAGGAGCTCGAGGAGGCGGCGCTCGTGGACGGCGCGACCTATTTCCAGGCGTTCCGGAAGGTGATCCTGCCGCTGGCGGCGCCGGGTCTCGTGACGGCCGGTCTCCTGACCGCCTTCTTCGTGTGGAACGAGTTCCTGCTCGCGCAGACGCTGACCAGCTCGCCGAAGGCGTTCACGGTCCCGGTCGCGGTGGCGAACTTCACCGGCAGCTCGAAGTTCGAGATCCCGCTCGGGACCATCAGCGCGGCGTCCGTCGTGATCACGGTCCCGCTCGTGGCCGCCGTGATCATCTTCCAGAAGCGGATCGTGGCCGGGCTCACGGCCGGCGCCGTCAAGGGCTAAGCGCGCTCCGCCACATGTGGTGGCAGGACGCCGTCATCTACCAGATCTACCCGCGCTCGTTCCAGGACTCGGACGGCGACGGGGTCGGTGACCTACCCGGGATCGAGCGGCGGCTCGACCATCTGGCGTGGCTCGGCGTGGACGCGCTGTGGCTGTCGCCCTTCTATCCGTCCCCGATGCACGACATGGGCTACGACGTGGCCGACTACAAGGGCGTCGATCCCCTGTTCGGCACGCTCGAGGACTTCGACCGCCTGGTCGCGTCCGCCCGCGAGCGCGGCCTGCGGGTGGTGCTCGACGTGGTGCCCTGCCACACCTCGATCGAGCATCCCTGGTTCACGGAGCACCGCGACTGGTACATCTGGCGCGACGAGCCCAACAACTGGCTGTCGGCGTTCGGGGGCTCTGCGTGGTCCCCGCTCGACGGGCGCTACTACCTCCACTCGTTCTATCCGGAGCAGCCCGACCTGGACTGGCGCAATCCGGAGGTGGTCGTGGCGATGCAGGACGCGGTCCGCTTCTGGGTCGAGCGCGGCGCGGCCGGCTACCGGGTCGACGCGATCGACCGGCTGCTGAAGGACCCCGAGCTGCGCGACGACCCGCCCGCGACCGAGGCGTTCGGGCTGCCGCTGAGCGAGCAGGAGGCGAAGCTCGCGCTCACGAACTCGCGCAACGCGCCGGATACGCCCGAGGCGCTGGCGAAGATCCGCGAGGGGGTCGGGGACCACGTCCTCATCGGCGAGGTGTATCTGCCGAGCGCGCGGTGGCAGCCGTACCTCGAGTCGCTCGACGCGGCCTTCGCGTTCGAGCTGCTCCACTCCGAG
>DASUYU010000296.1:0-3338 GCA_036377235.1 Thermoleophilaceae bacterium
CGCCGCTACGCCCGCCGCGACGTGCCCGTGTTCGCCGTGAACTTCGGCACGATCGGCTTCCTGGCGACCATCGAGCCGGACGACCTCGACAACGGCATCGGGCTGGCGCTGAAGGGCGAGTTCGACACGATGCCGATCCCCGGCCTGGTGGCGAGCACGACCGAGGGGGAGGAGATGGGGATCAACGACATCTCCTTCCACCGGCAGCACACCGGGCGGGTGGCCGAGCTGGCCTACTCCGTCGAGGGCGAGCAGCTCGGAGAGGTGCGCTGCGACGGGCTCGTGGTGGCCACGCCGGCGGGCTCGACTGGCTACAACCTCGCCAACGGCGGCCCGGTGCTGGCGTGGGGAGTGGCCGGGTACGTGGTGTCGTTCATCGCGCCGCACACGCTCACGGCGCGCGCGCTCGTGGTCGCTCCCGGCGACAGGCTGGCGGTGCGGAACCGGTCGCGCGAGGAGGACGTGGAGATGACCACCGACGGCCGGAGCGTCTGCGTGCTCCCGCGCGAGGGGACTATCGAGATCCGGTTCGAGCCGGAGTCAGCGCTGCTGGCACAGCTGCCGGGCGCCAGCTTCTATCACCGGCTGCGGGAGAAGTTCGGCCGGCTGGCGTACTGAGCGCCACCTCCTCGGCGGGCACCGCGGGCGAGTAGAGGTAGCCCTGCGCGTACCGGCAACCGCTGCCGAGCAGGTAGTCGCGCTGGGCCTCGGTCTCCACGCCCTCCGCCACGACCGTCAGGCCGAACCCCTCGGCGAGGTACATGATCGCGTTGACGAGCGTGCGCGCCGCCCGGCCCTCCGGCAGGCCGCGGACGAACGAGCGGTCGATCTTCAGCACCCTCACGGGGAACTCGCCGAGCCGCGACAGCGACGAGTGGCCGGTGCCGAAATCGTCGATCGCGAGCTGGATGCCGTGCATGGCCAGCGCCGCCATCTCGTCCTTGAGCCCGGGGCGCGGCACCATCGCGTCCGACTCGGTCATCTCGAGGGCGATGCGCGACGGATCGCACCCCGCCTCCTCGATCATGTCGACGATCGCCCCGGCGCCCATCTGGCGGCACACGTCGGGCGGGATGTTGATCGACACGTGCAGATCGTGGCCCCGCACCCTCCAGTCGGCCGCCTGCCGGCTCGCCTCGCGCACCGCCCACTCGCTGAGCGGCCGGATCAGGCCGGTCTGCTCGGCGACAGGGATGAACTCGTCCGGGCCGATCGGGCCGCGCTCGGAGTCGGTCCAGCGGGCGAGCGCCTCGACCCCGATCGTGCGGCCCGAGGACAGCTCGACGATGGGCTGGTAGTGCAGCGCCAGGCCGCCGTGCTGGATGGCCTGCCGTAGCCGAGCCGCCAGCTCGAGCCGCTCCTCCGAGTCGCGCGCGTCCGGCTCGTAGAAGCGGCAGGCGTCGCGGCCCGCGGCCTTCGCGTCGTACATGGCGGCGTCGGCGTGCTTCAGGAGCGTCTGCGTGTCGGCCGCGTCGTACGGGAAGAGGCTGACGCCGACGCTCGCGCGGATGAACAGCTCGGCCGACCCGGCCGACACCGGCCGGACGAGCACCGCCCTCACCCGCCGCGCCGCCTCCTCGGCTGCGGCCGTGGCGCCCTCGATGCTCGACGGCAGGTCGGGGAGCAGGACGAGGAACTCGTCGCCGCCGTCGCGCCCGACGAGGTCGGACGCCCTGGTCGCGCCGCGGAGGCGGTCCGCCACCGCCACGAGCACCTCGTCTCCAACCTCGTGGCCGAAGCCGTCGTTCACGATCTTGAAGTCGTCGAGGTCCACGTACATCGCGCCGACGGCGCCGCCGTGCCGGCGAGCCCGCGCGATCGCCTCGTCGAGCGCGGTGCGGAACTGGTCACGGTTCGGCAGGCCGGTGAGCGGATCGTGGTTCGCGCGGTGCGAGAGCTCCTGCTCGGCGCGCTTCTGGTCCGTGATGTCGAAGATCATTCCCTGGGTGAGCGTCCGCTGGCCGTCCACGGCCGGCAGGATCACGGTGCGGTCGACCACCCAGCGCACGTCGCCGTCCGCGGCGACCACCCGGTACTCGGCGTGGTACGGCCCGCCGTCCTCGTTCGCCTTCACGAAGGTCGTCCAGGCACGCTCGCGGTCCTCCGGATGGACGGTCTGCAGCCAGGCGTCCGGGCTGGCCTTCCACTCGTCCGGGGTCATGCCGAACAGCTCGGTGATCTGCGGGCTCACGTACCGCGTCTCGCCGGTCTCGAGGTCGTCGAGGTAGGTCACGGCGGGCAGCCGCTCGATCAGGGAGCGGTACTGCGTGAGCGTGGACTGGAGCTCGCCGTACAGCCTCGCGTTCTCGATCGCGCTTCCGGCGATGTCGCTCAGGAGCTGCGAGTAGACGAGGTCGTCCTCACTGAAGGCACCCTCGAGCCGGGCGAGGTACATCAGGCCGACGGCCTCGCCGCGCGAGACGAGCGGCAGCAGGAGCGCGGCGCTCAGCCCCCAGCGGTCGAGCCAGGCCCGCTCCGCCGGGTCGTCCTCGGGCCTGTCGGCGCGGACGGTGATGGGGCGGCGGTCGACCAGGACCTGCTTGGCCGCCTGGTACTCGTCGAGCTGCGCGTACGTCTCGCCGGGCGCCATGCGGGGGCCGATCGCGACGGCTTCGAGGTCGGCCAGCGTGGTGAGCCGGTCGCCCTGCCTGTCCCACAGCGCGATGGCCCCGGTGGCCGCTCCGGTCGCCTCCATGGCCCGCGCGGTGAGCTCCTCGCCGAGCGCGCGCAGATCGAGCGTGGCCGTCATGCGGCGCGGGAGCTCGGTGAGGTCCTGGAGTCTCGGATCGGTCATGGCACGCGGGATCGTCGGCCCGCGTGTCTTTATCGGCTTGTTCGTGACTGTTCTGCACGCGCGGGCGTGCTCCGTCGGGTGGCGCTGGTACACCTGCGGGGTGCTGCTCGAGCTGCGCATAGAGAACCTGCTCCTGATCGAGCGGGCCGAGTTGCGGCCGGGCGACGGGCTCACGGCCATAACGGGCGAGACCGGTGCCGGGAAGACCGTGCTCGCGCACGCGCTGGATCTGCTGCTCGGCGGAAAGCCGCGACCCGGAATCGTGCGGCCGGGAGCGACGGAGGCGTACGTCGAGGGCGTGTTCGAGCTGCCCGCCGGCCTGCTGGACGAGCCCGAGTTCGCCGACCTGCGCGAGCGGGTGGGGGAGGAGATCGAGGAGGTCGTCCTCGCCCGCCGGGTCAGCGAGAAGAGGACGACGGCGTTCGTCCAGGGGCGCTCCGCCACGGCGGCCGACCTCCAGGCGCTCGGGGGCCGGCTGGTCGCGTTCTTCGGCCAGCACGAGCACCGCCGGCTCACGCTGGCGTCGGCGCAGCTCGAGCTGCTC
>DASUYU010000297.1:0-5550 GCA_036377235.1 Thermoleophilaceae bacterium
TCGGCGCCGCCACAGAGCAGCATTCGCGGCGTGGTTGGGTCAGACGGAATACTGGGCAGGCGATGTCGCAGGAGAACGTGGAGATTGCGACGCGCTGGTACGAGCTGGCTACCAGCAAGCAGCAGATGCTCGCGGCGATGCCGAGAACGATGGCGTTGTGCCATCCAGAGGTCGAGTGGACCGTCCCTGAAGACGGAACGACCTATCGAGGCCGTGAGGGAGTCGGTCGGCGGCTCAGAGAGTGGCTCGCAAGCTTCGATGACTACAGATACGAGGTGCGGCGGATCATCGACTGCGGAGGCGATGAGGTGCTGGTCGAGGCAACCGAGGTGGGCCGCGGCGCGGCGAGTGGCGCCGAGGTGCGCACGACCAACTACGAGCTACTCACGATCCGGGACGGGATGATCGTGCGCATTCGCGAGTTCTACGACACTCGTGCTGCCCTCGAAGCCGCCGGGCTGCAGGAGTAGGCGATGTCGCAGGAGAACGCGAACCTGCAGCGGATGGCTATTGATGCGCTGAACCGGCGTGACCTCGATGGCTATCTCGCGTTGATGGACCCCGGCGTCGAAATCGTCTCGCGCTTCATCGGACAGGGCGGTTACCGCGGCCACGACGGGACACGCGCATGGTGGAACGACATCTTCCGCACGCTCCCGGGTACAACCTTCGACCTCTTGGAGGCTTGGTGCAGTCATCCCACCGAGTCGGACACCTCCAGGCCGTGGGGCTCCGCTAGAGCGGGATGTTCGCGGTCAGGACTTCGCAGCCGTCGTCCGTGATCACCACGTCGTGCTCTATGCGGACGCCTCCGAAGCCCAGCAGTGAGTCGACTCGGTCCCAGTCGACGTCGGTGCGCTCGCGGGCTCGGGCCAGCAGGGGGGCTACGAAGTAGATGCCCGGTTCGACGGTCCAGACGTGGCGGGGCTGGAGTGGGATGTCGAGGCGCAGGCGTGGGAATCCGGGCACGGGATCGCGCAGCTCGTCGGATGCCACGCCCGCGTCGCGTATGCCCAGTCCCACCATGTGGCCCACGCCGTGGGGGAAGAAGAGGGTGATCGCTCCGCTCTCGAGCAGGGTGTCGGGATCGCCTCGCAGCACGCCCAGCTCTACCAGGCCCTCGCCGGCGATCAGCGCGGCGACTCGGTGCACCTCGCGCCACTCGACGCCGGGCCTGCATGCCTCGATGGCCGCCTGCAACGCCCGGCGCACCGTCTCCCAGACGACACGCTGCTCGCCGTCGAGCTCGCCACCGATCGGATAGGTGCGCGTCACGTCGCTCGCGTAGCCGCGGTACTCCGCGCCGGCGTCGACCAGCAGCAGCTCGCCCGCTTTCAGCTCGCGGGATGTGGGGGAGAAGTGCAGCACGGCGCTGTGGTCCCCGGCGGCGACGATCGACTCGTAGGCCAGGTGGTCGCCGCCCGAGCGCAGGAACATCGCCTCGATCGCGATCTGCAGCTCGCGCTCCGTCACGCCCGGCTCGATCAGCCGTACGAGCTCGGCGAAGCCGGCCCGGGTGGCGCCCTCGGCGACGCGCATCCGCTCCAGCTCCACGTCGTCCTTCGGCCGCCGCACGCGGACGAGGTCGTTGCGCAGCTGCTCGTCCGCGTCCGCGGCCGCGCCGAGCCGCCGCACGGGCCGCCCGCGCAGCCAGCCCTCGAGCTCGTCCACGGGCCGCGTTCCCTCCGGCACGCCCTCGCGGTCACCCTCGAGCCCCGTCCACAGGAGCTCCTCGGCCGTGACCGGACGCACGAACTCGATCCAGCCCTCGCCCGGGTCGTACGCGAGCACCCCGCCGGGCCGCCGGCGGTCGGTCAGGTACAGGTACTCCGAGTGGGCGTGGAAGGGGTAGGTGCGGTCGCCGCGCCCGGGAACGGGGATGTCGGTCCCGGCGTCGACGAGCACCACGGCGTCGCCCACGTCCCACGCGTCCGCGGCAGCCGCGCGCCGTCGTTCGAGCTCCTCAGCGATGTCCGGCATTGGACAAGCGTATGAGTGCTGGCCGGGCGGAAGCGCTCAACGGATCCCGCCAACGTGCCGATGGCAGTCATGGCAACCACATGGAGGACGGCATCTTGAAGACGGCAGGGAAGATCTTGGGACTGGCGGGGGCCCTTGCGCTCGTCGCCTTTCCGGCGACCGGAGTCGCCAAGCGGGGCGAGCACGGAAAGCAGGGGAAGCACGCCGAGCACGCCAAGGGCGGCAAGGGCTGCGCGAAGGTGCATTCGCGCGGATTCCAGGTCGGCGGCACGCTCGTGAGCATGACCGCGGACGTTCCGGCCACAACCGACGTGAGCGAGGCGACCGTGACGCTCACGGTCACCTCGGCCAACAAGCATGCCCGCGAGTCGGGCGAGCTGGCCGACCAGGACGCCGGTCGCAAGGGCGTCCAGGCCAACGGCGCGACTTTGACGGTCCCCGTGGTCGTCGGCGACGCCTTCGAGCTCAGGCTCTCGAGCGACTACGGCACGGGCGCCCCGGCCGCGGGCGACCGCGTGAAGGTCAAGGGCCGCATCGCGGTCACGAAGAAGCGCTGCGCGGACGAGGGCACCACGACCGCGGACCGCTACGGCGCAGTGGATGTGATCCGCGTGTCGATCAAGCCGGCGGCGGTTGAGGACCAGCCGGAGGCGCCCGAGACGCCCGAGGCGCCTGAGACCGAGACGCCCAGCTAACCGGACAGACATAAGCGGCGCTTTCCGCCGCATAGCCAGCCATCATCCGCCGCGCGATGACGCGGCGGTTGGTGGTTGCGTTCGCCGTGCTGGCCACGGCGGCTTCGGCCTCAGGGTGCGGGGGACCCATGACCCCTGGCGAGCTGTCGCGTTCGATCGACACGCTCGCGTCGACGGCCGCCGAGGGATCGATGCTCGCCGGTGACGTCGCCGACGATCGCACCAAGGCCACCTTCGCCCGCGTCCACGCGCGCGACATGAGCGATGTGGTCGTCCACGAGGCCGAGAAGCTGAACGACGCACAGGCCGACCAGGCCAACGTCGCCGCGGCGAAGACCAAGGCGATCGACCTCGCCGACAAGATCGACACGGCCCTCGGGCAGATCCAGGTGGCGCCCGACGACGCACCGGGCGCCCGCAAGGCCGCAACGCAGCTCGACCAGCTCTCCAAGCAGGCCGGCGACCTCTCGGCGGGCCTGTGAAGGGCGTCCTCCAGATCGCCCTCGGAGTGATCGCCGCGATCGGCGGGTTCGTGGACATCGGCGACCTCGTCTTCAACTCGCAGGCCGGAGCGTCCGTGGGCACGGCGGCGCTGTGGGCGATCCCGGTGGGCGTCCTAGGGATCATCGTGTTCGCCGAGATGAGCGGGCGCATCGTCGCCGCCTCGAAGAAGCCGAACTTCGTGCTGGTGAAGGAGCGCTACGGGCCGCGGCTGTCCGCCTTCACGCTCGTCGCGTCGCTCGTGCTCACCGTGCTCACGCTGGGCGCCGAGCTCGGCGGCCTCGGCTTCATCATCAACTACTTCTTCGACGTCAGCGTCAGCTTCTTCGTCCTGGTCGCCCTGATCGTGATCGCGGCCGCCATCTACTTCCTGCCGTTCGGCGGGATCGAGCGGATCTTCGGCTACATGGGCCTGGCGCTGCTCGTCTTCATCGCGAGCTCGATCAACCTCGACCCGAACTGGGGCGAGGTCGGCCGCGGCTTCGTGCCTGAGTCGCACAGCGCCGCCGTGTACTGGTACTTCGTGGTGGGCCTGATCGCCGCGGCGCTGATGCCGTACGAGATCTACTTCTACTCGAGCGGCGCCGTGGAGGAGGGCTGGGGCCCAAAGGACATCGGCGTGAACCGCTGGAACGCGATCGTCGGGTTCGGCCTCGGCGGCCTGATCAGCGTGGCGATCCTCCTCACGGCGGCGCAGCTGTTCAAGCCGGCCGGCATCTCGCCCACGAGCATCGGCTCGGTAGCCCTCCTCACTCAGCAGCCGTACGCCGAGCTCGGCCTGATCCTCGCCCTCATAGGAATGCTGTTCGCGGTCGGGGGCGCGACGATCGACACCGCCTTCTCCGCGGCCTACAACCTCGCCCAGCACCAGGGCTGGAAGTGGGGAAAGCGCTTCCGGCTGCTGAACGAGCCGAGGTTCACGCTGTCGCTCGCCGGTTTCTTACTCGCGGGGTTCGCGATCGCCCAGACGGGCGTGGACCCGGTCGAGCTCACCGAGTACGCCGTGATCTTCTCGATCCCGGTGCTGCCGCTGACCTACCTGCCGATCCTGCTCGTGGGCAACGACAAGAGCGTCATGGGCGCGCACGTGAACGGCCCGCTCGCGCGCGTGCTCGGCTGGTTCTACTTCGGCCTCATCTGCCTGCTGGCGCTGGCCGCGCCGATCCTGTTCGTGTGGACGAACGGCGGCAGCTAGGCTGCGGCGCGTGCGCCGCGCTCTCCTGGCCCTGACCGCCGCCGCCATCGTTGCGATCGTCCCCGCCTCCGCGGCCGACGCGGCCAACCCGTGGATCAAGAAGCACCGCCCCCTCAACATCGCGCATCAGGGCGGCGAAGACGAGTTCCCCTCGAACACGATGTTCGCATTCCGGAACGCGCTGAACGCCGGCGCCGACATGCTCGAGCTCGACATCGGCGTGACGAAGGACAACAAGGTCATCGTCATGCACGACACGACCGTGGACGGCAAGACGAACGGCCACGGCACCGTCGCCTCGAAGACGCTCAGGCAGATCAGGAAGCTCGACGCCGCCTACTGGTTCGCCCCGCGTGCCAAGAGCCACTACAGCCACGACCTCGCCCGCCGCGCCTACAACTACCGCGGCGTCGCCACCGGCAGGCAGGCTCCGCCGAACGGCTTCACGGCCAGGGACTTCCGCGTGCCCACGCTCGCCCAGGTGCTGAGGGCTTTCCCGCGCACCCCGATCAACGTCGAGATCAAGGGGCGCACTCCCAAGGAGGCCACCGAGGAGTACGTCAAGAATGCGACGATCCTCGCCCGTCTCCTCAAGGGGACGAAGCACAAGCGGCTGATCGTCGTCTCCTTCCAACAGGCCGCGGTCGACCGCTTCCACGAGCTGGCGCCGAGGATCGACCTCGCTCCCGGAATCGCCGGCACCGCGAACTGGCTGCTGTTCGGCGGGTCACCCGGCCCGGGCGTGGTGGCCTTCCAGGTGCCCATCACCTTCACGACCGGCGGCACGACGCTGGAGCTCACCAAGGCCGAGAACGTCGCCAAGGCGCACAGCGAGGGCTACGCCTGGCAGAACTGGTTCTCGAACGAGGACAGCGACGCGCCGGCAACCTGGCGCAGCCTGATCGACATGTGCGTGGACGGCACGATGACGTCACGTCCCGTCGCGTACGAGCGCGTGCTGAAGCGGCATGCGCGGCCCGCCTCCTGCGGTTAAGTGATTTAGCGCATAAAGCGCCCATGCGTCGGGTAGCGCTTTATACGGAGGCGAGTTGAAAGGGGTTCTCCGTGGCCGACCAGCGCCCGGACACCGACTGGGTCGCCATCGAGCGATCGCCCGAATTCCAAGAGCTCACACGCAAGAAGAGGAGCTTTGTGGTTCCGGCCACGATCTTCTTCTTG
>DASUYU010000298.1:0-4569 GCA_036377235.1 Thermoleophilaceae bacterium
CGACCTTCTCGAACTCGCGCTCGGCGCTCTCGCGACCGGCGAGGTACGGGCTCACTGCCTCGAGGACGGCGTCACGCGCGGTGAGCGCGGCACCGACCGGGATGAGCACGCCACGCTCGGCCTGCGCCTGAACGACCTGGAGGGTGTTCAGCTGCGCCTGGGCGCGGGTCTCAGCGGCCTTCTTGGCCGATCGACTGCGCGCTGCGGTCTTGCGGCGACGCGTAGCAGCAGCCTTCTGAGCGCTGGCCTTGCGCTGTGCCTGGGTGCGGGTCTGGGTCTGGGTAGCCATGGGGGACGATCTCTCCTTCGGACCTTATTAGATTTAACTTCAATAGAAGTATACCAACGAACACATGTACGTAAACCTCGCTGGGCGGTTCGTTACATGTGACGTCTGGTACGACCTCAGGCGGCCGTCAGGCGGGGCGGCTCGGTGCGCTTCAGCCACCGCTTGGGGTTCCGCAGCTCGGCGGCCGTCGGAAGCGCCGACGGCACCGTCCATACGCGGTTGAGCCCCTCGATCCCGGCGAGCGCGGCCACCCCGTCGGCCCACTTCTTCCCCTGCTCGTACTGGCGCAGCTTCACGTCGAAGCCGAGCAGCCGCTCGATGATCCGCTGCGGCGCCGAGCGCGAGGCGCGGCGCCGGTCCATGGCCGCGCGCAGCTTCTCGTGGTCCGGGATGAACTCGGCGGCCACTCGGTCCATGACGTGCTCGGAATAGCCCTCGATCACGGACATGGCCGCCTGAACCTCGTCCATCACCGCCCGCTGTTCAGGCGACTGCACCAGCGCGGCGAGACCGCCCTCGCGAAACGCGCTCACGAGCTTCTGGGGATCCGGCAGCGACGGCAGCCCGCCGGCCGATCCCTTCTCGATCCGCACCTCGAGCGTCTCGACGTACCGGCGCAGCAGGCCGGCCATGTGCTCGCGCAGCCACGGCACGCCCTGGAACTGGAAGACGTGCGTGAGCTCGTGCGCGCAGATCCAGCGTCCGAAGGCGTCGGCGTCCACGTCGAGGTCCCGCACGGCCCCGGCAAGGTTCGGCCCCACGAACAGCAGCCGCGGGTCCGTCTCGGCGCCGAGCAGCGACACGTCGTACTGGCCGAGCACCCGCGAGGAGAGGTAGCCCATCACGAGCCCGGCCTCGGCGGCGAGGGTCGCCGACGCCCCCATCCTGAGCGCTCCGGCGAGCGGGCCGGCGAAGGAAAGTCGTTCGTCGAGGCGCGCCGCGACCGGGTCGAGGATGTGCTGCAGCGGCGTGAGGTTGACGGACGCCCACTCGGCGCGGCTCACGACCTCGGCCGGCGGGGTCGGCTTGGAGAGCGCCAGGCGGGTGTAGCCGGCCACCGCCGGCTCCATCTCGACCGACAGGGCGACGGCGTCGAACGGCGGCGCCTCCTCGGTGCCCCGTCCCGCCGCGAGCGCGGCGATCTGCCGCGCCAATCCCCAATCGACCATTCGGCCCCGAACGGTAGTGGGCAAGCAGCGGGCGTGCCCGCTGCGCAGCCTCGTTATCCGGACTCAGAGCTTGGGTAACTCCTGCTCCAGCTCAGCCACGGGCGCGAACAGGTCGCCGTGCTCCTCGACGCGCGCCAGCACGTCGTCCGCCTCGAACACGAGCGCGTCCGGATCGCCCGCCTCGACCTCCTCCCACGTCAGGGGGGTCGAGACGGTGGGCCGCTCGCGCGCCCTCAGCGAGTACACGCCGACCGTGGTCTTGTGCTCGTCGTTCTGGCTCCAGTCGATCAGCACTCGGTTCTTCCTGAGCTCCTTGCGCTGGCTCGAGACGATCAGCTTCGGGTGCTGCGACTCGAGGTGGCGGGCCAGCGCGTTCGACAGCAGCTTGGTCCCGTGGTGGTAGTCCACGTCGGGCACGTTCAGAGGCACGTAGAGCTGGACGCCCTTGGAGCCCGACGTCTTCGGGAACGACTCCAGGCCGAGCTGCCCGAGCGCGTCGCGGAGGAGCACGGCCACCTCGCAACACTCGGCGAGCCCCGCGCCCGGGCCCGGATCGAGGTCGAAGGCCATGATCGTCGGCCGCTCCACCTCCGGGACCTTGGAGAGCGACGGGTGCAGCTCGAGGTCGGCGAGGTTGGCCAGCCACACCAGCGTGGCCAGGTCGTCGCAGACGCAGAACTGGATCGTCTTCGAGCTGAGCACGACGGGCTCGCTGCGCACCCACTCCGGGCGGTGCGAGGGGCATTGCTTCTCGTAGAAGTGGCCGCCCTCGACGCCGTTCGGGTAGCGCTTCAGCGTGAGCGGCCGGTCGCGCAGGTGCGGCAGGACGGCGGGCGCGATGCGCGTGTAGTAGTCGATCACCTGGCCCTTGGTGAATCCCGTCTCGGGATACATCACCTTGTCCAGGTTGGAAAGTGAGAGTTCCTTTCCGGCTACGTCAACGGTGACGCGTGAGGCCAACTACTTCTTCGCCGCCGCCTTCTTCTTCTTCGTGCCGGAGCCGCTGCCCGACCCGTTCGACGACCGCGTGCGCTTCTTCGGCGGGCTCTTCGCGCCGGCGATGGAGGCCTCCAGCGCCGCCATGAGGTCCGGGACCTCCTTGCGCTCGGGCTCGGGCTCCTCGATCGTGATCGTCTCACCGGCGGCCTTGCGCTCGATCATGTCGAGCACCGCCTCGCGGTACTCGTCCTTGTACTCGCCGGCCTTGAAATCCCCGGACAGCGACTCGATCAGCTGCTTCGCCATGTCGAGCTCGCGCTTGGTCGTCTTCGCGTCGCCGTCGGCCGAGGCGAGCTCCTCGATCGAGTCGGGGTCGACGACCTCGTCAGGGAACAGCATCGTCTCCATCGTGATCGCGCCGTTGTAGGAACGGAGGGCCACGAGCGCCTCCTTCGAGCGGATCACGACGCGCGCGATGGCGACCTTGTCCGCCTCCTCCATCGCGTCCAGCAGCAGCTTGTAGGCCTTCGCGGCGCCCTTGTCCGGAGCGAGGTAGTACGGGTGGTCGTAGTAGATCGGGTCGATCTGCTCGAGATCCACGAACTCCTCGATGTCGATCGTGCGGGTCTTCTGGGGCTGAATCGCCTCGAGCTCCTCCGGCGTGATCGTCACGTACTTCTCGGGGCTGATCTCGTACCCCTTGACGATCTGCTCGTACGGGATCTCCTCACCGTTCGCGGGGTTGACCCGCTGCTGGCGGATGCGCTGGCCGGACTCGGCATCGATCTGATGGAACCGGACCGTCTTGCGCGACACCGCGCTGTACAGCTTCACCGGGATGTTGACCAGCCCGAAGCTGATCGCACCGCTCCAAATCGCGCGTGGCATGACTCAAATTTACCCGTCGGGCGCCTCTTGACCTTCCTCGCGCACGCATTCCTGCGGCGATACGTCCGGCCGGAGGCCCTTGAAGGACGGCGCGCGGAGCGTGCCGCTCTTCGTCCACTCGCGGAACTCCACGTGGGCAACGAGCCGCGGCTCAACGAAGATCGTGCCCTTCGGCGGCTGGCGGCCGCTGAACGGCGAGCTGTCCCGCCGCAGCGGATCGAGCTCGCGCTTGACGAGCGCGAGCGTCTGCTCGGTGAAGCCGGTGCCCACCTTCCCGGCGTACTTCAGCTCATCACCCTCCATCACGCCGACAGCCAGTGAGCCGAGACTCGAGCTGCGCCCGCCCTCGCCCGGTGTCCAGCCGCCGACGACGACGTCCTGGGTGTGGACGTTCTTCACCTTGATCCAGTGCGAGGCGCGCGCGCCGGGCGTGTACGGGCAGTCGAGCTTCTTCGCGACGATGCCCTCGATGCCGAGGTCCTTCGTGGCCTCGAGCAGCGCCCTTCCCTCGCCACGGTGGTAGGCGGGGGTGCGCCACGCCGAGCCGTTCAGCTCCAGCTCGTCGAGCAGCCGGCGGCGCTCCTCGTACGGCAGGCGCGTGGCGCTGTGGCCGTCGAGGTAGAGCAGGTCGAAGATCACGTAGGTGGCTGGGATGTCGCGCATGCGCCGCCTCACCGCCGAGTCGGTGGCGAGGTGCATGCGCGACTGGAGGCGCTCGAAGCTGGGCCGGCCCTCCTCGTCGAACGCCACCACCTCGCCGTCGAGCACGATCCGGCGGGCGCCCAGCGCGCGGCCGAGGTCGCGCACCTCCGGATAGCGGGCGGTGAAGTCGGTGCCGTTGCGCCCGCGCAGCTCCACGTGGCCGTGGTCGGAGAACATGAGCGTCCGGATCCCGTCCCACTTCACCTCGAAGCCGAACTGCGCCTCGCGCGGCGGCAGCTTGCCGCTCCGGGCGAGCATCGGCCGCAGCCTGCTCTCCGGGAACGGCTCGTAGTCCGGGTCCTCCGGCGGGTCCATCCGGTGGATCATCCAGTCGGACTCGCGCGTCCTGAAGAGGGCGTAGCGGCCGTGCACGCGGTCGCCGTCGAAGGTGGCGATCACCTCGTCCTCGCGGAACTTCTCGGCGCGGTAGGTGCCGCTGTCCCAGATGGTCATCGTGCCCGCGCCGTACTCGCCCTTCGGGATCTCGCCGTGGAAGTCGAGGTACTCGAGCGGGTGGTCCTCGGTGCGGACGGCCAGCCGGTTCTCGTCCGGGTGCTCGGGCACGCCGCGCGGCAGCGCCCA
>DASUYU010000299.1:0-5292 GCA_036377235.1 Thermoleophilaceae bacterium
GGGATCTCGGCGTGCGGGTCGTCGGACGATCCGCCCTCCGGCGGGCGCGCGCTCAGGGTCGATCGGTTCGATTCGGATGCCGCCTGGCGGCTCGTCAAGGAGCAGGTGTCGGTGGGCCAGCGGCCCGCCGGGTCGGCTCAGCTGCGCAGGCTCGCCGTCCGGTTGCGGCGGATGCTGCCCGAGGGGCGGTTCGAGCCGGTTCCGGGCGAGCCCGGGGTCCGGAACGTCGTGGGCACGCTGGCGGGCGCGAAGCCCGGCATCGTCGTCGGCGCGCACTACGACACGCTCGTCAAGCCGAAGGGCTTCGTCGGCGCCAACAACGGCGCGGCCGGCACCGCGGTCGTCGTCGAGGTGGCGCGCGCTCTCGCCCGCGCGGACGTCGCAGCCGACTCGCGCCAGGTTCGCTTCGTCCTGTTCGACGGCGAGGAGCCGGCGGCCGGGCTGCCCGAGGAGAGCCGCGACTTCTACCACTCGGGCCTGCGCGGCTCGCGCGCCTACGTGAAGGCCCACCCGGGCGAGACCGCCGACATGATCCTGCTCGACTACGTGGGCAACAGGGGCCTCAAGCTGCCCCGCGAAGGCAGCTCCAGCATCGCGCTGTGGAGCCGGCTCCGGTCAGCCGCCCGCCGGGTCGGCGCGCAGCGCTTCTTTCCCGGCTACTCCAGCGAGGACATCGTGGACGACCACTCGCCCTTCCTCCGCTCCGGAGTCCCCTCGATCGACCTGATCGACTGGCGCTACCACGGCCACGACCTCAGCGACGGGCTCGACAAGCTCTCGCCCGCGAGCCTCGACGCCGTCGGGGAGACGGTCATCGAGCTCGCCACGCGCCTGCGCGCGCCGGACTCGCGGCCCTAGCGCTCCCAGCGCTTCCCGACCGTGACCGCGACCTTGGTCCCCTTGGCGAGTGTCGTGCCGGCCCTCGTCTTCTGCGACAGCACCTTCCCGACCTGACTGCGCTTCCGCACCTTCTTCTTGGTCACCGTCCCGAGCGCGCAATTCGCCGCCTTCAGCAGCTTCTTGGCGAACGCCGTGGGCAGGCCCTTGAGCTTGGGGACGAGGCACCGGGTGACCGGAACCTCCACGGGCTGATTCACGATCTGCGTGGGCGGCTTCGGGCACAGCTCGTTCGGAGCGGTCCCGTTGTCGGCGTTCCCCGCGATCATGTTGTCGCAGAAGCTGTCGAACACCCCCGGCGAGCCCAGGCTCGATCGCGCCTGTAGCCCGATCTGGTTGTCGAAGACCGTGTCGCCCGTCAGCCAGACGTGCGATCCCGAGTCGGCCACGATGCCGACTCCCGAGGTGCCCGCCGGCGCGCTGGCGAACAGGCGGCTGCTCTGGAACTGGCTGTCCTGGATGAGCGCGTTCACCTGATGCCCCGTGCCCGGCTTCAGCTCGAGCGCGTTGCCGGGGTTCGCTCCGGCGGTGTTCTTCACGAACACGTTCTTCAGCGACAGGCTCAGCTGAGGCGGTGAACCGGCGCCGGGAATGACCTTGATGCCGTGTTGGGTGAAGTTGTCGACGTGGACGTTCTCGAGGGAGATGGTGCTCGCGCCCTCGCCAAAGACGTTCACTCCCACCAAGCCGGTGTTGGTCCCGACCGCGCCGCTGGTGCCCGCGCCATTGATGTACAGGCCGCGCAGCACCACTCGCCTCATCGGATCGTTCGGATTCGCGAGGATGTGGATGTTGATCCCGTTCGTCCCGCTGGCGAGGATGCTCGCGAGATGGCCGCCGCCGTCGATCGTGATTGACCTCGTGATCGTCACGGTGCCGAACCCGGCGTCGTCCAGGGCGTCGATCTCGCCGCCGGGGAGCGTCTTGACTATGGCCCCCGCGAAGGTCTTGCAGGGCAGCGTGGCGCTGCACGGGTTGACGTCGTTGCCGGTCTCGGACACCCAGGTGCGCTCGGACTGCCCGAAGGCCGGGCTCGCGGTCGCGCCCAGGCATGCGAGCACGGCGATCACGACGGTGAGCTTCCTCATCGGCCGAGTATCCGGGCGCCTCCGGCGGATCGTCAAGCGGGCCCTGGACGCATGACTTAGCCCGACCGGACAAACGTCCACTCAAGCGGGGTAGCCGCCAACCCGACAAGCTGTCTGTGCGGGCACGGATCGCAACTGCGACCTCGCTGGCTCTGATGGTCCTCGGCGCGACCGGGGCGCTCCCGGCTGCCGCGCACCACCCGTCGGTGACCGAGTACCAGACCGGGCTGAGCACGAACGCCGGCCCGTGGGACCTGGTCGACGGCGGCGACGGCCTCATCGGCGAAGTCACCGGCAGGCTGTCGTACAGGAACCCGCGCGGAATCACGCGTGACCTCGCCCGCCGGCGCAACGTGCTGCTGCGCGCCGGCCACCGCTACCTCGCCCGGGCGCCGGGCCGCGCCGCGCGCCTCCGGCGCTGATCATGGACTACCAGGCCGCCCCAGCCCCGATGACCGGTCGCCGCCGCCTCGCCGCGCTGGCCGGCGTGGCGCTCGCCGCCTGCGCGATCGGGGTGGCCGCCCGCGAGTCGGGCGCTCTCGCTCCACTCGAGCGCGAGGCGCTCAAGGCGCGCTTCGACGTGCGCGGCACGGAGGGGGTCGAGGGGCTCGTAGTGGTCGGCATCGACGCCAAGACCTTCACCGACCTCGACCACAACTGGCCGTTCCCGCGCTCGAAGCACGCCCAGGTCGTCCGCCGGCTCCACAAGTCCGGCGCGCGCGAGATCGTCTACGACGTCCAGTTCACCGAGCGCACCGTCCCTGCGCAGGACCTCCAGCTGTACGACTCGCTCGGTGACGCCGGCGGCGCCATCCTCGCCACGAGCGAGAGCGACGGCCGCGGGCGTACCCGCGTGCTGGGCGGCGACGACAACCTGCGCGCGATCAACTCGCGCGCGGCCGCCTCCGATCTGCTCAACGACACGAGCGGCGCCATCGCCAGCTTCCCGCGCGAGGTGGGCGGGCTCGAGAGCATCGCCGTCGCGGCGACCGAGCGGATCACCCACCACACGCCGGACCCGGACGGCTTCCACGACGGCCGCGCCTGGATCGACTATCGCGGACCGCCCGGCACGATTCCCACGGTCTCGTTCTCGGACGTCCTGCACAACAAGGTCCCGGACTCGAAGCTCGCCGGGAAGATCGTGATCGTGGGAGGCACGGCGCCGACGCTGCGCGACGTCCACTCGACCCCCGTCGGCGGCGAGCAGCTGATGGCGGGAGCCGAGGTCCAGGCGAACGCGATCTGGACCGCGCTGCACGGTCTCCCGCTCCGCTCCGCGCCGCCGTGGGTCGACCTGCTCATCCTGGCCCTGCTCGCGATGCTGCCGCCGCTGGTGCGGTGGCGGCTGCCGCTCGGCGTCGTGGGCGCCGCAACCGTGGCGGCCGGGGCGGCGTTCCTCGTGGCCGCCCAGGTGGCCTTCGAGGCCGGCACGATCGTCGATGTCGCCGCTCCGCTCCTCGCGCTCATCCTCGGCGCGTTCGGCGCGATCGCCTGGAGCGAGTTCGCCGAGCGCCGCGTGCGCCATCGCGTGAGCCGCGACAACGAGCTGCTCGAGCAGCGGGTGCGCGAGCGCACCGCCGAGCTGGCCGACGCCGAGCGCGAGATCGCGCACCGCCTCGGCGTGGCGGTCGAGTGGCGGGACGCCGAGACGGGCGTCCACATCGAGCGGATGGGCCGGCTGTGCGAGCGGCTCGCCCGCGAGGTGGGGCTCAGCATCGTCGAGGCCGACCTCCTGCGGCACGCCAGCGCGCTCCACGACGTCGGCAAGGTCGGCATTCCCGACGAAATCCTCCTGAAGCCGGCCAAGCTCGACCCGGCCGAGTGGGCGAAGATGAAGACCCACACGACCATCGGCGCGAGCATCCTGTCCGGGTCGAAGTCGGCGCTCGTGCAGATGGCCGAGCAGATCGCTCTGAGCCACCACGAGCGCTGGGACGGAAGCGGCTACCCGGAGGGCCTGAAGGGCGACGACATCCCGCTGGCCGCCCGGATCTGCGCGGTCTGCGACGTCTTCGACGCGCTGCTCTCACCGCGGCCCTACAAGGACGCCTGGCCGCTGCGCGACGTCCTGACCGAGCTGGCGAGCCTGCGCGGCACCCACCTCGACCCGGCGCTCGTGGACGCCTTCCTTCCGCTGGCGGTGGACCTGTACGACGAGTGCTTCGCGCCGCTCGAGCGGTCCGCGCAGTCGGACACCGCCGCCTAGCTAGCCGGCGTTGTCGTGCCTGATCCGGTGCCGCGCCTCGGCGTAGCGGATGGTCTCGTAGGCGATCACCCCCGAGGTCACGGCGGTCGCCATGGCCAGCGCCACGCCCGCGTCGACCGCCGTCCCGACCGGAATCAGCGCGAGGCAGAGCGCGACCGCGACGAGACGGGGGCGGTTGATCGTCCCGACGTTCCGCAGCCGGAAGCCGAGGTGGCCGGCGTAGTAGAGCGCGACCCCGCCGAAGAGCGCCACCGCCGGGACGGTGTCGAGCGGCTCGCCCACGTGCCCGGACGTCTTCTTCACCCCGAGCGCGATCAGGACGATCCCCGCGATCATCGGCAGGTGCAGATAGCTGTAGGAGTCGCGTGCGATGCGGATGCGGCGCATGCCCTTCGCCTCGCGGAAGTGGCGCTCCGAGACGATCGCGACCACGTCGAAGTACGCCCACCAGATTCCGAACGCGAGCACGAGGCCGAGCAGCGCCGCCGTTACGGTGCCGGCGTCCAGCTCGTGGCCGAGACCGGCGCCGATGGCCACGATCGATTCGCCCAGCGCGATGATCACGATCAGCGAGAACCGCTCGGCGAAGTGGGCCGGTGACACGCGGAAGCCGCGCACGCCGAACACGTACGGACCCGCGAAATCCATCGAGAGGGCGAGCACCCAGACGGCCTCCCGGGCCGGGCTGTCGAGGAACGCGGCGCCGATGAGGAGCAGCGGCGCGGGCAGCGCGGTCCGGGCCAGCCGCCGGATCGCCTCCCCGGCATCGACGTCGTCGTTGGCCTCCGCGAAGATGAAGATGTGGAGCCACCGCGCGGCCGCGTAGGCGATCGCGAACAGCAGCGCGTGCTCGCCGAGCGCCTCCGGCACGGCCAGCGCCGCGACCAGGAAGGCCCCCATCACGGCGAGCATCAGGAGCCGCTCGCGGTCCTCCTCGGCGGCGATGTAGTTCGTGAGCCAGGCGTAGGCCGCCCATGCCCACCACAGCGCGCACAGGATGAGCATTCCCCTGCCCAGTCCGTCCCAATGAGGGTCATGGGACATCAGCGCCGTGACCTGGGTGATCGCGAACACGAACACCAGGTCGAAGAACAGCTC
>DASUYU010000300.1:0-4576 GCA_036377235.1 Thermoleophilaceae bacterium
GCCGACGCGTGGCCTGCGCGCCACTCCCGCGGGTGGCGAGGGCGTCGTAGCGGCGTTGCCGGTCACCCATCCGCTCGCGTCCAACACGCCGATTCCCATCGAGCGGCTGGCGCCGGAGCGGCTCGTCACGCTCCCGCGTGACGCGAATCCTGCTTTCCACAACGCGGTCGTGTCCATGTGCCGGGATGCCGGGCTTGCGCCGACGCTCCTCGAGCTGGCTGAGCGGCGTGTGGATCAGGCGCTCCTGACCGTTGCCACCGGCGGCGGGCCCGCTCTGCTCCCCGAGTCGGCGGCCTCGTACTATGCCGCGCCCGGCGTCCGCTTCGTTCCGATCGAGACCCCGGCACCCGTCCTGGAGAGCGTGGTCGTCACGCGCACAGATGCCGAAGACCTCGCAACCGCCGCCTTCCTGCGCGCGCTCGGCCGAGCCGAGCGGCCCGTCCACAGGGTTCCGGCCTGGCCGGACGTCGCCGTCGCGGCCTGAGCCGATCCGGGGCGAGGACGGCGCGACGATTCTCGGGCCGCGCAACGAGCCGCTCGAGCGCGAGAACCCCGACCAGCTCGCGCCCCGTCCACGGACAACGGCCTGGTCCCGAACCTGAAGTTCTCGTTCGACGCCGCCCACAACCGCCTGACGGACGGCGGATGGGCACGCGAGGTGACTGCGCGCGAGCTGCCGGTCGCGACGGAGATGGCCGGCGTCGACATGCGCCTGAAGCCGGGAGCGATCAGGAAGCTCCCCTGGCACCTCGAGGCCGAGTGGTCGTTCATGCTCGCCGGAAGCGCCCGCCTCACAGCGGTCGATCAGGAGGGACGCACAGCGAGAACAACACCTTTCTGCTCACGGACTGGATCACCCACACGCCGCCGGACGTGCTCGCCAAGAACTTCGGCGTCTCAGAGGCGGCGTTCGCGAAGGTTCCCCCGAACCTCGAGCAGTAGCGCTACATCTTCCCGGGCGAGGTGCCGCCGCCGCTGCGCGCGCAGGCGGTCCGCTCGCCGCAGGGCACCGTGCCGCGCAGCTTCAAGTTCCGCCTCGCGGATCGGCCGCCCGTCCGCCGCGGCAAGGGTCAGGTGCGAATCGTGGACTCCACGGTCTTTCACGCGTCCACCCAGGTCGCGGCCGCAGTCGTGGACCTCGAGCCCGGCGGTATCCGCGAGCTTCACTGGCACCCCAAGGCCGATGAGTGGCAGTAACTGGGTCGAGGGGCGCGGGCGCATGACCGTGTTCGCATCCAGCGGCAACGCGCACACCTTCGACTTCCAGGCCGGCGACGTCGGCTACGTGCCCAAGGCGATGGGCCACTACATCGAAAACACCGGCAGGACCCCGGTCCGCTTCCTCGAGATGTTCCGGAGCGACCGGTATGAGGACGTGTCGCTTGCCCAGTGGCTCCCAAGAAGAAGCCCGTGATCAACTAGCCACGCGCCGGCTACTCGCCGGCCCGCGGCGACGGCTGGACCAGCAGCCCACTCTCGTAGGCGAACACCACGAGCTGGGCGCGGTCCCGTGCGCGCAGCTTGACCATGGCGCGGCTCACGTGCGTCCTGGCGGTGGCAGAGCTGACCACCAGCCGCTCGGCTATCTCCCCGTTGCTCAGCCCCATCGCCACGAGCGACACGACCTCTCGCTCACGCGCCGTCAGTCTCTCCACGAGCGTCCCGGACGGGCGGCTCGGCTCGGGTCGAGACACGAGCTCTGCGATCAGGCGCCGCGTGAGGCCGGGGGAAAGGACCGCGTCGCCGCGGGTGGCCACCTCGATGGCCTTGATCACGCCCGCCGGGGCCGTGTCCTTCGACAGCACACCCGTCGCGCCCGCGCGCAGCGCGCCGTAGATGCGCTCGTCGCTCTCGAGAGCGCTGAGCACGATGACCGGCACGCCCAGCTCCGCGGAGAGCCGACGGGTTGCCTCCACGCAGTCGTAGTCGGCGATGCAGAGATCCATCACGACCGCGTGGGGTCGGAGTTGTCTGGTGAGCTCGACCGCCTCCCGGCCGGTCGTCGCTTCGCCGGCGACGGAGATGCCTCGGGCGCCCTCCAGGACCACTCGGTAGCCGGCGCGCCGCAGCGACTCTCCGCATGCGATCAGGACCCTCGTGACCGGGTCCGGTACGGACTGCAGACTCACGTCGCGGGGCGCAGCACGGGCCGCCACCGGAACACCGGACGCGGCGACCAGTTCCGCTTCGCGCGGGCCGGCGCTGAGTCCTCGAGGGCGGCAGCACGCATCGCCGTGCGCCGGCGCCGCCACTGCGCGCAGGTGAGCCCCTCGGGGATGTCCGGCGCCTCGATGTAGAAGCTGCCGCCGCCGCGGCCGAGGTCCTCGGTCACGCGGGCGACGCGCCTCATGACACCGGCGCCGGCTCGCTTCGGACGGAGGCGACGAGGCCGCTCTCGTAGGCAAACGCCACGAGCTGGGCGCGGTCGCGCGCTCGCAGCTTCATCATCGCGCGGTTGATGTGCGTCTTGGCCGTCGCCGGGCTCACCGCGAGGCTCTCGCCGATCTCCTGGTTGTTGAGGCCGCGCGCTGCGAGCGCCATCGCTTCGCGCTCACGCGGGGTCAGCTCCTCGAGCCCGTCGCGCGCGTCGCGCATGTCCGGCTGAGCGGCGAAGCGCGCGATCAGACGGCGGGTCACGGACGGTGACAGCGCGGCCTCGCCGCCGGCAACGGCGTGCACGGCGCCGACCAGCTCGTCCGGCTCGCAGTCCATCAGCAGAAACCCGCTCGCGCCCGCGCGCAACACCTCAAAGGCGCTGTCCGCCTGCTCGCTGCCGGTCAGGACGATGACCCTTGTCCCGGGCACGCTCGAGAGCGCGCGGATCGAGTCGATCGCGTCTCCCGAGAGGCCAGAGTCGAGGAGGACGACGTCGGCCTCGGCCCAGGTGGCCAGGGCGACGGCCTCGTCGGCGGTCGCTGCCTCGGCCGCGATCGAGATTCCCGCGGCGCTTTCGAGCAGGGCGCGGTATCCGGCCCGGAGCAGCGAATGGCCGGATGCGATCAGCACCCTGACCTCGCGGCTCGGCGAGTGTCCCTCCACCTCGTGCGGGGGCGGCACGAGCCTGAGCCGTGGGCGGGCGGGCTCCGCATCGGCGATTACGGGAGAAGCGACGGCGATCGAAGGCATGCGACTACTTTGCTCCGTCACCGACCGCCCGCATATACCCGAACACCGGAGACGTGGCTCCGAAAACCCGAAGCGAGGGGTAGGGCAGGCCCTACCCCTCGCCCACGGTGTCGGGTTTGCCCTACTCCCACGCGCGATTGCGCGTGAAATGATCGGCCCAGTGCCTCCATCCGTATTGCTCATCGACGACGATCCAGCGTTCCGGCGCCTGGCGAGGCGGACGCTCGCCGGGACGGTCCTGGCGGTGGTCGGCGAGGCGGATACCGCCGCAGCGGGCGCGTCCGCCGCGCGCGAGCTGAAGCCCGACGTCGTGCTCCTGGACGTGGGCCTGCCGGACGGCGACGGCATCACGCTCGCGCGGGAGCTGTCGGCACTTCCGTGGCAGCCCCGCATCGTGCTCACATCGGTCGATCCGGACGCCGCGAGCCCCGATGAGGTCGAGCGAAGCGGTGCATCCGGCTTCGTGCCGAAGCACGAGCTTCCGGGACGAGGCCTTCAGCTGCTGCTGGACGGACGCTAGCCCGCGGCAGGGTCGGCAGGTACGGTTGTCGGGCAGTGCTCGAGCCGCTTCGAGTCGTCATCGGTGAGGACGACGTGCTGTTGCGCGAGGGTATCGCGCGCCTTCTGGACGATGCGGGCTTCGAGGTGGTCGCTCAGGCGGGCGACGCCGACGATCTGCTCCGCAAGGGGCTCGCGCACCGCCCGGACGTCGCGGTCGTGGACATCCAGATGCCGCCGGGGCACGGCGACGACGGATTGCGGGCGGCCATGGAGCTCCGTCGCAGGCATTCCGACGTCGGGATCCTCGTGCTCTCGCAGTACTACGAGGAGGGCTATGCGATCGAGCTGATCGGCGACCGGCCGGAGGGCGTGGGCTATCTCCTGAAGGAGCGGGTCGGCGACGTCGACGCGTTCATCGACGCCGTTCAGCGAGTGGCGGGTGGGGGCAGCGCACTCGACCCCGAGGTCGTCGGGAGGATGCTGGGGCGGCGAAAGCACGAGGGGCCGCTCGTGACCCTGAGCCCGCGCGAGCTCGATGTGCTGGCCGCGATGGCGGAGGGCAAGTCCAATCGCGGGATCGCGCAGGAGCTGGTGGTCACCGAGGCCGCGGTGGAGAAGCATGTGACGAGCATCTTCCACAAGCTCCGGCTGGGGCAGACACCCACGGAGCACCGGCGTGTGCTCGCGGTGCTGGCCTACCTGCGCGGAAGCCCGAGCTAGCTCCCTGGCCTCAGCCAAGGAGCCGCCCTGACACCTCGGCCCTGGCGACGACCAGCTCGGTGACGGCGGTGAGCGCAAGGACCGCGCGAGTCTCGAAGATCTCCTCCTCGAGGTCGGCCATGTAGGTGTCGTTGGCCCCCAGCCCGAACTCCTGCGCGTTGATCCGTTCGAGCTGCAGGCGGGCGAGCTGGGCGCGTATGTGACCGGAGTTCATCGGCCCATCGTCGTC
>DASUYU010000301.1:0-11011 GCA_036377235.1 Thermoleophilaceae bacterium
GACTCGCGCAGCTTCGTGAGCGTGATGACGATGGCAGCGATGCCCACCGGCACGTTCAGGAAGAAGATCGACTCCCAGCCGAGCGACTGGGTGAGCGCGCCGCCGACGAGCGGGCCGATCGCCACCGACACGCCGATCGTCGCGCCGTAGACGCCCATCGCCATCCCGCGCTCGCGGCCGGCGCTGAACTCCTGCGCGACCAGCGCGAGCGAGACGGCGAACATGACGGCGCCGCCAACGCCCTGGAGCCCGCGTGCGAGGTTCAGGAAGGTCGGGTCGGTTGCCAGCCCCGCGAGAAGCGAGGCGAATGTGAAGATCCCGAGCCCGACGGCGAATACGCGCCGCCTGCCGAGCCGGTCAGCAAGAACGCCGGCCGTGAGCACGAGCGCGGCGAGCGAGAGTGTGTATGCGTCGACCACCCACTGAAGGTCGGTGAAGGTCGCGTTCAGGTCCTCCTCGATGGAGGGGAGCGCGGTGTTCACGACCGTGATGTCGAGCAGAAGCATGAATGTCGCGACGCTGACCGCTATCAACGTCCACCACTTCCGTTCCATGTGAATCCTCCGGTACAATTGGTCAGGTCACCTTGTCAGGGGACCTTATCAAGTAACCTGACTACAGATCAAGTGACCTGACCAAAATGACTGTGAGATCAATCACAACCGAGCGCCCCATCGCCGCGCTCCTGAACGAGGTGAAGGTCGCCGCCGTCCGCAAGCTGTTCGTGCGCCTCCGGGAGGAGGGCTTCGAGCATGTCCGCGAGGGACACGGCTGCGTGTTCGGGTTCATCGATATCGAGCACGGCTCACGGCTCACCGAGCTCGCCGAGCGGGCGGGGTTGACCAAGCAGGCCGTCGGCGAGGCGGCCACCGAGCTCGAGCGGATCGGCTACGTGGAGCGGGTGCCCGACCCCACCGACAAGCGGGCCAAGATCATCAAGCTCACCCCCAGCGGAGTGGAGGCGTGCCTCACCGGACGGCGGATCTTCGCCGAGATCGAGCGCGAGTGGGGCGAGCGGTTCGGCGAGGAGCTCGTGGCGAGCCTGCGCGAGGCGGCGGAGCAAATCGCGGCCGCCGAGCGCGAGGCCTCAGCCGGCCGCCCCCGCAGCGCAGCCTAGGCCGGCACGGCCTGGCGGATGTAGTCGATGATCCCCTGAACGGGCGCGCCGGGAGTGAACACCTCGGCCACGCCGAGCTTCTTCAGCTCGTCGATGTCGTCGTTCGGGATCGTGCCGCCCACGACGAGCACCACGTCCTCGGCGCCCTCGTCCTTCAGGAGCGTCGCGATCCGCGGCACGAGGGTCATGTGAGCGCCCGAGAGGATCGACAGGCCGACCGCGTCGGCGTCCTCCTGCAACACCGTCTCGACGATCTGCTCCGGGGTCTGGTGGAGACCGGTGTAGATGACCTCCATGCCGGCGTCGCGCAGCGCGCGGGCGATGATCTTGGCACCGCGATCGTGCCCGTCTAGGCCAGGCTTCGCGACGACCACGCGGATCTTGCGACTGCTCACGGCGCCGGAGACTACTCAGCGGCGGTGCGGCGGTGAACGGCGAACCCCAGAGCCAGCAGGAGCCCGCCCAGCAGGAGCAGGGGCGCCGAGTCTCCGCCCGTGTTCGGGAGGGTGGGACCCTGGTCCGCCTGGGAAGCGGTCGCACCGGTGTTGCTCGAGCTCGTCGCGCCGGCGCTCGTGTCCGCGCCGCTCGTGCCGCCGGACCCGCCGCCGGCCTGCGCCGCCTGGACGACGACCGTGGCCTTCATGAACGGGTGCGGCTGGCAGTAGTACGAGAAGGTCCCGGCCTGGCTGAACGTGTGCGATGCCGACTGGCCGGCCTTCAGGATGCCGGTGTTGAAGGAGCCGTCGTTCGCCGTGGCGGAGTGCGGCGTCGGGCCGTTGTTCACCCAGGTGACGGTGTCGCCCTGGCTGATGGTCAGCGACCCGGGCGTGAAGCTGAAGTCCGCGATCGTCACCGAGCCGCTGGCTGCCGCGATCGCCTTGGGCTTCGGCGCGGGCGCATCCTTGGTCTCGTCGGCGAGCACCTGGGGCTCCGGGGGAGGCGGCGCCGGTGCCGGCGCGGTCTCCGTTTGGGTCTGAGTCTGAGTCTCCGGTTCCTCTGCAGGAACAGGTGTTGTGCTGGTCGGCTCCTCCTGGGCCAGCGCCAAGCCAGGGAGGATCAGCGCACAGACCGACGCGAGCAGGACCAGATGCTTCATGCGGGCGCCCACCCTATTGGGTACGCGCGGTCACGCCGGGCGGTTCAGCGCTTGCGGCCGCGCTTCTTGCCGAACTCGAACCGAGCCGCGTGAACGCTGCCGTCGTCGAGCTTCAGCACGAACTCACGGCAGGTGCCGGCCCACTTCTTATCGGTCTTCCAGAGCATCATGTACCTGTCGGAGCCCCGCTCGTACTCGAACGCGCCCTTCTTCTTGCCCTGGGCCGCGCGGGCCACCTGCTCCACGTCGCCGCCGCCGCAACCCATCGAGCGCGGATAGCCGTCCGCCTCCGGGCGCGCGCCGCGGAAGCCGTGCAGCGAGAACCGGACCGGAACCGGCACGCCCGCCTTCCACCTCGTGACGTTCGGCGGGTTCTTCACCGGCCAGAAGAAGCCGTCGAACTCGTAGACGACGCTGTAGGTGACGGTCCTCGTGGCCGGGTTGCCGGCGCCGTCGGTCGCGTGCACCTCGAAGGTGTGGCTGCCGAAGCTCGACGTGTCGATCGCCTCGCCGTTCGGCACCGTCCCCGTGCACGTCGCCAAGCCGGAGCCACCGGGCTGGTCCGCACACGAGTAGTCCGCGAGCACGCTGTCGCCGAACCCGTACACCGCGCCGTCGGTGGGCGAGTTCAGCGTGATCACGGGCGCGGCCCGGTCCACGACCGTGTAGGTGACGGTCCTGGAGGCGGGGTTGCCCGCGTGGTCGGTCGCGCTCACCGTGAAGCTCTTGTCGCCGACGCTCGCCGTGTCGATCCCGGCGCCGCCCGCCACCGTGCCGGCGCAGGACGCGAGGCCCGAGCCGCCGTCCTCGTCCGCGCAGGAGTAGCTCGCGGCCACCTGCTGGCCGAGGTCGTAGACCGCGCCCTGCGAGGGCGTGGTCAGCGTGATCTGCGGGGCCGTGACGTCGACGACGGTGTAGTGAGCCACCGCGGACGCGTGGTTGCCGGCCCTGTCGGTCGCGGTGACCGTGAAGCTGTGCTCGCCGAGCGTCGTCGTGTCCACGTCCGCGCCGTTCGGCACGTCACCGACGCAGCTGTCCAGGCCGGATCCGTTCGCCTCGTCGGCGCAGCCGTAGGCCGCCGCGACGTGCTCGCCGCGCTCGTATTCCGCGCCGTCGGCCGGCGTCGTGAGCGTGACCGTGGGATCGGTGCGGTCCTCCACGGTCACGGTGCTCTTCGCCACCGTCTCGTTCCCCGCCTTGTCGCGCGCGGTCACGGTGACCGTGACCGGGCCCAGCTTGCTCGTGTCGAGCTTCTCGCCGTCGGGCGTCGAGCCCACGCACGACGCGAGGCCCGAGCTGCCCTCGTCGGCACACGAGAAGTCGACGACGACGTCCGCGCCCTGCTTCACGTGCGAGCCGTCCACGGGGCTGCGCAGGTCGACCGTCGGCGGCGTCGTGTCCGGCGGCACGCACGCGCGCGTGCCGGTCAGCGTGATGCGGTAGGTCCCGAGGCCGCCCGGGGCGCGGCCGTTCCAGCCCGAGAGCGTCTCGGCGGCTCCGAAGCCGTTGGCGAAGATCACGCCGTCCGGGAACTGCCACCGCGAGAAGTTGTCCTGGAAGATCTCGCCCTGCGAGCTCTGCGGGTCGCGGTTGTACTGGCTCACGGCGAGGAAGTACTCACCGCCCGCGGTCGGCGAGAAGCGGTGCTGCGCGGGCAGCGTCGAGCCGCGGATGCCCGTGGCCGCGTCGTCGTTCATGTAGACGCCGTAGCCCTGCGCGTCGAGCAGGAAGAGCTGAGTGTCGAGGGTCGTGGGCGAGGTCCCGCCGACGGTGCTGGCCGAGAACGAGGCGCCGTCCGTGAGACAGATGCGGTAGACGTCGGCGTCCATGGCGTCCGTGAACGCGCCGTTGATCTGCGTCACGGCGCTGTCGCCCATGTCGTTCGCGGTCACGCGAAGATCGCCGGCGTCACCGACCTCGTTCGCGGCGAATGCTCCCGGCGCGAGGGCCAGGGTGAGCACTGCTATGACTGCGCAGGCGGAGGTTCGGATTGAGCCAGGTGTCACGGGTTCCTTTCGTTTCCCGCGGCACGGAGGGAACTGCTCTTTGCATCGGCTCCGGAGCGCAGCTTCTTAAAAGACTGCGCCCCCGCTGGACATGGGCTATTCGTCTAGAAGACCGGGGTCTCCGTGTACGTGCCGAACACGCGCTGGAGGGACTCCACGATCTCGCCCTCGGTCGCGTGGGCGCGGGCACAGTCCAGCAGCGGCTCCATGAGGTTGCGGTCGGCCGCGGCCGCCTCGCGCAGATCGGTGAGCGCGCTCTCCACGGCGTCCCCGTCGCGCCGCGTCCGGACCGCCTGCACCCGCCCGATCTGCTTGCGCTCGAGCTCCTCAGGGATACGCAGGATCGACAGGCCCCGCTCGTCCTCCTGCTGGTAGCGGTTCACACCCACGACCACGCGCTCGCCGCGCTCGATCTCCTCCTGAAGCCGGAAGCTCGCCTCGGCGATCTCGCGCTGCGGGTAGCTCTGCTTGATCGCCTCGACCATGCCGCCGAGCTCGTCGATCTTGCGGAACTCCGCGTAGGCCGACTCCTCCATGCGGTCCGTGAGCGCCTCGACGAAGTACGAGCCGCCCAGCGGGTCGATCGTGTTCGTCACGCCGGTCTCGTGGGCGATGATGTGCTGGGTCCGGAGCGCCACCCGGACCGCCTCCTCCGACGGCAGCGCGAGCGCCTCGTCGTAGGAGTTCGTGTGCAGCGACTGCGTGCCGCCGAGCACGGCCGACATCGCCTCGGTGGCGGTGCGCACGATGTTGTTGAGCGGCTGCTGCGCGGTGAGCGACACGCCCGCCGTCTGGCTGTGGAAGCGCATCAGGAGCGAGCGCTCGTCGCGCGCCCCGTAGGTGTCGCGCAGCTCGCGCGCCCAGATCCTGCGCGCGGCGCGGTACTTCGCGATCTCCTCGAAGAAGTCGATGTGCGCGTTGAAGAAGAAGCTGAGCCGCGGCGCGAACTCGTCCACGCCCAGCCCGCGCTCGACCGCGTGCTCGACGTAGGTGAAGCCGTCCTTCAGCGTGAACGCCAGCTCCTGCTGCGCCGTCGAGCCGGCCTCGCGGATGTGGTAGCCGGAGATCGAGATCGGATGCCAGCGCGGCATGCGCCTGGCGCAGAACTCGACCATGTCGGTCACGAGCCGTATCGCCGGGTCGATCGGGAAGCACCACTCCTTCTGCGCGATGTACTCCTTCAGGATGTCCGTCTGGATCGTGCCGGCGAGCTGTTCCGGCGGGCTGCCCTGCTTCTCCGCCGCGACGACGTAGAACGCGAGCATCACCGCGGCGGGCGCGTTGATCGTCATCGAGGTGGACACGTCGCCCATCGGGATGCCGGCGAACAGCGTCTCCATGTCGTCCAGCGTGTCCACCGCCACGCCCTCGCGGCCCACCTCGCCCAGCGAGCGCGGGCTGTCCGAGTCGTGGCCCATGAGCGAAGGCATGTCGAACGCGGTGGAGAGCCCCGTCTGGCCGTGGTCGAGGAGGTAGTGGAACCGCTCGTTCGTCTCCTCCGCCGTGCCGAAGCCGGCGAACTGGCGCATCGTCCACAGCCGGCCGCGGTACATCGACGGGTACACGCCGCGCGTGAACGGGAACTCGCCGGGGAAGCCGATCCGCTCCTCGAACGACCCCACGTCGTCCGGCGTGTAGAGCGGGTTGACCGGCTCGCCGCTGAGCGTGGTGAAGAGCGCATCGCGCTCCGGGGTGCGCTCGAAGCGCTCCCTGAACCAGCGCTCGGCGTCCGTCATCGCTCGCTGCTCGATCGCCATCGTGAACGGAAGTCTAGGTCCGCGCACGGGCACGAAGGCACAGGGCGGCGGTCCAGGTGAAGTCGCGCACCCCGAGTCCGCGCCCCGACTCGGGCGAGTAGTACTCACGCATCCCGTCGCCGGCGGCGGCTAGCAGCATGCGCTCGGCCAGCGTGCGGGCGGCGCGCTCCTCGCCGTGCAGGTGAAGCCCCAGCGCCGCCAGCCAGGTGATGTTCGCCCATACGGGGCCGCGCCAGTAGTTCCGCGCCGACCGCTCGGGGTGCGCCCGGTCGAGCGAGCGCACGCCGTAGCGCGACGCCAGCGCGCCGCCCGTCACGAGCTCGCGTGCCACGGCCACCTGCTTGTCGCCGAGTCCGGGCGCGAGCAGCGCGAGCGCCGAGCCGGCGCTCGTGACGGGGAGCGGCGAGCCGTCCACCGCGTCCACGGCGCCGATGATGCCGTCCGATCCGGTCCGGGCGCCGAGCGCCGCGGCCACGCGCTGACCGGCGGAGCGGCTCTCGTCGGCCAGCCTCGGCTCGCCCAGCCGCTCGGCCACGTCCGCGAGGTCGAGGCAGGCGCGCGCCAGGATCGCCGAGAAGCCCGCGTCGAGCACGCGGAAGCGCCCGCTCCGCGCCAGCTCGCGCTGGTCCCAGCCGGCGGCGGTCCCCTGGCGAACCAGCGTGAGGAAGCGGCGGTAGTGCTCGTGGCCGGGCCGCTCAGCCGCGTCCACCGAGTCCGTGTCGCGCCGGCGTATGACCATGACCTCGGGCAGCACGCGCCACAGCGGCCCGTCCCACTCCACGGCGTTGTCGCGGCCCGACTCCCAGGGGTGGATCAGAACGGGCTCGCCGTGCCCGTGCGGGTCGCGCGCGCCGAGCAGGAAGCGGTGCCACGCGTGGAGCGGCCGAAGCAGCCCGCGGGCACGCCGCTCGTCGGGATGGTCCTCGAACAGGAGCCTCAGGCACGTGGCCGCCAGCGGCGGCTGGGTGATGCCGGAGATGCGGCGACCGTCGGCGCCCGTCCGCCTTCCCCACCAGCGCGGCCCGGGGAGGTAGCGCGCGGCGGTGAGCCACGGCACGAGGCCGGAGCGGAACGCGATGTGAGGGATCATCCCGTCGCGGTCGCGCGCGCCGGCGAGGCTCTCGAGCTCGGTCCACGCGCGCGCCGGGTCGAGCTCCGCCCAGCCGAGTGCCGCGAGCGCCGAGTCCCAGTTCCACTGGTGCGGGTAGGTGGTGCGCGACGGGAGCGTGTACCGACCCGTGTCGTTGCCGCGCAGTACCGCAATCGCGGCCGCCGTAACTCGCGAACCAGAGGCCACCTGCTGCGTTGTCACAGGCATGAAGCGGACAATCATCACAACCGGTGCCCTCGTCGTGCTCGCCCTGATCGCTCTCACGAGCGTGGGCGAGGCCGCCAAGCCCGCCCCGGGCGCGCTGTCGATCGCGGCCGACCACGCGAGCGTGAAGTTCGGCGCCGGCGTCGTCCTGTCGGGCAAGCTCACCGGCGCGAACGTCGCCAGCCGCACCGTGCGGGTGCAGGACGACGTCTACCCGCTCAACTCCTTCAACAACACGGGCAGCGCTACCACGAACGCCACGGGCGACTGGTCGCTCGCGGTGAAGCCCACCGCCAACACGCGCTACCGCGCGAACGTCGGCAAGACGAACAGCCCGACCGTTGACGTGCTGGTGCGCCCGGCGATCACGCTGAGGCTGTCCGACAAGACGCCGAAGCGCGGCCAGCGGGTCCGCTTCTCGGGCAAGCTGTGCCCCGAGCACGACTCGACCGCCATCGAGCTGCAGCGCAAGACCAGCTCGGGCTGGAAGAAGGTCGCGAGCCCGGTCCTCGCCGACATCCCGGGCGCGACCTGCTCGAAGTACTCGGTCAGAAAGCGTGTCCGCCGAAGCGGGTCCTATCGGGCGCACTTCAACGCGGATGCGGACCACGCCGCCGGCAACAGCCCACGCAGGCGCGCGACGGTCCACTAGCGGGGAGGAGATCCGCGCGCCGCTGCTCGGGTGGGCCTGAAGCGGCGCGCGGCCCCGCCGCCATCTGCGCGGCGTGCCCGCCGCCTAGCGGCGCTAACCCCTGCCGAGGAGGCGCCGCTTCGGGCGGCGCGTGCGTGCGGCCGCGTAGCCGCCTCCGCCGCCCACGAGCAGCACGCCGCCCACCACGGCGGCCCATCTCAGGCGCCGGCCCAGCTTGTCGAAGCGCATGATCCGCCAGCCCTCCTCGCGTGCGGTGCGCTCGAGCACGCGGTCGGGGTTGACCGCCACGGGATGGCCCACGGCGCGCATCATCGGCAGGTCGGACTCCGAGTCCGAGTAGGCGTAGGACTCCGACAGGTCGATCCCCTCGCGCTCCGCGAGCTCGCGGATCGCGACCGCCTTCCCCTCGCGGTAGGTGAACGGCCCGGCGGGCTTGCCGGTGTAGACGCCGTCGCGCACCTCGCTGCGCATCCCGATCCCGCCGTCCAGGACGAGCACGCTCGCCAGGACCTCGGCCAGCTCCTGCGACGCCGCCGTGACGATGTAGACGCGCCTGCCGGCGTCCTGGTGGGCGTACGCCTCCTCCAGCACCTCGCGGTAGATCAGCGGCAGGATTCCGGTGAGCACGTCGGGCCCCATCCGCGAGAGGTCCACCACGCGCTGCCCGGCGATCGCGTCGAGGATGCGCTCGCGCAGCTCGTCCGTGCCCTGATCAGTGGAGCCGTGGAGGCGGAACCTCAGGTTCGCCCAGGCGTCGCTCGCCAGCTGGCGCCGCGACACCATTCCGGCACGGTACGCGGCGCGCCCGAAGTGGAACGCGCTCGACCCCTCCATGAGGGTCTTGTCGAGATCGAAGAAGGCTGCCCCGGCCACCCGGCCGAGGCTAGCTGCCGTTGACTTCGACGATCACGGCGTCGCCCTGGCCGCCGCCCGAGCAGATCGCCGCGCAGCCGAGCCCGCCGCCGCGGCGGCGCAGCTCGTTCACGAGCGTCATCAGGATGCGCGCGCCGCTGGCTCCGATCGGGTGGCCGAGCGCGATCGCGCCGCCGTTCACGTTCACCTTCGACTCGTCCACGCCGAGCATGCGCATCGAGTTGAGCGCCACCGACGCGAACGCCTCGTTGATCTCGAACAGGTCGATGTCGTCCACCGACAGCCCGGCCTGCTCGAGCGCCTTCTTCGCGGCGTTCGCCGGCGTGCGGGCGAGGTAGGGGAAGTCGTCGGCCACGGCGGCCTGGGCCACGATCGTCGCCAGCGCCGGGCGGCCGTTCGCGTTCGCCCACTCGTCGGAGGCGAGTACCAGCGCGCCGGCGCCGTCGTTCACTCCGGGCGCGTTCCCGGCGGTGTGGGCGCCGTCCTTGTGGAACGCCCCGCGCAGCTTCGACAGCGACTCGAGCGAGCTCTCGCGGCGCGGCGCCTCGTCCACCTCGACGGTGGTGTCGCCCTTCTTCGAGCTGATCGTCACCGGCACGATCTCCTCCGGCAGCCGCCCCTCGTCGGTGGCCTGGACCGCCAGCTCGTGCGAGCGCAGCGCGAACCTGTCCATGTCGGCGCGCGTGATCTCGAGCTCCTCGCCGACCTCGTCGGCCTCCTCGCCCATGCCCCTGCCGGTGAAGGGGTTGGTGAGCCCGTCGTGCATCATCGCGTCGAGCGCCTTGGCGTCGCCCATCCGGTAGCCGAAGCGCGCCTGCTTCAGGAGGTACGGCGCGTTCGACATCGACTCCATGCCGCCCGCCACGGCCACGCTCAGGTCGCCGGCCCGGATGGACTGGTCGACCATGCCCGCCGAGCGGATGCCCGAGGCGCACACCTTGTTGATGGTCTCCGAGGAGACCTCCTTCGGGATTCCGCCCTTGATCTGCGCCTGGCGGCTCGGGATCTGACCCTGCCCCGCTTGGAGCACCTGGCCGAATACCACGTGCTCCACCTGGTCCGGCGCCACCTCGGCGCGCTCGAGCGCAGCCTGGATGGCGGTGCCGCCCAGATCGGTCGCGTCCTGCGAGGCGAGCGCCCCGCCCATCTTCCCGAACGGCGTCCGCGCGGCGCCGAGGATCACTGTCTTGGGCATGCCGAGAACGCTATCGACTGGATGGGGCCGGGGCGGCACGCGCCGATAGACTGCCCTCGCTGATGGCGCCGATCACCGTCAGCGCGCGCAGGGGTGCGCCCGAGGACACCGCCGCGGACACCCGCGTGGTGGGGGTCTTCGAAGGCGATTCGCTCGACGATCCCGCGCTGCAGCGGCTGATCGAGCTGGGCGAGGCAAAGCGCGGGCTCAAGAAGGTCGCGGTGGCGCACGAGGACGCGCCCGGCGGCGGGCAGCGGCGCGTGCTGATCGCGGGCCTGGGTGGGCGCGACGGCTTCGGCGCCGAGCAGGCCCGCGTCGCGGCGGGCGCCGCGGCGGCCCGCGCCAAGGAGCTGGGCGCCGTGTCGCTGTCCTGGGCGAGCCCGGGCGGCGACGGCGTGGACGCCGCGCTCGTTGAGGGCACGCTCCTGAAGCTGTACTCGTTCGACCGCTTCAAGGCCCAGGGGAACGGCGACCCGAACGGCGGCGTGGAGTCGCTCGAGATCGCCGGCGACCCGGTCGACGGCGACGAGGTGGACCGCGGCCGCGTGACCGCCGTGGCCGCGAACGCGGCGCGCGACCTCCAGAACCTGCCGTCCAACGTGGCCACTCCCACGTTCCTGGCCGAGCGGGCCAACGAGATCGCCGACCAGCACGCGGCGCTCGAGGTCGAGCTGCTCGACCGCGATGCGATCGTGGGGCGCGGCATGGGCGCCTTCGCCGCCGTGGCGCAGGGGAGCCACGCGGAGCCGAGGCTGATCGTGCTGCGCTACCGGCCATCGGTGGCAAGCGGCCCACATCTCGCGTTTGTCGGCAAGGCGGTCACCTTCGACACGGGCGGAATATCGATCAAGCCCTCGGCGAAGATGCAGGACATGAAGTTCGACATGTCCGGCGGCGCCGCGGTCATCGAGTCGATGGGCGCGATCGCCGAGCTGGACCTGCCCGTGACGGTCACCGCCGTGGTGCCCTCGACCGAGAACATGCCGAGCGGCCACGCGGT
>DASUYU010000302.1:0-7783 GCA_036377235.1 Thermoleophilaceae bacterium
GTGGTCGACGCCAAGTCCGGCGTGTCCGGCGCCGGCCGCGACGCCACGCCGACGACCCACTTCGTCTCGGTCACCGAGAACGTCCAGGCCTACAAGGTCGAGGGCCACCGCCACGCGGCCGAGCTCGAGCAGGAGCTGAACGGCGCGACGTTCACCTTCTTGCCCCACCTCGTGCCCGTCGAGCAGGGCCTCCTCGCCAGCTGTTACGTCATGAGCGGCCTGAGTGAAGCCGAGGTCACCGATCTGTACCGGGACGCCTACGAGGACGAGCCGTTCATCGACCTGGTGGACGAGCCGCCCGGCACCGACGACGTCCGCGAGACCAACCGCTGCCGCATCCACGTGAAGGTGGTGGGGAAGCGGGTGATCGCGCTCGCGGCCATCGACAACCTGTGGAAGGGCGCGGCCGGCCAGGCGGTCCAGGACCTCAACCTCATGCTCGGTCTCCCGGAGACGGAGGGGCTCGAATGAGCGAGAGCATCGCCCCCGCCACCTTCTTCCGCTCCCGCTGGGTGGAGCGGCCCGAGAACGTGAAGGAGCTCGATGCGCACCTTCTGCCCGCCGGCTTCCGGGCGGCCGGAGTGGCGGCGGGGATCAAGCGCGAGGGGCTCGATGTGGGCGTCGTCGTCTCGGACGAGCCGGACACCGCGTCGGCCGCTCGCTTCACGACGAACGCGCGGGTGGGGGCACCGGTGATCGTCTCCAGGGACGCTGCCCTCGATCGCCTGCGCGCCGTGGTCGCGAACTCCGGCTGCTCCAACGTCGGCGACGGCCCGCGCGGGATCGACACGGCAGTCGCGATGCAGCACGCGGCCGCCGAGCAGCTCGGCGTGGAGGCAGAGCAGGTGGCCGTGGCCTCGACCGGCGTGATCGGCGTCGAGCTGCCGCGCGAGAAGGCGGTGGCCGGCGTGCACGCGGCGTGCGGGGCGCTGGGACCGGACGCCGCCGGCTTCTCGACCGCGATCCTCACGAGCGACGCGGGCCCCAAGCGCGCGTGCCTCGAGGTGAGCCTGGAGGCGGGGGCCGTGCGGCTGTCCGCGCAGGCAAAGGGCGCCGGCATGATCTCGCCGCGTCACGCGACGATGCTCTGCTTCGTCCAGACGGACGCCACCCTCGACGCCGACACGCTCGACCTTCTCACCGGCGTGTGCGTGAAGCGCTCCTTCGACCGGATCAGCGTCGACGGCCAGCTCTCCACCAGCGACACGGTGATCGCCCAGGCGAACGGGGCGTCCGGCGTCCGGGTCGAGCCCCAGTCGGCGGACGAGCTCGCGCTCGGCGAGGCGCTCGACGCGCTCCTGCGCCAGCTCGCGCTCGAGATCGTGCACGACGGCGAGGGCGCACGGCGCGTGGGCCGCGTGGTCGTGACCGGCAGGCCGGACACGGTCGAGCCGGTGGCCCGCGCGGTGGCGAACTCGCCGCTCGTCAAGTCCGCGCTCCACGGCGGCGACCCGAACTTCGGCCGGATCCTGCAGGCCGCCGGACAGGTGTGGCCGCCCGGCGAGCCGTTCGTCGTGGACCTCGAGATCGAGGGTCACCAGGTGGTGTCGGCAGGCGACGTGGTCGAGCCGGCGCCCGCCGAGCTCGTGCAGGGCGACGAGGTCGAGTACGCCCTCACGCTGCCAGGCGAGGGGGGGGAGACCGAGGTGTTCTTCTCCGATCTCAGCCCCGAGTACGTGAAGTTCAACGCGGAGTACACGTCGTGAGAGACGTAGCAACGCTCCTGGAGGCGCTCCCCTACATCCGGGACTTCCACGGCAAGACGGTCGTCATCAAGTACGGCGGCGCCGCGATGACGGAGGCCGACCTCCGCGAGGAGTTCGCCCGCGACGTGGTCCTCCTCAAATACGTGGGCATGAACCCCGTCGTGGTGCACGGCGGCGGCCCCGACATCACGAGCTACATGGAGCGGCTCGGTATGGAGGTGCGCTTCGTCGAGGGCCTGCGCGTGTCCGACGAGGCCACCGTCGAGGTGGCGAAGATGGTCCTGGTCGGTAAGCAGAACAAGGACATCGTCCTGCGGATCAACCGCCACGGACAGCCGGCCGTGGGCCTCTGCGGCGACGACGGCCGTCTCTTCACCGTCAAGAAGCAGCTCGCGAGCGGGGAGACCGACATCGGCTTCGTGGGCGAGATCGAGAACGTGGACGTGGACGTGCTGCTCCACATCGCCGAGGACTACATCCCTGTGGTGGCCTCCGTGGGCGCCGACGTAGAGGGCAGCTCCTACAACGTGAACGCCGACGCCGCCGCGGCCGCCGTCGCGGAGGCGCTCGGGGCGTTCAAGCTCGTGTTCCTGACCGACGTGGAGGGGTGGCGCGCCGTCCCGGACGACCCGAGCACGCGTATCTCCGAGGCCACCGCGGCCGAGGTGCGCGAGCGGCTGGGCGAGGTCACCGGCGGGATGCGGCCGAAGCTCGAGGCCGCCGTGCACGCGCTGGAGTCGGGCGTGGGCAGCGCGCACATCGTCGACGGCCGCGAGCCCCACAGCCTGCTTCTCGAGCTGTTCACCGACGAGGGGATCGGCACGAAGCTGTGGCCCTAGCGGAGCTACAGGCACTCGAGCGCGACGCGCTCATGCCCACCTACGTCCGGAACCCCGTCGAGTTCGTCCGGGGCGAGGGCACCCGGCTATGGGACGACGAGGGCAACGAGTACCTCGACTTCCTCACCGGCATCTCGGTGGCGCAGCTCGGCCACTGCCATCCGGCCGTGGTGGAGGCGGCGCGCGAGCAGGCCGGGCGGCTCATGCACGTCGGGAACCTCTTCTACACAGAGCCGGGGATGCGGCTGGCGAAGCGGCTGGTGGACCTGTCGCTGGGCGGCCGCGTGTTCCTGTGCAACTCCGGCGCCGAGGCGATCGAGTGCGCCCTCAAGCTCGCCCGCAAGCGCCGCACGGGCGGCGAGTTCGTGGTGATGGAGGGCGGGTTCCACGGGCGGACGATGGGCGCGCTGTCGGCCACGCCGCAGGAGTCGAAGCAGGCGCCGTTCGCGCCGCTCGTGCCGGGCTTCAGGGTCGTGCCGCGGAACGACGCCGCCGCGCTCGCGGCCGCCGTGAGCGCCGGCACCGCCGCCGTCCTCCTCGAGCCGATCCAGGGCGAATCCGGGATCCACCCGCTCGACCCGGACGTGCTGCGGGCGGCGCGCGGGGCCTGCGACGAGCACGGCGCGCTCCTCGTCTTCGACGAGATCCAGTGCGGTATAGGCCGCACGGGCACGCTGTGGGCGCACGAGCAGCTCGGCGTGACGCCCGACGTCATGACGGTGGCGAAGGGCCTCGGCGGCGGGCTGCCGGTAGGAGCGTGCGTGACGAACGCGGACGCCGCGGACGTGCTCGGGCCGGGCGACCACGGCTCGACGTTCGCAGGCGGCCCCGTGATCGCGTCGGCGGCGAACGCGGTGCTCGACGTGGTCACCGGCGCCGGCTTCCTCGACACGGTCCGCGCGCGCGGCGACCGGCTCGCCGCCGGCCTCCGCGACCTCGGCCTCGAGCCGCGCGGGCTCGGCCTGATGGTGGGCTTCGACCTGCCCGACGCCCAGGACGTGGCCCGGCGAGCCCTGCTCGAGCAGCGGCTCGTGGTCCACGCGACCGGGCCGGAGACGATCAGGATGCTTCCGCCGCTGACGGTCACCGCCGACGAGGTCGACGAGGCCGTGCGCCGGCTCGGCGCGGCGCTGCATTAGGGTCCGCGCGCGGTGGCGGAGCCCCGGCACACCCTGATCAAGACGGCCTCCTACGAGGCCGAGCCCGGCGAGGTCGGGCGCGTGCTGCTGCTCTACTCGGGCGGGCTCGACACGTCCGTGATGCTCAAGTGGATTCAGGACGAGTACGAGGCCGAGGTGGTCGCGCTCACGGTGAACCTGGGGCAGCCGGGCGAGGACTACGACGTCGTGAAGGGCAAGGCGCTCCAGCTGGGTGCGCTCGACTGCCACGTGGTGGACGCGCGCGAGGAGTTCGCACGCGACTACGTGCTCCCCGCGATCAAGGCCAACGGGCTGTACGGCGGCGGCTACCCGCTGTTCACAGCGCTCGGCAGGCCGCTGATCGCGAAGCTCGCCGTGGAGTACGCGCGCGAGAGCGGCTGCGACACGATCGCCCACGGCTGCACGGGCAAGGGAAACGACCAGGTGCGGATCGAGTCGACCGTGATCGCGCTCGACCCGCAGATGAAGATCATCGCGCCCGTGCGCGGCTGGCAGATGGGCCGCGAGGAGGAGATTCAGTACGCGCGCGAGCACGGCATCCCGGTGAAGGGCGGCACCGAGACGCCGCCGTACTCGATCGACGACAACCTGTGGGGCCGCTCGTCCGAGGGCGGCCCGATCGAGGATCTCGACGAGCCCCCGCACGACGACGTGTTCAACCTCGTGACCCGGCCGGAGGAGGCGCCGGACGAGTCCGAGGATGTCGTCGTCGGTTTTGAGAGGGGGTGCCCGGTGTCCCTGAACGGCGAGCGGCTGGAGCTCGTGGAGCTGCTGGAGCGGGCGGGGGAGATCGGGGCGCGGCACGGCGTGGGGATCGTGGACCACATCGAGGACCGGATCGTCGGGCTCAAGGTGCGCGACCTCTACGAGGTGCCGGCCGCGGCGATCATCCTGACCGCGCACAAGGAGCTCGAGAAGCTCGTCGGGACGATCCACCAGAACAACTTCAAGCCGCACCTCGACGACCACTGGGCCTACCTCGTGTACGCCGGGCTCTGGTACGAGCCGCTCCTGTCGGACCTGAACGCGCTGATGGAGTCCGTGAACGAGCAGGTCACCGGCGAGATCACCATGCGGCTCTACAAGGGGAACGCCCGCGCGGTTGCGCGCCGCTCCCCGAACGCGCTTTACGACCCGGCCCTCGCCGGCTTCGGCGAGTCCGGGGGCCTCTTCTCCCAGCAGGCGAGCCCCGGGTTCATCGAGCTGTGGTCGCTCCAGTCCCGTATGGCGTACAACGTGCGCAACCGGGGAAAGGACAGGCAATGACCACAAAGGGCTACACGGTGCTCGGCTGGCTCGCATGGCAGGTGCTCTCGCGCGTGGTGCCGCGCCAAATCGCCCAGAACAAGGTGAAGATCGGCGCGGCGGCCACCATCGCCGCAGTGATCGCCGCGGGCATCGTGGCGGCCCGCGGCTCCTCCGACAGCTAGTCACCTTCGCTTGGTACGTACACGGCCGAAAGGTGGCCTCCATGCGGGTCCGTATCCCCCGCGCCTGAGGGCAGGCTCGAATTTCCACCGGATGAGTTGGTGGACTGGCCGCGCCGACATCACCGTCTATCGGCCGGTGGCAAGTCCCAAGACGCGAATCGCTCGATCGCTGCGTGCTCGCTCGGGCTCCAGCCCGGTTTGTTTCTCGCACCACTCCAAGAGCGAATCTCCAAAGTGGTCTCGGCTGTGCGGACCGTTAGTCACGGTCTAAACGTAGGTTGCTGCGTGGACAGCTCAGGCTGACTGAGGCTTGCGCTCTGACTCCCAAATGATTCGCCGAAGGAGCGGGATGGACTACACGCGGGTCCGACTTGCTAGCCGATCTCGAACGTATTGTCGTGACTGCGAATGAGCTTCGCCCATCTCCACGTCCATTCCGAGTATTCCGTGCTCGACGGCGCATGTCCGATCGATGCGCTAGCCAAGCGAGCGGCCGAGCTTGGTCAACTCGCGTTGGGGCTCACAGATCACGGCGTAATGAACGGCGCCGTTGAGCATTACAAGGCCTGTCAGAAGCACGGCATAAAGCCGATCATCGGCCTCGAGGCGTACTTCGTGGACGACCGCGCCACCGAGGCGGTCAAGTACGAGCGCAACCACCTCACGCTTCTTGCCCAGAGCGACGAGGGCTTTCGCAACCTCGTGAAGCTCAGCTCCGCCGGCTTCCTCGAGGGTTACAAGCGTGGCAAGGCCAACGTGGACCTCGACCTGCTGTCGCGCTACTCCGGCGGGGTCATTGCTCTTACGGGCTGCCTGCAGTCACGGTTTTGCCGCCGCATCGTGGATGACGTACCGAACGAAGCTAGGGCGCACATCGATCAGCTTCTCCAGGTTTTCGGCGCGGACAACGTGTACTTCGAGTTGCAACAGAACGGCATTGCAGCTCAGGACAAGGCGAACGAAGGCATCGTTCGGGTGGCGCGCGAGGTCGGTCGCCCTCTGGTCGCGACGGGTGACGTGCATTACCTGACGCGCGATCACTATGACCACCACAAGGCCCTCCTCTGCGTGCAGACGAAGAGCACCCTGGCCGAGCCGAAGCTGACCTTCGACACGAACGAGTTTTTCCTCAAGGGCACCGATGAGATGGCCTCCGACTTTGCCGAGTGGCCGGAGGCAATCGCAACGACCGTCGACATCGCAGAGCGCTGCAACGTTGAGATTGAGCTCGGCAAGATGCTGATTCCGCGCTTCCCCGCGCCAGACGGACAAAGCGAGGTCGAGTACCTGCGGCAGCTTGCGCACGAGGGCCTCCGCCGGCGCTACGGCGATCCGCCGCCTGCCCCGGCTGTCGAGCGGTTGGAGATGGAGCTCGGCGTCATCGAGAAGATGGGCTTCGCGGCGTATTTCCTCATCGTCTGGGACTTCGTCAAGTTCGCGAAGGACAACGGAATCGCGGTAGGCCCGGGGCGTGGCTCCGCAGCCGGATCGATCGTTTCCTATGCGTTGCGCATCACCGACGTTGACCCGCTCGCCTACGACCTGCTGTTCGAGCGGTTTCTGAACGCGGAGCGCATCTCGATGCCGGATATCGACATCGACTTCTCGGTCAAGGGCCGAGAGCGGGTCATCCAGTACGTCGCCGATAAATATGGACGCGAGTCGGTCGCCCAGATCATCACCTTCGGCAGGATGCTCCCGCGAGCAGCAACGCGCGATGCCGCTCGAGTCCTCGGCTTGGACTACGGGACGGGTGATCGAATTGCGAAGCTGATTCCCGAGCCCATCATGGGAAGGTCGAAGACGTTCGCCGCGTACCTCGAAGAGGAACCGGACCTTCGCCGGCTCTACGACTCGGACCCCGATGCGCGCCGTGTGATCGACACAGCTAGGGGCCTCGAGGGGATTGTCCGCAACTCATCGATCCACGCGGCTGCGGTCGTGATCGCGGACCGTCCGCTTACTGACATCGTGCCTCTCCAGCTCGCTGAAGACCGCAGCGGCGGGAACGGCGACAACGGCGAGCGTTCGTACCGCACTGTCACTCAGTACTCGATGAAGCCGATCGAGGAGATCGGCCTCCTGAAGATGGACTTCCTGGGGCTGAGAAACCTGGACGTAATCGAGGCTGCCCTCGACATCATTCAAGAGTCGACGGGCGAGCGGCCGGACGTCACGCAGCTACCGCTCGACGATCAGAGGACGTACGAAATGCTCCAGCGGGGCGACTCGGTCGGAGTGTTCCAGTTTGAGTCCGATGGCATGCGGGAGGCACTGAAGAAGGTGCGCCCCACGGAGTTTGAGGACTTGGTTGCACTCAACGCGCTCTATCGCCCAGGTGCAATGCGCTACATCGACACCTACGCGCGGAACAAGCGCACCCCGAATGCGATCACGTATCTCGATGAGCGTCTCCGGGCGATCACAGACACGACCTACGGCGTCATCCTCTACCAAGAGCAGTCGATGCGGATTGCGAAGGAGGTCGCCGGCTTCTCGGGTCCCGAGGCCGACGACCTTCGTAAGGCGATTGGCAAGAAGCAACGCGAACGGATGGCGGCGCTCAAGGACCGCTTCGTCGAGGGAGCCCGGGCCACCGGGACCGAAGAACGTGTGACCCAAGAGCTGTGGGCGGTCAACGAGGCGGC
>DASUYU010000303.1:0-28134 GCA_036377235.1 Thermoleophilaceae bacterium
GATCAGGCCGAGGCCAAGTCCGACGACGCCGACGCGCCCGAGGACGACGCCGACGAGGACCAGGACGAGGACAAGAAGGAGTAGATGGCCTCCTCGTTCAAGGTCGAGGTCCTGACGCCCGAGGGGCAGGTCTTCGCGGACGAGGTCGAGCTGGTCTCGACCCGGACGACGACCGGCTCGATCGGCATCAAGGCGCGACACGCGCCCCTGATGGCGATCCTCGAGCCGACCGAGCTGCGGCTGTACAAGTCGGACTCGGACGTGGTCCGCTTCGCGCAGGGCGAGGGCTACCTCCAGGTGGCCGACAACCGTGCGCTCGTGCTGGTCGAGGAGGCGATTCCGCCGGACGAGATCGACCGGAGCGCCTTCGAGTCACGCCTCAAGGAAGCCCAGCAGCAGGTCGACCGCTGCGAGGACGGCTCGGAGGAGAAGGCCCGCGCCGAGCGCGAAGTGAAGCGCTACGAGGCCTTCCTCGAGGCCGCCCAGAGCTAGCACGGAACAGTTGACCCGGCTTCCTACCGGGTCTACGGTCGCTCCAGGAGCCATGCGACCGCGGGGTCGAAGAGCCTGGATCGTCCTGCCCGGCGCGGCACTGCTGCTCCTGTTCCCGGCCGCTGCCGCCGGCCGCGCCTCAGGCGGCTATGTCATCGAGCAGAAGGAGGGACGCAGCGTCTCGCGCGTCACTCTCCTGCCGCAAGGCATGCGCTATGAGCTGCTTGCGCCGCCCCGGGCCCGCCGCCGTGCCAAGCCTCAGGTGGGGCTGATCCTCCGCTACCGCGATGCCCACCTGTTCCTGCTCGACCCCGAGCACCGCCGCTACGACTCGGTGTCGCTCGCGGCCGCCGTGTCCAGCTACAGGAAGGAGCTGGCGGCCTCGCGCAAGGGCCAGCCGTCCGAGCGCCTGCCCGTGCGGCCCGGGACACGCCGCACCAAGGGCCAGGCGCCGCTGGGGCGGCCGCGGGCCCATCTCCGCCGGCTGGGGCTGACCCGCACCATCGGGGGCCTCCCGGCGCGGGCGTACCTGTTGCGTCAGGGGAAGCTGCGGGAGCGGCTGTGGTATTCCCCGGCACTGTCGCAACCCCCGCGACGCGTCCGCCGGCTGCTGGCGCGGGCCATGTCGGGGGCGGGCGCAGGCCCGTTCGCGCCGGCGCTGAAGGGCGAGGCGGGACGAGTACCGATGCGGATCGACGTGCGGCGGGGAAAGCGCTGGCGGCGGGTCCTGCGCACGACCCGGGTCGGCCGCGCTCCCCGAGCCGCCGTCGCCCTCGCTCCTCCGCGCGGGTACCGCGAGCGCACGCTGCTGAAGCGCCCGACGGCCGGCGCCGCCAGCGTGCCCGGCCATCCGATTCGCTGCGGGCTGACCGTCGTGCTCCCCGCCGAATGCACTCTGGTGTATCTCGACGCCGGGATCGTCGGCCCGATCAGCGAGCACCCGGACATCTGGTCCTTCTACTGGGGCACGCATTTCGAGGATCGCCTGGACTACGTGAGCTCGATCAACCACGCGCTCCAGGACATGGTGGGCGACGAGTTCGCCGGCCCGGGCTCCAAGGACTTCTGGGGCCCACTGTCGCAGTACGGGGTGGGGAAGGGGCGCTTCCTCGGCTACAGCCTCGTCCGTGACAACCCGCCGGACAGCGTGGGCTCGTGGAACTTCTTCGCAGTCGACAAGTTCGTGCTGCTCCAGCGATTCGGTTCCGACGCGCCCAACTACTGGTGGCGCTACTCGGACCACGACCCGATCCTTGCCATCTTCGTCGAGGAGGACCAGGTCGACCGCGGCGGTTGGTCCGGCTACCACTTCTTCACCCCAACCGAGGGTGGCCTCATGTTCGCGCTCGTCCACGTGAACATGCCGTGGTTCATCGTCAAGGTGCCGAGCCCCGCGAAGCTCCCGGACGGGCGCGACACCAAGGAGTACCGCCAGGCCGTCGACAAGGCCAGCCAGCGGGCGTCCCACGAGTTCGTGGAGGCCGCCACCGACCCGTATCCCCTGACCGCCTGGGCCGACCCGCTGAAGCTCCCGCCATGGGAGGAGGCGGAGATCGGCGACATCTGTGCGCAGGGGGAGATCGGGCCATGGGGCAACTACACGCGGGTGGTACCGCACGGACCCGGGCTGCAGCCCTACTGGTCCAACCGCCACGGCGGCTGCGTGCCCGAGTCGCGGCCCCGGGCGCAGATCACCTTCCCGACCGGGGACACGACCGTGGCGTGGAAGGCGGACGCGACATTCGTCGTCCAGACCTACGACCTCTATACCGACAAGCCGGTGCTGTCGGACCCGGCGTATCACGGGAAGATCACCTGGAAGTCCGACAAGGACGGCGCGTTCGGCCCCAACAGCTACGTCATCACCACGTCGAGCCTGAGCCAGGGCGTCCACCACATCACCGCTGAGGTGGAGGGCGATCAGTACGGCGTGCGGGTCAGCGCGCCCGTCACCGTCACCGTCAAGGCGGCCTCGCCGGCTGTCCGGATCACGCAGCCGGCCACCGGGTCGAGCTTCGGATCCGATCAGACGGTGACCTATCGCGGCGAGGTGATCGATCAGTACGACGCCGACCTGGCGCAGTCGGCCACGTGGTCGGTGGACGGCACACCGGTCGGGAACGGGGCGTCGGAGTTCGCCTACAAGATCTCCACGGAGGGCACGCACACCGTCACGCTCTCCGCGACCAACAGCGCCGGGACGAGCGGGAGCGACTCGATCACGGTGAACGTGGGGCCGGCGGAGGGCAACCCCGACGTGATGATCACGAAGCCCGCGAACGGCTCGGGCTGGGGGCAGTTCGACCAGATCGAGTTCAGCGCCACCGCGTCAGCGCAGGGAGGCGCGACCATCTCCGACTCGGGCTACAGCTGGGCCAGTGACCAGGACGGGTACCTCGGGTCCGGCCAGACGATTCACCACTACCTGTCCCCGGGCGGCCACAACGTGACCGTGACGGTCACGGACAGCCTCGGGCACACCGCCACGGACACGATCTACGTCACGGTCGGCGGGATCGGCTAGCCCGGCGCGCTAGCGCCTGACGATCCGGAAGCCGATCGACCTCGGCTTCGAGCGGTTGCCCGCGGCGTCGGCCACGACGACGGTCAGCCGATACTTCCCCGGCTTCAGGGCGCGCGTGCCGATGCGGCCCGAGAAGGGGACGGCCGTGGCGCCCGCCGCCACCGCACGCTTGAGTGCCGGCTTCACGGCGACGTAGCGGGTGCAGCGCTTGGCCCGGCGGTTCTTCCTCGTCGGCTTCACGCACCGCTTGCCGCGCCGCCGGCCCGGGCGGGCGCGGCTGATCTTCAGAGTCGCGGTCCCCGCCTCTGACGACTTGAATACGAACGTGGTGCCCTTCCTGTGCCGTTTCGCGCGCGCGGCGACAGGCGTGGGCGCGCGGCCCACCGCGAACACCCTGTTCGTCTCGCCCAGGCCGGTGACGAGCGGCTTGGTGGTGTCGAGCGGCAGGGCCGGTACCGGGAACTCGTATGCACCCATGTCGACCGCGCCACCCTGTTTCCGCGCCGCGCCGTCGAGGTCCTGAGTTCCGTTCTCCGGAAAGTCGGCCCCCGCATCGATCGCCGGCGAGCCGGGCGAGAGATGGAAGTCGGCGGCTTCGGTGTTCACGAACAGTGGATTCGCGTTGCTGTTCCCACCGGCGTCGGTCAGGGTTCCGCCGGAGCCCACCTGCGTCGTGCGGAAGTTCGAGTTCCCCACCACGAGGGTGCCGGCGGTACGCGGCGGGATGTATGTGATGCAGACCGGATCGATGATGGGGTTGCAGCTGGGATCGCCCTGCCCGGGGTACGACTGCTCGATGGACACGTCCTTGTCGTCGCCGCGGAGGATCGAGTTCCGTACGTCGGTCGTATAGCCGTTGTCGCCAGTGGCGGCCTGGAGGTACAGGCCGCGCGACCCCGAGCCCGTGGCCATCGCGGACACGTTGCGCATCAGACCGCCGGTCGCCACGGCGGCGATCGCGTTGCTCCCGCTCACCGCCACGAGTGAGTCCGTGAACACGACACCCCCTGCGAGGACGACGCCCAGGGCTGTTCCCCTTACATCGGCTCGTCGCACGACGAGCGGGTCCGTGGGGCTGCCGGTGAGGCGTGTCCCCTCGCCGCCACCTCGGACACGGATGCCATCGACGTGCCCGCCGGCGGCCTGCACCCAGACGGGCGAAATGGTCCCGGTTGACGTGACGTCGACATTGCGGATCTCCGGTCGGCTCCCGAAGGCGATGAGACAGTAATAGCCCACACTTTCCGACTCGAACGACGAGTCGACCACCGAGCTGTCCGCCCCCTGGAGCTCGAAACAGCCACCGTGCGCCTTGACGGAGACATCCGCGATCGAGATGCGCCCCGCGGCCTTGATCCCGTACAAGCCCGTCATCTCGAAGGCGACGTGCCTGACCGTGCTGTTCGCGGCGTCGGTCTCGAAGGTGAAGGTCGGATCGGAGCTCGATCCAACCTTGACCAGGGGCCGCGGCCCGCCCGAGTCGGCCACGACGTCGACGTCGTGCCGGACATGGACGGGGGCCCCGTCGCCGACGGTGTAGAACTCGCCGGCTCCGCCCGGCAGGAGCATGACGGTGTCGCCGTTCGCCGCTTTCGCGCTCGGACCGTCGAGCGCGGTCTTGATCGAGCACGGGCTCCCGCTCGTGCAGGGCGCGGCGTCGCTGCCGCCGGGTGAGGCGTACCAGGTGTCGGCCGCCGCGGCGGGTCCGGCAGCGGCAGCGAGCGCGGCCAGCGCCGCGCACAGGGTCAGTGGAAAGGCGCGCCCCAGAGATTCGAGAGTCTCACGGAACCCGGCGGCCCGCAACCGCGCAGGCCTAGCCGGCGGTGAGCCAGGCGGCGAGCTTGTCGAGCGTCTCGCTCCAACCGTCGTGATGGAGCTGCCGGCGGGCCTCGGTTCGGAACGGGTGCTGCCGAAGCGCCAGCAGCGTGGAGTCGCCGCGATCCTCGAACGTCAGCTCGGCAAGCATGTCCACGTCGTCCGGGTCCGGCTGTTCCCAGACGAACGTTAAGGCCAGGTGATGGGGCGCCTCCACCTCGCGGAACTCACCGACCAGGGCGAACCGGTCGCCCTCCGGCGGCTGCATTTCGATGCGGTAGGAGCCGCCCAGGCGCGGGTCGAAGTCGATGGCCGGGATCGTGAAGCCGACCGGCCCCCACCACTGGGCGAGCCGGTCCGCCGTGGTGAACGCCTCGAACACCTGAGCCCGGTCCGCCGGCAGGAGCCGGTCGAGCTCGAGCATCACGCGGCCTTCGTGACCATGCAGCGATCGTCGCACTTGGAGTTGAACTGGTCCAGCCGGTCGCGAACGAGCTCCGCCTCGGCCGCGGCCTGGCGGAACGTCGCCTTGATCTTGCGCGGCCCCAGGGCTTCGCGGCGCTCGCCGGGATGTCCCGCCGGGACCGCGCTGAACGTGAGGTAGTGGGGAAGCATGGCGTCGCGCTCCTTTACGCGGCGATCCGGAGCCGCCGGACCGGGAGTTGGGGGGTTGGGCAGGGGCTCGACCACGCGACGATGCCCTGACGGACCGCGGCCCGCCGCCCGACCGCGTGCAGGTGCGGGCCCGGCTTCGGGGGCGTGTCGACCAGCGTCGGATCCTGCTGGAGGATGCGCCGCTCCAGCTCGCGGAGCGAGGGCGACGGCTCGATGCCGAGGTCCTCGAGCAGCACGTCGCGCACCCGGTGGTACTCGGCGAGCGCGTCCGCCTGGCGTCCGGACCCGTACAGCGCCAGCATCAGCTGGCCCCGGAGCCGCTCGCGCAGCGGATGACGGGCCACGAGCGCATGCAGCTCGGCGACCAGCGCGCCGTGCCGGCCGAGCTGGAGCTCGGCCTCGATGCGGTCCTCGACCGTCGCGAGGTGAACCTCCTCGAGCCGGTTCGACTCGATCGTCGCGAACGGCTCCTCGAACTCCGCGAGCGCCGCGCCGTGCCACAGCGCCAGCGCCTCTCTGAGCTGCTCCAGGGCCTCCGCCGGCGAGCCGGCGGCCAGTGCCGCGTGGCCCGCGTGGCGCAGGTCCTCGAAGCGGGACAGGTCGATCGCCTCGCGCGGCAGCTCCACGGCGTAGCCGGGCGAGCGGGTCACGAGCACGCCCTCGGGGAGCACCTTGCGGAGCATCGAGACGTAGATCTGGATCATCTTCGACGCGCTCGCGGGAGCGTTCTCGCCCCAGAGGTCATCCACGAGCCGGCTCACCGGCACCGTGCGACCCGGCTCGAGCATCAGCCGCGCCAGGAGCGCCCGCTGTGCCCGGCCGCCGAGGGCGACCGGCTGCCCTTCACGCTCGACCTGCAGAGGACCGAGCAGCTGTACGCGCAGAGCGGCGCTCATTGCGCCTTCCTGCCGATCGCGACCATGTACTCGGCGTGCATCAGGAGCCCGCCGTCGGTGGCCTCGTTGTAACGCTCCGCCATAGCGCGGATCTCGGCGCGGCACTCCTGCCAGCGTCCCTCCGCGCTCAGGCGCTCGCGCGCCTTCAGCGTCGGCCCGTAGTTCGTCTCCATGAACGAGACGTACTCCTCGGCGGAGTAGAACCGCCACGGGTTGTAGCCACGCACGAACTCCAGGTCGACGCCGGTGTCGGCGAACAGGCCGCGCACGTACGGCTCGCTGCCCCACAGCGGCGGGGGCGAGGCATACGACGGGGGCGCGGGCAGGTAGCGACCCATGATCTTGAACAGCTCGCCGATCTGGCCCGCGGGAGTCCAGTTCACGAGCCCGATCCGCCCGCCGGGACGGGTGACGCGCGCCAGCTCGCGCGCCACGATCTGGTGGCGGGGCGCGAACTGCACACCGAACACCGACAGGACCGCGTCGAAGCTCTCGTCGTCGAACGGCAGCTCCTCGGCGTCGCCCTCGACCCAGTCGACGGCCACGCCCCATTCGTCCATGCGCCGCCACGCGGTGGCGAACAGCTCGGGGGTGAGGTCGAGCCCCACCACGTTGGCGCCCGCCGCGGCGGCGCGGAGGGCCACGTTTCCGGTCCCGGTGGCCACGTCCAGCACGTCCTCGCCCGGCCGCACGGCGATGCGGTCGAGCAGGTCGCGCGGGGGCACCTCGTCGATGCGCCGGGCCACGGCGGGGTAGTCGCCGGACGCCCAGGTGGCGCGGTGTGTCTTCTTCAGCTCAGCCAGTGGAGTCATGGCATCGAAGCTACGGCCGCGGCGCGATCCGCACATCGGTGCCGACTACCTATGTTTGACCCCGCGGCTACCTATGTGTCTGACTTCATGACCGTGGATCTCCTCGAGCGCGACGCGGCCCTGGCGGCCCTCGGCGACGCATTCGCCTCCGCGAAGCGCGGTGACGGCCGCCTGGTCTCGGTCAGCGGCGAGCCGGGGATCGGCAAGACGTCGCTCGTGCGGAGCTTCACCGGCGACCTGGAGGAGGGGCGGGTCCTGGTTGGCACCTGCGACGACCTCTCGATCCCGCGCCCGCTCGGCCCGTTCCGCGATCTCGCGGGGTCCGTCTCAGACGAGCTGGAGGGCGCGCTCGCCGCGGACGCCGCGCCGCATGACATCCAGGACCTGCTGATAGCCGAGCTCGAGCGCGCGCCCGGGCCGGTGGTGCTGGTGCTCGAGGACGTCCATTGGGCCGACGACGCCACGCTCGACTCGGTCATGGTGCTCGGGCGCCGGATCGGGACGCTGCCCGCCCTCGTGGTGGCCACGCACCGGAGTGGCGAGGCGCCGCCCGGCCACCCGCTCCACGCCGCCCTAGCGGCCGTGCCGGGCGAAGCGCTCGTGCTGCTCGAGCTGGACCCGCTGTCGCCGGGCGCGGTGGCCGCGCTCGCCGGAGAGGACAGCGATGCCGTGTACGCGGCGACCGGGGGCAACCCCTTCTACGTGACCGAGCTGCTGGCCTCGCGCGACGCCGCGGACCTGCCGCCCTCGGTGGCCAACGCGGTGCTTGCGCGGGTGTCGCGCCTGGACGAGCCGTCCCGCAGGCTGGTCGAGCTCGTGTCGGCGGTGCCGAACAGGGTGAGCGCCTCGGTGCTGGACGAGGTGATGCCCGCATGGCCGGGCGCGGCCGAGGAGCCCGAGCGCCGCCGGCTGCTCGAGATCGACCGCGCCCACGTTCGCTTCCGCCACGAGCTGGCGCGCAACGCCGTGCTCTCGAGCCTGCCGGCCATGAAGCGGCGCGGCATCCACGGCGAGGTGCTGGCCGCGCTGCTCGCCGCGCACGGTGATCCCGCCGACATCGCGCACCACGCGCGGGCCGCCGGCGACGACGAGGTGCTGAGCGAGTACGCGCTCGTGGCCGCCCGGCGCGCTTCCGCGCTCGAGTCGAACCGCGAGGCGTACTCCCACTACGAGTGCGCCGTCGAATTCGCCGACCGGCTCGACCGCGTGGAGCAGGCGGACGTGCTCGAGGAGATGGCGGCGGCCGCGTACCTCGTGGGCCGGCTCGAGCCGGGTTTCAGCGCGATCGAGTCAGCCATCGCGATCCACCGCGAGCTCGGCGACGAGGCCGCGGTCGGCCGTTGCACCCGCGTGCTCTCGCGCTTCCACTGGTTCGTGGGCGATGGCGCCCCGGCGCGCACCAAGGCGCTCGAGGCCATCACGATCCTCGAGCCGCTCGGCGATTCCATCGAGCTGGCGCGCGCCTGCAGCGGCGTGGCTCAGCTGGCGATGCTGGCGGAGGACGCCGACCAGGCGCTCAGGTGGGGCCAGCGGGCGCTCGACCTTGCCACGACGCTCGGCGACGAGAGCACCCGCGCCCACGCGCTGGTGAACATCGCCTGCGCGCGCGTCCAGATGGACCCGGACGACGTGAGACCGCTGCTCGACGCGCACACGCTCGCCGACGCGGTGGGCGAGCGCGAGGACGCCACCCGGGCGCTCGGGAATCTCGGCTACGTCCTGATGTCGTGGGCACGCCCCGAGCCGGGGCTTCGGTACGCGGAGCAGGCGGTCGCCTACGCCGAGAGCCACGAGGTGCACACCTACGTCTCGTACGTGACGACCGCGATGGCGTGGATGCGGCTGAGGAAGGGCGAGTGGGACGAGGCCGAGCGGATCACGCACGGCGAGATCGAGCGCGGGATCACCGTGGTGCAGCTCCTGGCCAAGACCGTGTTGGCCGAGCTGGCGGTGCGCCGCGGCGACCAGGACGCGGGCGACCGGGTGGCCGACCTTGCCGAGCACGCCGACCGGGCGGCGGAGCCGCAGCGCATCATGCCGGCGATCGAGCTGATGGCCGAGCGCGCCCTGACGGAGGGCGAGCCGATGCCGGTGGTCTGGATCGAGCGGCTGGCCGACCATCTCGCGGCGAGCGGGGGGCTCGGCGGCCGGTACCGCATCAGGCTCGCCGGCTGGGCGGCCGTGGCCGGGCTCGAGCTCGACGTGGACGGGCGCCTCACCGGTCCGTACGCCGCGATGCACCGTCGTGAGTGGGGAGCGGCGGCGGACATCTTCGGGGAGCTCGGATGGGGATACGACCGGGCGCTGATGCTGTCGCTTCTGGACGACGAGGAGGCGCTGGCCGAGGCGCTCCAGACCGCGCGTCGCCTGGGCGCCGAGCCGCTTGCCAGGCGGGTCACGACCCGGATGCGCGACCTCTCGATGCGCATCCCGCGCGGTCCCCGCCGAACCACGCGGGCGAACCCCGCGGGCCTCACGGCGCGCCAGCTCGAGGTGCTGGCTCTGATAGCGGACGGTCTCACGAACGCGGAGATCGCGGACCGGCTGGTGGTGTCGCAGCGCACCGCCGAGCACCACGTGGCGGCGGTGCTCGCGAAGCTCGGCACGGCCACGCGACGAGAGGCCGCGCGGCGCGCGGCCGAGCTCCGGCTGCTCGAGCCGGCCTGAGGCTGGCGGAAAACCGACGCCCGGCCGTCGGTCAGCCCCCCTGGTCCGCGGGTCGCGCCCGGGCGATGTTGTGGCCATGACTTCCAGTCGGCTGGCCCGAGGACTGTCGATCTGCGGCGCTGTGCTCCTAGGGGCGATGCTCCCCGCGGTGGCGAGCGCCAAGGACTACCCGGTGCCGCCGAACTCGGGGCAGGGCTTCGCCGACGCTCTGCAGCAGGCGGCGGGCAACCCCGGGCCGGACCGCATCCTGCTCGGGGGCGGCTACTACACGGCGCCCAACTCGACCGGGTTCAACTACACGAGCCTGAGCGACCCTCTCGAGATCGCCGGGACGGGGCGGGAGGGGCCCGGCGCCACCATCATCAACGCGCCCAGCGGCGGCTCCCAAACGCTGTGGCTCGGCGGCGGCTCGGGCAGCTCGATCCACGATGTCAGGATTGAGCTGCCGATCGGTGCGCAGGCAGGAGCAGGCGGCCTCCAGACGTCGGGTACCGCTCGGCACATCACTGTGTTTGCCAAGGACACCCAGCAGTCGAACTTCCGCGACGGCGTCGTGCTGAACGGCGGCAAGCTCGAGGACTCGATCGTCGACGTCGGGATGAAGCTCAGCGCCGGCGTCAACCTGGCCGATGGCGCGGCGCCGTCCACGATCCGCGGCTCGGTCGTGACCGCAAACGAGCCCGTGGCGAGCAGCTACGGCGGGTTGATCGAGCGGTCGCGCCTGATCGGCGGCGTCTACGGGCTTCAGGCCTGGCGCAACCTCACGACGGTGCGGAGCACCCTGATCGAGACACAGCTTCCGCAGGCACGTGGTGTCTGGGCGTATACCAGCCAGGGCTACAACACGAACGTGGTCCTCGACGGTGTGGACCTGATCGGCCCGGGCGGCGCCGACACCAGAGGCGTGTGGACGGCGTCGAACTACCAGGGTACGACGGCGACGGCCGCGGTGAGGAACTCCATTCTGCGCGGTTTCAGCGTCTCGCTGTACGTGCAGAGCGACAGCACGGTCAAGGCGTCCTATTCGGACTACGACGGGAGCGGCAACTTCGGCAACGCCGGGATCACCGAGTCCAACATCTCGAACGTCGGCTCGGCCGGATTCGCGGGCCCCGGCGACTATCACCTGGTCAAGGGCTCGCCGCTCGTGGACGCGGGCGATCCGGCGGCCGCGCAGGGGCTCGACCTAGCGGGCATCCCGCTCGTGGCGGATGGCAACGGCGACGGCACCGCGCGCCGCGACATCGGCGCGTACGAGCTCCCCGGCCCTGCGGCCGTCCAGCAGCCGCCGGGAGGCGGCGAGCCGGGTGCCGACACCACGGCTCCGGCCCTGTCCGGCTTCGCCAGCACGAGGAAGTCGTTCACGAAGCGGACGCGCTTCCGCTTCACGCTCAGCGAGGCCGCCCGGGTCACGATCAGGATCCAGCGCGCGACCGGCACCGGTGCCCGGACGCGGTACCGCACGGTGGCCACGATCGGGCGCTCCGGAGCCTCGGGCCGCAACAGCACCGCGTTCTCGCGCAAGGTCGGACGCCGGCTGCTCCACGCGGGGCGCTACCGCGCGGTCGCGCGCGCCACCGACTCCGCCGGGAACCGGTCGGCGCCCAGGCGCGCGGCGTTCCGGATCGCCCGCTAGAGCGACCTGGGTTACGCTGGACATACGTGAAGCGCTCGCTGCCCCGAGCCGCTCTCATCGCCCTTGTCGCCGTCGGCGCGGCCTGGCTTGGCACCGCTCCTGCGGGTGCCACAGTGAGGGCCAGAACCGTCGGGGTGAACGCGCCCCTGGTGCTCGGCTTCACGTACCTGAACGGAACGGTGGTCGAGTCCGCGGGACTCGTCGAGGGACGGCCGTTCCGGCGCGGCGGAATGGAGCTGCGCGGGACGTATGCGCCCCCCGACTTCCAGGGTCGCTTCACCCTGTTCGACGGGCGCGGGAGGCTGAGCGGGCGCGCTGAGCTGTCGACCGCGGACGGCGTCGGCTTCTCGGGGCCGCTCACCGTCGCCGGCGGCGGTGGCCGCTACGCCCACGCGACCGGCACGTTGCGCTTCAGGGGTGTGCTTGACACCGAGTCCGTGCCGGGCGTGACCGTCCTGCCGGGCCTCCTGACGGGACGGTTGCGGGTGCGCCCCGCCGCTGCCGGGCCCGCCTTCAGAAAGCCCGTTAAAGTCGAACTCGAGGGCAAGGGGGCCAAGGTCCGCTTCCTCGAGCTCAGCGCCAATCCATTCGCCGCGAAGCTGACGTCAGCGAAGGCGACGGCGATGGACCGCTTCGGCAGGGGAGTGCTCATCGAGACCGACGACGTCCGCGAGGCAACCCGGCTCCGGCCGAAGGTGGTCACCTGGTACGGACCCAACGGCACCTGGTCCGCGAAGGGGACCACGAACCTCGACACCGGGCCGGCTGGATCCGATCCGCTGACGGTGACCCGGGGCACGGGGCGGTACAGGGGTGCGCACGGCACGCTCGCCTACACGCTTCTGACCGTCCCGTCCGTGAATGAGCTCGAGATCTCGCGCCTGCGCGGGAGGCTGCGCTTCCCCTAGCTCGCGTTTGCAGGTCTGCCTATGCAATGCTTAGGCAATGGCCGCGAAGCGAGACGATGGACTCCTGCTCGGTGAGGCCGCGCGAGCGATCGGCGTGAGCCAGGACACGCTCCGGCGCTGGGACCGCGAGGGGAAGCTCCGAACGCGGAGGGACGCCGCCAACCGGCGCCGGGTGCCGCGCGGCGAGGTGGAGCGGCTCGCTCGGCACCCCAGCCGGCACCGGACGGGCGACGCGCGCTCGGCGCGCAACCGCTTTCCCGGTGTGGTGCGGTCGGTGGAGGTGGACGGCGTGATGGCGCTGGTGGAGCTCGAGGCGGGGCCGTTCCTCGTCACGGCGGCGATCACCAGGGACTCCGTCGAGGAGCTGGGACTGGCCCCCGGCGTGAAGGCGGCCGCCGCGGTCAAGGCGACCTCGGTGATGATCGAGCGGACTCGGGACTGATGCTCAGGACGACGTCGGTGGCGGTGACCGTCGCACTTGCGATCGCCGCCGCGGGATGCGGTGGCGATGACGACAGCGGAGGAGACGGTGGCTCGGGCTCCGGGACCACGCGGCTCGTCGTGTCCGCCGCCTCCTCCATGACGAAGGCGCTCGAGGAGTGCTCTCCGGTGTTCGGCGACGAGGAGAACGCCGACGTGAAGCTGTCGTTCGCGGGCTCCGACGAGCTCGCCGCCCAGATACGGCAGCACGCGCCCGTGGACGTCTATGCCGCGGCTAACACCAAGCTGCCCGACCAGCTCCACGGCGACGGCCTCCTCGAGCAGCCGGTCGAGTTCGCCACCAACGAGTTCGTGCTCGCGGTGCCGAAGGGCTCTGACATCCGCTCCGTCCACGACCTCACCAAGGAGGGCACCAAGATCGCGATCGGCTCCGAGTCGGTGCCGATCGGCTCCTACACGCGCGAGACGCTGTCGAAGCTGCCGCCGGACGAGGAGAAGGCCATCCTCGCGAACGTGCGCTCGAACGAGCCCGACGTGAAGGGAATCGTCGGCAAGCTCACCCAGGGCGCCGCGGACGCCGGGTTCGTCTACGTGACCGACGTGAACGCCGCCGCCGGAGATCTGAAGGCGATCGGGCTCCCGCCCGACCTCGAGCCGCAGGTGACCTACGGCGCCGGGGTCGTGTCGGACGCCAAGCAGCCGAAGCTCGCGCAAGCATTCGTCGATGGGCTCACGCAGGGAGCATGCGCCGATTCGCTGAAGAGGGCGGGGTTCGGGCCGGCTCCATGACGCGCGGCTCCATGACGCGCGGCTGGTTCTCGGTCGCGCTGACCGCGTGCCTCGCGGTCACGCTGACGTTCCTGACCCTGCCGGTCGTCGCGATCTTCGTGAACTCGAGCCCCGGCGACCTGCTGTCGAGCCTGGGCGAGCCGGGGGCGCTCGACGCGCTGTGGCTGAGCCTCCGCGCCACGGCGGCGTCGATCGCGATCATCATCGTGGTCGGCACGCCCGCCGCCTACCTGCTCGGCACCCGCTCGTTCCGCGGCAAGGCGCTCGTTGTCACGCTCGTCGAGCTGCCGCTGGTCCTGCCGCCCGCCGTGGCGGGCATCGGGCTGCTCGCGGCCGTCGGCCCGTCGGGGATCCTCGGCGGGACGCTCGAAGCCGCGGGCATCGAGCTGTCGTTCACGACGGCAGGGGTCGTGGTGGCGCTCACCTTCGTCGCGTCGCCCTTCTACGTCCGCCAGGCGATGGCGGCGTTCGCGGCGGTGGACCGGTCGCTGCTGGACGCGTCGCGCACCCTGGGCGCCTCCGAGGCGCGCGGGTTCGTGAGCGTGATGATCCCGGTGGCCGTGCCGGGCCTCGCGGCCGGCACGGCCCTCGCGCTCGGCCGGGCGCTGGGGGAGTTCGGCGCCACGCTGATGTTCGCGGGTTCCTTCCAGGGGATCACGCAGACGGTGCCGCTCGCGATCTACGACCGCTTCTCGACCGACTTCGACTCCGCGCTCGCGCTGTCCGCCGTGCTCGTGGCCGTTTCTGGAGCGATCCTCCTGTCCGTGAAGCTCGTGCAGCGCGGCGACGCCTTCGCCGGCTGGCAGGCCGAGTGATGCCTCCGTGCTGAGGGTCCAGGCGCGTACCAGGCGCGGCGACCTGGAGCTGGACGTGGAGCTGGCGGTCGAGAGCGGACGCTGCCTCGCGCTCGCGGGGCCGTCGGGCGCGGGGAAGACGAGCATCCTGCGCGTGGCCGCCGGGCTGCTCCGGCCGGCCCATGGCCGCGTGGACGCCAACGGCTCCACCTGGCTGGACACCGAGCGCGACATCGACGTGCCCGCGGAGCGGCGCCGGTGCGGCTACGTGTTCCAGGACTACGCGCTGTTCCCGCACCTGAGCGCGTGGCAGAACGTGGCGTATCCACTACGCGGGAAGTCGCGCGCCGACCGCCGGGCGCGGGCGCTCGATCTGCTCGACCGGTTCGGCCTCGCGGACAGGGCCGATGCGCGGCCGCGCACGCTGAGCGGCGGGGAGCGCCAGCGGGTGGCCGTGGCGCGGGCGCTCGCGCGCCGGCCCGAGGTGCTGCTGCTCGACGAGCCGCTGTCCGCGCTCGACGCGCGCACGCGTGCCGACGCCGCCCGGGAGCTCGGCGCCCTGCTTCGCGAGAGCGATGCCCCGGCGCTCCTCGTGACGCACGACTTCGCCGAGGCCGCGCAGCTCGGCGACCGGGTCGGGGTCATCGACCGCGGCCACGTCATCCAGGAGGGAACCGCCAGCCAGCTGGCCGCCGCGCCGAGCTCGGCGTTCGTCGCGGACTTCACGGGTGCCGTGGTGCTCACGGGCACGGCGCGCCGGCACTCCGGCGGGCTCACCGAGGTCGGGCTGGACGGCGGCGGCACCGTGATGACGCCCGAGCCCGGCGCCGGCCGCGTCGCCGTGAGCATCTATCCCTGGGAGATCGCGATCGAGCCCGCCGGCCCGCCGGCCGTCGAGGGCTCGGCCCAGAACAGGCTCGCGGCCGAGGTGATCTCGATCACGACCGTCGGGAACCGCGTCCGGCTCGGGCTGATCGGGGCTCAGCCATTCGCCGCGGAGATCACCCAGGACTCCGTCCAGCGGCTCGACCTCGAGGTCGGGGCCCACGTGACGGCCACGTGGAAGGCCGCCGCCACGCGCCTCGTCAGCGTGTAGCCGCGGCGCGCACCGCGGCGAGCACCGCCTGGGTGGACGGCCGCGCCGCGTCCGTGGCCCTGGTCGCGGCGAAGATCGAGCGGCTGAGATGAGCGTCGGCGATGTCGCGCAGCCTGATCCCCGGCAGGCGGTCGGGCAGCGCCAGGTCCGGGAGCATCCCGACCGCGAGGCCCTGCGACACGATCTCCAGGCTGATCCCGGCGTCGTTCGTCCGGTGGCGCACGTCAGGCTCGAAGCCGCCGAGCTCCCGGCAGGTGCGGCGAGTCATCTCGTCCCAGCCCAGCCCGGCGTGGCCGGTGGTCCAGCTGTCCTCCGCCAGCTCCGCCATCGGCACGGACTCGGCGTGGCGCCGAACGGCGGGGTGGCGTGCAGGCAGGACCAGCCGGACGCGGTCGCGCATCAGCTCGTGCCGCTCCACGCCCTCCGGCAGCAGGCGCGGCTGGTGCTGCCACTCGTCGCCCAGCACGAGGTCGATGTCGCCGAGCGCCAGCGCGGGCAGCGCCTCCTCCGGCTCCAGCTCGAGCAGCTCGCAGCGCAGGCGGGGCGCGTCGCGGCGCAGAGCGCGCATGGCGGGCAGGGCGAGCCCGAGGGCGACCGACTCGAACCCGGCGATACGGGCGCGCCCCGCCACCGTTCCGGCGGCCGCCGCGAGGTCGGCCTCCGCCGCGGCCGCGCGCTCGAGGAGCGCCTCGGCGTGATCGGCCAGCACCAGCGCGGGGTCCGTGAGGCGCACGCCGCGGCCCGCGCGCTCGAGCAGCCGCACGCCGGATTCGCGCTCGAGGATGGCGAGCTGCTGCGAGACGGCGGACGGCGTGAACTGGAGTGCGTCCGCCACGGCGGCGATCGTGCCGCGCTCCCTCAGCTCGCGCAGAAGGCGGAGTCGCCGGAGCTCGAGCATCGTTAAGGAATGCTACTGAGTTTTGTGCAGAAAGAGGAATCGACACTGACGCTTCCATCGCGGAGGATGACCACATGGAGCGCTCGACCGGAACCCTCATGTGCATCGGCTCGGCCGCCGGCTTCGGCGCCATGGCCGTGTTCGGGAAGCTCGCCTACGACGAGGGAACCACGGTCGGCACGCTGCTCTCGGCCCGCTTCGCGCTCGCGGCGATCCTGTTCTGGGTGCTCGTGATCGCGGGCGGCGAGGCGTCCGCCGGCCTTCGGGGGATCACCCGCCGGGACCTTCTGATCGCGCTCGGCCTAGGGGCGTTCGGCTACGCCGCGCAGGCGGGCTGCTTCTTCGCGGCGCTCGACCGGATCGACGCCTCGCTGCTCTCGCTGATGCTCTACACGTACCCCTCGATGGTGGCGGTGGCGGCCATCCTGCTCCGGCGTGAGCGCGCCGACGCCCGCCGCTTCACGGCGCTCGTGCTCGCGTCCGGGGGACTCGTGCTCGTGCTGGCCAACGCCAAGGCGGGCACGCTCGACCCGGTCGGGGCGGCGCTCGCCCTGGCGGCGGCGACGGTCTACACCACCTACATCCTCACTAGCCAGGGCATCGCCGGGCGGATGTCGCCGACGGTCCTGTCGGCGCTCGTCTGCACCGGCGCCACGGTGACGCTCACCGCGGGCACCGCGCTGATCGGCGACCTCGAGCCAGGCGCCGTGACCGCGACGGGGTGGGGCTGGCTGCTCAGCCTCGCGGTGGTGTCCACGGTGATCGCGGTCAGCCTGTTCTTCGCGGGGCTGAAGCGGGTCGGGCCGTCGAGCGCGGCGATCCTCTCGACCGCCGAGCCGGTCGTCACCGTGATCCTGGCCTTCCTCGTCTTCGGCGAGGTCCTGGGTCCGCTTCAGCTGCTCGGTGGCATGCTCGTGATCGCCGCGGTGCTCGTGCTCGCGAGCCATCGCCCGCGCGAGGTGGTGGAGGCGGTGCCGGCGTGAGCGGCCCGCTCGCAGGGACCGTGGCGCTGGTGGCCGGCGCCACGCGCGGCGGCGGCCGCGGCATGGCCGTGGCTCTCGGTGAGGCCGGCGCGACCGTGTACTGCACCGGCCGCACCACCAGAGAGCGGCGCTCGGAGGTGGACCGGCCGGAGACGATCGAGGAGACGGCCGAGCTCGTGACCGGGGCCGGCGGCGAGGGCATCGCCGTGGAGGTGGACCACCTAGACCCGGCCGCGGTTGCGCGACTGGTCGAGCGCGTCGACACAGGCCACGGGCGGCTCGACGTGCTCGTGAACGACGTCTGGGGCGCCGAGCACCTGTTCAAGTTCAACACGCCGCTGTGGGAGCACGACCTCGATAACGGGCTGCGGCTGGTGCGGCTGGCCGTGGACACCCACCTGATCACGAGCCACCACGCGCTGCCGCTCCTGATCCGGAATCCCGGCGGGCTCGTGGTGGAGGTCACCGACGGGACGGCCGCGTACAACGCGGGCCACTACCGCGTGAACGCGTTCTACGACCTCGCCAAGACCGCGGTGATCCGGCTGGCGTGGGGGCAGGCGCAGGAGATCGGCGAGCACGGCTGCGCGGCGGTCGCGCTCACGCCCGGCTGGATGCGCTCGGAGCAGATGCTCGAGCACCACTCCGTGACAGAGTCGAACTGGCGCGACGCCACCGAGCGCACACCCCACTTCTGCATCTCGGAGTCGCCCCTGTACGTGGGCCGGGCGGTGGCCGCGCTCGCGGCCGACCCGGATCGCTCCCGCTGGAACGGCGAGTCGCTCTCCAGCGGCGGGCTCGCGCAGGAGTACGGCTTCACCGACACGGACGGCACGCGTCCCGACTGCTGGCGCTACATGACCGAGGTGATCGAAGCCGGGAAGCCCGCCGGCGACGCGGGCTACCGGTAGGCTCGCCGCGGAGGTGACGTCATGTCACGTGGAGTGCGCGAGATGGTCCAGGACGCACTGAAGACGGTCGACACCATCTCGGCCGAGGCCGCGAAGGCGCAGATCGACGAGGGCACCGCGAGCCTCGTGGTCGACGTGCGCGAGCCGAACGAGTTCGACCAGGGGCATCTCCCCGGGGCGATCAACGTCCCGCGCGGACTGCTCGAGCTGCGTGCGGACGCGTCGTCGCCGGTAGCCGATCCGGGGCTCACGGCGAGCCGAGAGGCCCGCATCGTCGTCTATTGCCTCAAGGCTCCGGGGGCACGCAGCGTGCTCGCCGCCGAGACGCTCGGCCGGATGGGCTATTCGAACGTCGTCGCGATGCAGGGCGGTCTGGAGGAGTGGCGAGCAGCGGGCCTGGACGTGGCCGGCTAGCGGCGCGCCTCCCAGGTCACCAGGCCGGTGCGGCACAGGCCCCTGCCCTCGATGGCCACCCTCGCCCGCAGCCGTCCCCTCGCCTCGTTGTTGGCGAACGAGAACGGCTCCGGCGGCACCGGGTTGCCCTGGGGGTCGAAGCCGATCTTGCCGCGCACCCCGATGCCGGACGCGCTGCGGTGGAAGAAGCGCCCGTCCTCGCCGACGCGCACGTTCCGGAAGCGGGCGATGCGGAGGACGCTTCCGTGATCGCACGTGCCGCGCCACCGGAACCGGATCCCGATGCGCGTGTGCGACGTGACCCGCATCACCAGCCGCTGATCCTGCGAGGTACGCCCGACGAACGGCCCGTGATGACTCTCATGAACAGCGGCCGCGGGAACCGCCAGGCCGAGCGCGGCCGTAATGGTGAGTAGAGCGAGTCCTTTTCGCATAATGGGATAAACACTTGGAAATCGTGCGAGTAGCGGCATTTGTCACAACGACGGCCGTCGCCGCAGTGGGGTGCGGCGGAGTGGAGCACGAGTCGACGGTGGGCGCGCGCGGCGCCGGCAGCAGCGCGGCAGCGGCGACCCAGTACGCCGCCTCGCCGACACTGAGCCGCGGATCCGGAGCGCGGCTGTTCTCCATCCCGGGGGTGGGGCGCTTTCGGGCTTCGTGCGCGCGGCCGGGTACGGCGCGCGTCTCCTACGTCGCCGACGACACGAGTCAGAGCGTCACGGTGGAGACCGCGAGGGCGACGCGGCCGGCGGTCTCGATCGATCCGGGCGAGCGCGTCGCGGTCACGGTCGACCGTAGGACTGCTCCTCGCTCCGACTGGCAGGTGGCGATCCTCAGCGAGGGGCGCATCGACGTGGTGACCGCGAGCGTCACCGTCGCACAACTGGCGCCGGGCTTCGGCTGCTTCGTCTCGGCGAAGGCCGACAGAGTCAGGAGGACGCGGTAACGAGGCGGTGGATGTCGATCACGCCTCGGCTCACGCTGTCGATTGTCCAGCCGCGCTCGCGGGCCTGCTCCAGGAAGACGGCCGCGGTGGGCCGGGCGGGGTCCGCGAGCCAGGCGACCGCCGACAGGCGGGGGAGCAGCGACAGCATCCGGGCGACCGTCGGCCGCTCGTAGAGCACGTCGGCCGCCAGCACGAGGTCGAAGGGGCCGTGGATTGCGAGCTCGTCGGCGGCGACGGTCGAGGTCCAGTCGAACACCGTCGTTTCGATCTCGACGCCGTTCAGCTCCGCGTTGCGCGCGACGAGCTCGAGCGCGTCCGGGTCGGCGTCCGTGGCGAGCACGCGTGCGCCGGTGCGCGCGGCCGCGAGGCTCGGCACCGCGAGGCCGCAGCCGAGCTCGATCACGCGCCGCCCGCGGAGCGCGGCCTCCTGCCCGGGCCGGCGCTCCTCCCGCTCGAGCTCGCCGGCCAGCGCGACTCCGCTCCGCCACAGCACCGACCAGTACGGCACGAGCGGTGCCCATTCGACCGGACCGTCGTCGGGCAGCTCGGCGGACTCGCGCGGTTGCAGGACGCGCAGCGGGCCGCCGGGCAGCTCGACCTCCTGCGTGACCAGCTCGTCCTGCACGGCGCCGACTCTGGCAGGACAATGCTCGCGTGAGGGTCCCGGCCGCCATCGCCTGCATGGGCGCGCTCGCGATCGCCGGCTGCGGCGGCGGCGACAAGCCGAGCGAGCCGCTGCCCAGGGCGCCCGCGTCCATGAGGCTGACGAGTCCCGCGTTCCGCGACGGCGGCACGATCCCCGCCCGCTTCACCTGCTCGGGGAAGGACGTGTCGCCTCCGCTGCGCTTCTGGGACGTGCCCGTGGCCGCCCAGGAGCTCGAGCTGCTCGTCGAGGACCCGGACGCCGGCCGCTTCGTGCACTGGAGCCTCCTCGGGATCCCGCCGACGATCCACTACATCGCCGAGAACGAGCCGCCGGCGGGCACGGTCCAGACCGAGAACGGCTTCGGCGACAAGCGCTGGGGCGGGCCGTGCCCGCCGGAGGGCAAGGGCCCGCACCGCTACGTGTTCGCCCTGTATGCGACCGACGCGCCGCTGGGACTCGACTCGGGCGCCTCGGCCGACGAGGTCCGCTCCGCCATCGCCAAGCACGCGGTGGCCGGCGGTCGCCTGACGGGCCGCTTCAGCCGCTGAAGCGGCTAGGCGGCGCCGCTCATCGCCTGCGAGATGTGCGGCCCGCAGGAGAGGAGGGCGTCGAGCAGCCAGGAGGCGTTCTCTTCGTCCAGCTCGTCGAGGGCGAGCATTCCGAGGACGGTCGTGCTCGCGCGCGCCAGCGGCTCCTCGGCCTCGTCGCCCTCGCGGGCGAGCAGGAGACCCTCGGCGGCGTCGCGGAGGTCCTCGTGGGCCTCCGACTCGAGCGCGTGCGCCGACCTCCACTCGTCCAGCTCGTTTATCAGCGATCTGTAGGCGGTGTAGCGCTGAGCGTTCATAGTTCCGGCTGCCTTCTACCCCTCGCCCGCGGGTGCCAATCAACCTGGTGTCCGCTCCGTTTTGGGCTCGCTGACCGGGTACCCCATTTGGACAACGAGATCCAATTTGGAGGAGGACACCATGGAGCCAAAGGAACGGCTCAAGGAGCAGGTCGACCAGCGGTCGACAGACGCGGGGCAGCAGGTGAACACCGTTGCCGAGGACGTGCGCACGGTGGCCGGCGAGCTGCGGAATCAGGGCAAGGACAAGCCGGCGCAGTACGCCGAGCAGGCTGCCGAGCGGGTGCAGAACGTCGGACAGTGGCTCGAGCGCTCAGATGGCGACCAGATCCTGCGGGACGTCGAGCGCGTCGCGCGCCGGAATCCGTGGGCCGTGGCGGCCGGCGGGGTCGTGCTCGGACTGGCGGCGTCTCGCTTCCTGAAGGCGTCGAGCGGGGAGCGCTACCGCAGCTCGCTGTCCAACGACGACGAGACCAGCTCGCCGGACGGGCGGGTCAGCGCAGCGCCGGTGACCGGCAGCTCGACCGTGCAGCCCGAGCGCGAGTTCGCGGGCGGTGGCGAGTTCGCCGGCAGTGGCGAGTTCGCCGGCAGTGGCGAGGTCAGCCGCCAGGAGGACGCGATGGTCACGACCGAACCACGGGCATGACCGCCCCCGGCAACGACCTGAAGGATCGCCCGACCGGCGAGCTCCTGAAGGAGCTGTCGAACGAGACGACCACGCTCGTCAAGCAGGAGATCGAGCTGATGAAGGCCGAGCTCGCCCAGAAGGCGGAGCCGGCCGGGATCGGCGCCGGGATGTTCGGCGGCGCCGGGCTCTTCGGGATCGGCGCGTTCCTTGCGCTGACCGCGTTCTTCATCGCGCTGCTCGACGGCGCGCTTCCGATCTGGGCGGCGGCTCTGATCGTGGCGGCGGTCTACGCGGTGATCGCGGGCGTGCTCGCGTTGACGGGACGGCAGAAGGTCAGAGAGGCGACCCCGGTCGCACCAGAGCAGACAATCGAAAGCGTGAAGGAGGACGTGCAATGGGCCAAGACCCGAGCCAAATCAGGAATGACATAGAGGAAACGCGCGCCCGGATGGGCGACACCGCCGAGGCCCTCGGCCATAAGGCGGACGTGCCCGGACGGGCGCGCGAGGCGGTGGCCGGCAAGGTGGACACCGTCAAGGAGAAGTTCACCGGCGCCAAGGAGTCCGTGTCGGACTCCACGCCGAGCGGCCAGGACGTGAAGCAGGGCGCCCGCCAGGCGGTGGGCATCGCCAAGGAGAACCCGCTCGGGCTCGCCCTCGGCGGAGTCGCCGTCGGCGTGATCGCCGGCCTCCTGCTTCCGTCGACCCGGGTCGAGAACGAGAAGCTCGGGCCGATGGCCGACCAGGTCAAGGAGCAGGCCAAGGAGACCGGCCAGGAGGCCATGGAGCGCGGCAAGCACGTGGCTCAGCAGGCCGCCGAGACGGCCAAGGAGGAAGGTCAGAAGCAGGCGCAGGAGATGGCGCCGACCAGCAGCTGACAACGGAAGCGCATGGCCCGGCCCGTTAGGGTCGGGCCATGGGCCACCGCGACAGCTACGAGCACGGCACCTTCTCCTGGACCGACCTCGCCACGCCGGACGCTCAGGCGTCGAAGGACTTCTACGGCGGACTGTTCGGCTGGGACTTCGAGGACAACCCGATCCCGGGTGACGGCGTATACGTGATGGCGCGCATCGACGGGCGCGCCGCGGGTGCCATGTTCGAGACCACCGACCGCCACCCGGCCTGGGCGTCGTACGTGACGGTCGACGACCTCGACGGCACGACCGCGCGGGCCGGGGAGCTGGGCGCGAACGTGCTGGCGGAGCCGTTCGACGTGATGGACGTGGGGCGGATGTCCACGATCCAGGACCCGACCGGCGCCGTGCTCTGCCTGTGGGAGCCGAGGACGAGCATCGGCGCCGAGGTCGTGAACAGGCCCGACGCGCTCAGCCTGAACCAGCTGAACACGTCCGATCCCGAGGCGGCCGAGCGCTTCTACGGCGAGCTGTTCGGGTGGCGCTTCGACAGCGTCGGCACCGACGAGACGCCGTACTGGGGCATCTTCCGCGGCGACAAGCTGAACGGCGGCATGATGCCGCTGCCGGACGGTGCGCCCATGCCGTCGCACTGGCTCGTGTACTTCGGAAGCGAGGACGTGGACGCCTCGGCGGAGCGGATCCGATCCTCGGGCGGCACGCTGATGGTCGAGCCGGTGGACGTACCGCCCTCCGGGCGCATCCTGGTGGCGCAGGACCCGCAGGGCGCCATCTTCGCGCTGTTCGCCGGCCGCTTCGACGACTGACCAGGGAACCGCCGCGGCGCGGCGGTCGTATAGGGGACATGAAGCGCTCGCTCGTGGTGCTCCTCCTGGCCGGCCTGGCGCTCGCCCCCGCGGCATCCGCGAAGGGGCCGCACGCGATCCTCACGACGCCGCGCGAGACGGTCGAGCCCGGCAAGCCGTGGCAGTTCACGGTCGAGCTGAACGAGTTCCGCCATCCGCCCGTGCCGGCCGTGATCGGCAGGCGCGGGGCGCGCACGGTCGGGGCGGAGGTGGAGCGGACGCCCGCCAGCATCGACGGCGCGGCCGGGTTCAGGTTCACGATGATCTTCCCGCGCAAGGGCCGGTGGGCGTTGCGGCTGTTCGCGGGAAAGCGCAGGTTCGCGTTCCCGGCTGTCGTGGTGGGCGGTGCGGTGTTGCCGCGGGATTACGTCGCGTTCCCTGTTGGGAGCGAGATGGCGCGGCAGGGTGCGGGCGGGGTCTGGACGACAGATGAGGCCGGCGAGCCCGCTGCGCCCGTCCCGGCTGAAGCCGAGGGCGGCATGGGGCCCTGGGTCCTGCCTCTGCTCGGTGTCGTGCTCGCGGGCGCCGGGGTCGCGGCTGTCACGCGGCGCGGATCGAGGCGAGTGCGTCGTCGACCGACGGGTGCAGCTCGGCGACCGAGCCGAGGTTGACGATGCTGAGGACGCGCCCCACGAGGCCGCCGTCGGGCAGCACCACGGCGAGCCGGAGCTGGCGCTCCGAGAGCTTCTCGGCCAGCTCGAACAGCAGGCTCACGCCGACGCTGTCGATGTAGGACGCCTCGGTCAGGTCCACGACGAGGCCGAGGTCTTCGTTGCGAACGGCCCCGAGCAGGTGCTCGCGAAGCTGGCTGGCCTGGACGATGTCGACCTCGCCGGTGAGCGTCACGACGCCCACGGCGTCGTGGTAGTCAACGCGCGCCTCGGCGCTGCCGTTCAAGCGGCCGCCTCGTCGCCGATGCGGCGCTTCAGCTCCACGGTCGTCCCCTCGCCGGTGCGGACCACCTCCACGTCGTCGGTGAGGCCCTCCATCAGCAGGAGACCGCGGCCGCGATGGGTCCCGCGCGGGGGCCGCCAGTTGCCGAAGTCGCTGATCTCGACGGTCACGTTGTCGTCGTCGGTAGAGGCGTGCAGCTCGACCACCCCGGGCGCAAGCCCGTAGGCGTGCTCGATCGCGTTCGCGGCCGCCTCGGCCGCCGCCAGCGTGAGGTCGTCGATGTCGCGCCGGGTGGCGCCGGCCTCGTCGAGCCAGCGCCCGAGCAGCCGGCGCAGGCCCGGGATCGACTGGACCTCGGCGGGGAAGCGGGCCACGAGCACGTCGCCCAGCGGCATCGCGCGTGCCATCAGGAGAGCGGCATCGTCGTTGCCCGCCCCCTCGGGCAGGAGGACGTCCACGAGCGTGTCGCCGAGGTGCTCGAGGTCCTCCTCGCCCTCCGCGACCGTGGCCATCAGGCGGTGAAGGCTGTCGTCGAGCGACTCGTCGCGGCGCTCGATGAAGCCGTCCGTGTAGAGCACGAGCATCGAGCCGGGGTCGAGCACCATCATGAGGTCCTCGTAGCGCGCATGGCGGGCCGCGCCGAGCGGCACCGACGCCGGCAGCTCGAGCAGGCGCGGCTCCTCACCGGGCGTGTGCACAAGCGGAGGGGGGTGGCCCGCGCCGGCGATGACGAGGCCACCTCCGTGCGGGTCCACGACCAGGTAGATCACGGTCGCGGTGCGGCCCGGCTCGAGCTGGCGCAGCAGCCCGCTGAGGCTCGAGAGCACGTCGCTCGGCGCCGCACCGTCGAGCGCGTACGCGCGGAGGCCGCTGCGGAGCTGGCCCATGATCGCCGCGGCGTGGAAGCCGCGGCCCACCACGTCGCCGATCGCCATGCCGAGGCGACCGTCCTGGAGCGCGAAGGCGTCGTACCAGTCGCCGCCCAGGCGCTCGGCCGCCGCCGGCAGGTACCGCCCCGCGAGCGAGACCGCCGGCAGCTCGGGCAGCCGCGGCATCAGGCTGCGCTGAAGCGCGTCCGCCAGGCCGCGCTCGCGCTCCGTCAGGCGGCTCACGATGGCCAGCGCGGCGCGATCGGCGGCCCGCTGCAACAGCTCCACGTCCTCGTCGTCGAAGGCGCGCTCGGTGAGCGTGCCCACGTGCCAGACGCCGACCACGCTTCCCTCGACCACCAGCGGCACGCCGAGCAGCGACGCGAGCCCCTTCTCACGCAGGATCGGGTTGTAGATGTCCGCCTCGGCGACGTTCAGGATCCGCACCGGCCGCCGCGTGGCCGCGACGCGGCCGGCGAACCCGCGCCCCACCGGGATCCGGATCCCGCGCTCCACCTCCTCCTCGAGCCCCTTCGCCGCCCGCGGGACGAGCGTGGTGTCGTCGTCTTCGAGCAGGAGGATCGCCGAGGTGTCCGCCCCGATGATCCCGATCACCCGGCTGAGCAGCTCGTCGAGCAATCCCTCGAGCGGCAGATAGGCGAGCGCAGCGTCGGTGATGCTCTGCAGGTCTCGCAGCCGCTCTGAGGTGATGCGCGACTTCACTCCGGTGATTCTCCCGCTCCGTAGGGCGAATCGCGCCGACGTACCGCTTCCTTGAAGCCCGCCTCGCTCGCAATGCGCTGAAACTCGTACCCCTCGGGCGTGTGGCGGGCGATCCCGTCGAAGAAGACGCCGAGCGCCTGGGTGGCGTGGAGGCCCTGCGCGAACAGCGCCTGGTTCACCAGCAGCTTCATCATCACGAGCTGGTTCACCGGCGCGAGCGCGATCCGCTGGACGAGCGCCTCGAACCGCTCGTCGAGCTCCGCCGCCGGCGCCGCCTCCACCGCGAGTCCCCACTCGTGGGCGGTCCGCCCGTCGATCAGGTCGCCGGTGAACAGCAGCCGCTTGGCGCGCTGGTCGCCCACGCGGGACGCCCACAGCGCCGAGGTGGGGACGCCCCAGACGCGCGCCGGCGGGTAGCCGATGCGCGCGTCGTCGGCGATCACGAGCAGGTCCGAGCAGAGCGCCATGTCCGTGCCGCCCGCCACGCAGAAGCCGTGCACCTTGCAGACGACCGGCTTGTCCGAGTGGAACAGGCTCATGAAGCCGCGCAGGTTGCGGCTCATCATCTGCCAGTCCACCACCGGGTCCCAGGGCTCGGCCGGATCGTGGTTGGGCGCCTGGGTCTCCGCGTACTCGACGAGGTCGTAGCCGCCGCAGAACCCCTTGCCGCTGCCGGACAGGGCGATCACGTGCACCGCCGGGTCCAGGTTCGCCTCCTCCACGCGCTCGGCCAGCTCGCGCGGCATCTCCAGCGTGATCGCGTTGGCGCGCTCCGGCCGGTCGAGCGTGATGCGCGCGACCCTGCCGGTGACCTCGTAGCGGATGGCGTTCAAGCGGGAAGGGCGCGCGAGAGGATCGCCTCGGTGTCGACCGCCGGCGGCAGCGTGCCGTACGACCGGCCGACCGACTCGAGGCGCGCCGCGCAGAAGGCGTCGGATACCGCGGCTGGGGCGTGCCGCACCAGCAGGCTCGCCTGGAGCGCGACGGCGAGGTCGGAGACCACGGCGCGGGCCTCGAATTCCGGGTCCTGTGGCGCGAGGGCCGCGAGCCGGTCGAGGTGCGCGTCCAGCGCGGCGTTGCCGCCGCGCGCGAGCTCGCATTCGGCCAGGAACGCCGGCATCGCCTCCGGCTCCCTGGCGAGCGCGCGCAGGACGTCGAGCGCCGACACGTTGCCGGAGCCCTCCCAGATCGAGTTGAGCGGCGAGTCGCGCAGGAGCCGCGGCATGCCCGACTCCTCCACGTAGCCGTTCCCGCCGAGGCACTCGAGCGCCTCGACGGCGTGGCCGGGGGCGCGCTTGCAGACGTAGTGCTTCATCACCGCGGTGGCGATGCGGCGGAACGTCGCGTCGCCCTCGTCGTAGGCGCGCGCCACGCGCATGGTCACCGCGGTGGCGGCCTCGGACTCGATCGCGAGGTCGGCCAGGACGTTGCGCATCAGCGGCTGCTCGGCGAGCAGCTTCCCGAACGCGCTCCTGTGGCGGGCGTGGTGGAGCGCCTGAGCGACTCCCCAGCGCATCCCGGCCGACGAGCCGATCAGGCAGTCGAGCCGGGTGTGGTTGACCATCCGGATGATGGTCGGGATGCCGCGGCCCTCCTCGCCCACGAGCTGGCCGCGAACGCCGTGGAACTCGACCTCGCTCGACGGCAGCGAGCGGGTGCCGAGCTTGTCCTTGAGCCGCTGGATGCGGAAGCCGGGATCGCGGCCCTCGATCAGGAAGCACGAGAGGCCGGCGGGCGCCTGCGCGAGCGTGAGGAAGAGGTCGCAGGGCGGATAGGAGCAGAACCACTTGTGGCCGGTGATCTCCCAGGCGTCGCCGTTCTGGACGGCGCGCGTGGAGTTGGCGCGTACGTCGGAGCCGCCCTGCTTCTCGGTCATCGCCATGCCGACGAGGGCGCCGTCGTCGTAGCTCGCGCGCGTGATCCGCGGCTCCCACTCGGCCGCCAGGTCCGGCTCCTCGCGGAGAGCGGGGATCGCCGAGTAGGTCATCGACACCGGGCACATCACGCCGGAGTTGACCTGGCTCCAGAGGAAGAAGAGCGCCGCGCGCACGGTGTGGCCGCCCGGCTGCGAAGAAGGCATCGCTGCGCGCCGGGCACCGCCCGGCGCTTGCGCAACGTCCCTCCACGGCAGGGCGTGCATCTCCCGCTCGATCGCCTGGCGCAGGCACCAG
>DASUYU010000304.1:0-10428 GCA_036377235.1 Thermoleophilaceae bacterium
GCCGTACGAGCACCCGTCCCTGGAGCCGGTGCTGCGCGACACGCTCGGAACGATCGTCTTCCAGGACCAGGTGCTCGAGGTGGCGATGGCGTTCGCGGGCTTCACGGCCGGCGAGGCCGAGGGCCTGCGGCGGGCGATGAGCCGGCGCCGTTCGGAGGCGGCGATCCGCGCGTACGAGGAGAAGTTCATCGCGGGCGCGACCGAGGGGGGCGCCGCGCGGGAGGTGGCGGAGCGGGTCTGGACGCAGATCGTGGGGTTCTCCGGCTTCGGCTTCCCCAAGGCGCACTCGGCGGCGTTCGGCCTCTTGGCGTACCAGTCCACCTGGCTACGGGTGCACTACCACCCGGAGTTCCTGTGCGCGCTCTTGAACGAGCAGCCGATGGGCTTCTATCCGCCCGACGCGCTGGTGCACGAGGCGCAGCGGCGCGGGGTGGAGATCCTGCCGCCGTGCGTGGTCGCCAGTGCTGCCGAGTGCCGGGTCGAGAACGGTTCGGTGAGGATGGGTCTCGGCTACGTGACCGGCGTGAAGGAGGCCGAGGTGCGCGCGATGGTCGCGGAACGCGATGGCGCGGTCCCCGCGGCCGGGGTCGCGGCCCTCGGATGGCGCTCCCTCGGCGACCTCGCCGGTCGGTCGGGCGCCTCCGCGGAGACGCTCGGCCGGCTCGCCTGGGCGGGCGCGTGCGACGCGCTCGTGGACGGTGAGCCGTCCACCCGGCGCCGGCAGGCGCTGTGGACGCTCGGGGTCGCGGTGCCCGGCATCCAGGTCGCGGCCGGGACCCAGCTTGCGCTCCCGCTGGATCCCCACGAGGGCCCCGAGCTGCGCGCGCTGAGCGCCTGGGAGCGGATGCTGGCCGACTACGGCTCCACCGGCGTCACCCTCCGCGAGCACCCGCTCGAGCTGATGCGACCCGGCCTACCGCCCGACCTCAGCACCAGCAGGGACCTCGAGACCCACCCGCACGCCCGCCGCGTGCGCGTGGCCGGCCTTGTGATCGCCCGCCAGCGGCCCGCGACCGCGAAGGGCGTGACGTTCATGCTGCTCGAGGACGAGCACGGGACGATCAACCTGATCGTCTCCCCGCCGGTGCACGACCGCTTCCGCCTGGCGGTGCGCTCGGAGCCGCTCGTGCTCGCCTCAGGCCGGCTCGAGGCCCGCGAGGGAACGATCAACATCATCGTGGACAGAATCGAGCGCCTGGACCGCCCCGACCTCCCGCCGGCAAAGGTCACCCACATCGAGCCGCGCCGCGTGTGGTCGAGCGACGCCGGCGAGCTGGCAGCCGTGCTGCCGACGGCGCACAGCTTCGGCCGCCGCGGGTGAGGAGGCCTACTCCTCGTCGTCCCCCGAGCGCTGCTTCTTCAGCCAGTCGCCGAGCTGTTGGCCCGCGTCGGCGATCGAGGTGCCTGCCTGCTGGAACGCGGCCGCGATCCGCTCGCCGTAGAAAGCACTCGCCGCGTCCGCCTCCTCGCGCGCGGTGCTCTCCTGGCCCACGCGGAGATACTCACCGCGCACCATCCGGTCGTACTCGCCCTCGTGCACCCAGTCGAGGAGCAGCCGCACCCGCCTAACCGGCATCGGATGCGTCAGGCGCAGGTCCTGAAGGAGCTTCGTAAGCCGCTCCATGCCACTGCCCTTCTCGCTGTAGTCCATGCTCTGGGCGATGAAGGCGTCGAGGTTGAGATCCTCGGCGGCCTCGCCCGCAGCGATCGTCATGAGCGTCCGGCAGACCGCGTTCGGGTCACGCGTGACGAGGGCGGCCCCGCGGTCGCACGAGAGCTCCGCCGCCCGGAACCACTCGAGCAGGGCGAGCCGGATCGCGAACAGCGGCAGGCCGGCCAGCAGTGGGAGCCGCACGGACGATCCGATCTGCAGCAGGATCAGGAGAGCCGTCTGGTAAAGCACGTGGTCCGAGTGGACGTGTGACGCTTCGTGCGCGAGGACCACGCGCCGGCCGTCGTCGTCGAGGATCCTGACGAGCTCCGAGTTCAGCACCACGATGGGCTTGTCGGTGCCGATCGCGTAGGCGTTGGCAAGCGGGAACTGGGTCATGTACAGGTCCGGGACCCGCTCGATGTCCAGCGTGTGGAACACCTGTCGATGGAGCACCCAGATCGCCGGGAGCTGCTCCTGCCCCAGCCGCACCGAGGAGCCGAGTGAGAAGGCGCGGAGGGCACGCTCGTAGCCGAGCGCGATCAGCCGGGTGTTGATAGGCCCGCGGCGAAATGCTTTCGAGCTTCCAAGCGCTTTCGAGCGACGCCATGTGCGCCACACTAGCTTCGATGAGTGGTCGGATCCTTGTCGGCACATCGAGCTGGGCGGACCCTGGGTTCGTCAAGGAGTGGTATCCGCCGAAGCTCCCCGCCAAGCAGCGGCTGCCCTGGTACGCGCAGCGGTTCGAGCTCGTCGAGCTGAACTCGAGCTTCTACGCGGTCCCGGACCGCAACACCGTCCACGGGTGGGTCGAGGTCACGCCGCCGGAGTTCACCTTCGACGTGAAGGCGCACCGGGCGCTGTCGCGGCACTCGGCGCCGGTGGACTCGCTGCCGCCCGACCTGCGCGAGCTGCACGGCACGCCCGAGCTGGAGCGGCCGCTGGCCGAGCGGCTCGTCGAGGAGACCGCCCCGCTTCGCGACGCCGGCAAGTTCGGCACCTATCTGCTGCAGCTCACGCCCGCGTTCTCACCGCGCAAGCACCGGCTCGAGGAGCTCGACACGGTCGTGGAGGTGCTCGGGCCGCACGGGCTCGCCATCGAGCTGCGCAACCGCAACTGGGTCCTCGACGAGCAGCGCGAGGCCACCCTCGACTGGTTCGCCGACCGCGGCGCGGCATTCGTGGGCGTGGACGCGCCGCCCGGCGACAACTTCCAGATCATGCCGCCCATCGACGCGGTCACGAACCCGCGGATCGCCTACCTGCGCGCCCACGGCCGCAACACCGAGGGCTACCTGACCGGGCGCTCTGTGGCGGAGCGGTTCGCCTGGCGGTACTCCGACGACGAGCTGGCCGAGATCGCTGACCGCGCGCGTACGCTCGCCGAGAGCGCCGGCGAGGTCCACGTGGCGTTCAACAACAACCGCGACGACGACGCGCCCACGGCTGCGCAGCGCTTCCGCGCCCTGCTGGGCCAGGAGGTCCCTGAGCCCGAAGACCCGCCGCCCGGCCCGGGTGCCCAGCTGACCCTCTAGGCACGGCCGAGCTCGAACCAGACCCGCTTGGAGCGGTCGTCCTCCTTGACGCCCCAGGCGCGGGCGAGCCGCTGGACGAGGAAGAGGCCCCAGCCGTTGTCGTGGCTGCGGTCGCCGCCCGGCTGCTCCGCCTCGACGGCGGCGTCGGCGTCGAAGTTCGGCCCGTCGTCGGCCACCTCGGTGAGCACCGCGGCCTTCCCGATCGCCACCCTGAGGGTGAGCGAGTCGCACTCCGTGTGCCTAACGCTGTTTGTCACGAGCTCCGTGACCAGGAGTCGAAGCGTCTCCATCAGGGGTGGATCGAGGTCCGCCCTCAACTCGGCGATTGCGCGGCGCGCTTCAGCGGCGGCGTCCGGTCCGCTCCCAAGCCGCATCCGGAGGCCAGTCGGGCCCTGGGCCTCAATTCCGCCCGTGCGGAGTCCTCCAGTGTTGGTGGGCATGCCTCTGGTGTACCCGGACGGGCTTCCACCTCAACCAATCGCAGGCAAAGTTGTGCCCTGGCTCGACGTTTATTCGGTCACGCGGAGCACCAGAACGGCGATGTCGTCCCTCGGAAGGCCGTTCTGGGACATCACGGCGGCCTCCTCGATCCGGGCCGCGATCGCGTCCGGGCCGCTTCCCGCGCAGGTGGCCACCAGCTCGGCGAGCCGGCGCTCGTCCAGCACCCCGTCCGAGTTCGCGCGGGTCTCGATCACGCCGTCCGTGTAGAAGACGAGCGAGTCGCCTGGCTCCAGGGTCACGAGGTGGTCCGCCAGGTTGGGGTCGGGAACGACCCCGAGCAGGGTGCCGGGGGCGCCCACCGGCTCGACGCTGCCGTCGGCGCGCAGCAGCAGCGGAAGCGGGTGTCCGCCGGTGGAGATGCCCGCGCGGGCGCCGTGGTCGAGCTTCTCGAGGTAGGCGTAGGCGACCGTGCAGAAGCGCCGGTCGTCGCGCTGGCGCAGGAGCGCCTCGTTCAGGAGGTAGAGGCTCCGGCTCGGGAGCCGCTCGCGCATGGCGGCGGCGCGCAGGGTGTAGCGGGCGAGCGCGGTCACGGCCGCGGCGTCCGGGCCCTTGCCGCACACGTCACCCATCACGACCGTCCAGCCGCGGTCTCCGGTCTCGAACACGTCGTAGAAGTCGCCGCCCACCTCGTTGCCCTCGCCGGTCGGGCGGAACCGCGCGGCCGTCTCGATGCCGGCGATGTCGGGCAGCTCGACCGGAAGCAGGCTCTGCTGGAGCGTGCGAGCGATGTAGGCGCGGTCGCTGTAGAGCCGAGCGTTGTCGATCGCGGTGGCGCACCGCCGCGCGAGCTCCTGGGCCAGCTCCACGTCCTGCTCGTCGAACCGGCGCCCCGAGCGGCCGTTCACCCAGGTCAGCGCGCCCAGCGTGCGGCCGCGGGTGGTCATGGGCACGACGATCGCCGAGCGCATGCCGATCGCGACGATCTCGTTGTAGTGCTCCTCGTCGACGGCCGCCGCGCGGATCATCTCGTCCGGGATGTCCGGGTAGAGCTCTGGCTGGCCGGTCCTCACGACGTGGTAGACGCCCTGCGGTGCGTCGGGGTCGGGCGGGAAGCGGCGGGCGAGGTCGAGCGCGCGCTCGCGGACGTCCGGATTCACATGCGCGAGCGCCTTGCGCTCGAGCACGCCGCCGTCGGTCTGCACCTCGACCGAGCACCAGTCCGCCAGCTCGGGCACGGCGAGGTTGGCGATCTCCACGAGGAGCTGATCGGGGTCGAGCGACGAGGCGAGCACGTCGGCGCTTCGGGCCAGGAAGCGCTGGCCGAGCTCCGCGCGCTTGTGGGTCGTGATGTCCTCGATGACGTTGATCGCCATGACGACCTTGCCGTCGTGGTCGCGGATCGGGGCGGCCTTGACGGCGGACCAGCGCTCCTCGCCGGTCTCCCTGAGGCGGAAGCGCACGACCGTCTCGGGATTCTCCTCGCCGCCGAGCGCGCGCCGCCCGGGCAGCGCCTCGAGCGGGAACGGCTCACCGCGGTCGTCGATGATCTCGTAGCGGTCCATGATGACCGCGATCGGGGCGTCCATGAGCTCCTGCGGCGTGTCGAAGCCCATCGACCGCGCGGCGGCCTCGTTCGCGAACAGCAGCCGGCCGTCGGGCGCCTGGGCGGTCACCGCGTCGGCGACGCCCCGGAGGATCGCCTCGAGCTGCTCGCGGGCCTGGGTGCGCTCGTCCTGGAGCCGCAGCACCTCGATGAAGTCGCCGAGCTGGAGCCCGAGCGCCTCGGTCAGCGAGTACACGCCGGGGTCGCGCTCGCGCACCTCGTGCGAGAAGACCTCAATGACGCCAACGCACCTTTCCGCAGAGATGACGGGGAACGCCATGCCGCCGTGCAGTCCGGCGGCCGCCGCCTCCTCGGTGCGTTTGAACGTGCCCGCCTCGATGGCGTCACCGAGCCAGCACGGCCGCCCGGACTCCCATGCCTGACCGGGCAGGCCCTCGCCACGGTCCAGCACGAGCTCGCCGGTGGCGCGCTCGAACGCGTCCGCACGGACGCCGTCCTCGCGCCACTGCGCGACGCACCTGAGCCGGTCGTCGTCGCCGATCGACCAGAAGTGCGCCACCTGGCGGCCGAGCGGGCGGGCGATCGACTCGAGCAGCTCCGGGGCCGCTTCGTCGAAGCTGTGCGCGTGGGCGATCGCGCGCGCGACCCCGTACTGCGCGGTGAGGCGTGCGGCGTCGCGCTCCCGGAACTCGCGGAGGCGGGCGATCACCACGGCCATGGCGCCGCCGATGACGAGCACACCGGTCGCCACGAGGTGCCGGCCACCCAGAAAGAGGTCGCTGTGCGTGATCGCGACGATCGGGACCGAGATCACGAGGGCGGTCACCGAGAGGATCAGCGTCTGGCGAGAAGTCGCGCCGGCGGCCGCGATCAGCGGGCCGACGAGCAGGAGCTGAATGAGCAGGGCGCTGGTTTCGACCGAGAGGTCGACGATGACGACCACCGCCATGGCGGCCAGCGCCAGGGGGAACGCTCGCCTACTCCAGGCAGAGTCCCCTGTAATCGGATGCGAGCCCAACTTGGGCGAGAATACTCGGCTGTGGAGCTTCCGGAGGCGGTTGTTCGGGTGCGTGCGCCGAATGCGTCGGTGTTGACGTTGGATGGGACGAATTCGTATGTGGTTGGTGGGTGGGTTGTGGATCCTGGGCCTTCGATCCGCTCCCACCTGGATGCGATTCGGGATGCCGCTGACGGCGGCATTGAGGGGGTGGTTCTCACGCACTCTCATGCCGATCACGCGGAGGCTGCCGGGGAGTTTGGTGTGCCGGTCACTCTTCCCACTGACTCCTCCACCGTGGGCCCCTTCACTGCGATCGCCACGCCTGGTCATTCGCCGGACAGCGTGTGTCTGCTCTTCGGGCGGGTGTGCTTCACCGGCGACACGGTGCTCGGGGAGGGGAGCGTCTTCATCGCCCCCGGCGAGGGCTCGCTGTCCGCGTACCTGGACTCGCTGCGCCGCCTGCGCTCGCTCGACCTCGAGGCGCTGTGCCCGGGCCACGGCCCGGTGGTCTGGGACCCCGCGGCAAAGCTCGACGAATACATCTCCCACCGCCTGGACCGCGAACGCCGGCTCCTCGAGGCGCTGGAGGCGGGCCTTCGCACCGAGGACGAGCTGCTGTCCGCAGCGTGGCCGGAGGTACCGGCGTCGCTACGCCCAGCGGCCGCGCTGACGTTGGCGGCGCACATGGAGAAGCTGCGCTCGGAGGGGCGGCTGCCCGAAGAACTGCAGCACTGAGGGGGCGAGATTCGGATGGTGTCGTGCTTATGCATGTCATGGATGCAGAAGTACGACACGATCCGTTGGATCGGGCGATCGGGCGCATCGTGGAGGACCAGCACGGCCTGATCACCCGGGCCCAGCTCTCAGAGCTTGGTGTTGGGCGCGGTGCAATCGGTCATAGGATCAGCGAAGGGCGGCTCTATCGCGTGCAGCGAGGCGTGTACTCCGTGGTAGGCCGGCGGCTTCTGACCAGGCGCGGCTTCTGGATGGCCGCCGTTCTCGCATGTGGCCCCGGCGCTGTTCTGAGTCACCGCGCCGCCGCGGCCCTGTGGGGCATGCGTGGAGGCGGCCGGGTCGAGGTCACCGTGCCGCGCGGGCGAAAGGCGCGGCCGGGCATCCAGCTGCACTACGCCAACCTCCCCGCCGACGAGGTCACCACCCACCACGGCATCCCGGTCACCACCGTGCCGCGCACGCTCTTCGACCTCAGTGCCGTCGTTCAGCGCGACGAGCTCCGCGGCGCGATGAGGCAGGCCGAGCAGCTCCGGCTCACCGACCCGCTGGGCCTCGGACCCCTGATCGAGCGCTACCCCCGCAAGCCGGGAATACCGATCCTCAAAGCCGTCTTTGAGGAAGCACAGCGCGGCCTCAACATCGTCCGAAGCGAATTCGAGGAGCGCTTCCAAGCCTTCCTCCTCAATGCAGGCTTTCCGAGCCCGAAGACCAACGTCCGCATAGAGGGCATCGAGGTGGACTGCGTCTGGCCGGAGCAGCGCCTCATCGTCGAGCTCGACGGCCGCTCGACGCACGACACCTCGCAGGCCTTCGAGGAGGACCGCGCCCGCGATCGCAGGCTCGAGGCCGCAGGCTGGCGGGTCGTCCGAATCACGTGGAAGCAGCTGGTGGAGGCGCCGGACGAGGTGGAGCTGGATCTGCGCCGGCTGCTCGGGCTCAGCCCGCGTCGAACACGGAGAAGTCGCCGGACTCGAGCGGCGTCCACGCCGGGTTGAGCCGCGGATCGGTGCAGACGCTCGCCGCCGCGTCGAACACGCCCGGCGGCTGCGGCGGCTCGGTGGCCACGCGGTCGACCGGCTGACCGCCGGTCGCCTTGCCGTTGTCCTCGATGTAGACCTGCACGCCCCGTCCTGTGGCGGGGCGCCCGGCCCGGACGCCTTCTTGAAGCGGTACTTGATCGATGCGCGGTTGCCCGCGACGCGCATGCACGTGATCGGCCCCTCGACCTCGAACGCGCGACGAATGAGGCCCTGCTCCTCATTGCAGGTTGTTTACCCGTCGAAGACCAGCGCCTCACGCCCTATCTCGCCAACCGACCGGCAGCCGGCCAGCCCCATCGTGAGGTCGAAGTCCGCCATGAAGTTCGTGACCACCTCGCGCACGCCGTCCTCGCCTGCCAGAGCCAGGCCGTACACGTGCGGGCGGCCCAAGAGCACCGCCCGGGCCCCGAGCGCCAGCGCCTTGAAGATGTCGGCGCCGCTCCGGATGCCGCTGTCGAGCAGCACCGGGATGCGGCCGTCCACGGCCTCGACGATGGGCGGGAGGGCGTCGAGCGTGGCGATCGCGCCGTCCACCTGGCGGCCGCCGTGATTCGACACCACGATCCCGTCGATGCCCTCGTCGAGCGCGCGACGCGCGTCGTCCGGGTGGAGCACGCCCTTCAGCAGGATCGGCACGGTCGTGCGTTCGCGCAGGTACGGGAGGTCCGCCCACGTCAATGAGGGCCGCGAGTAGATCTGGACGAAGCGCTGCACCGCGGCACGCGCGCGGCCCGAACGAAGAGCATCGAGGAAGGGGCCTGGATAGTTCCGCGTCAACTGGACCAGCACCCTCAGTGCAGCGAGGCTCGGCTTCGGCTCGGGCTGTCCGGAGTCCAGCGGCTCTGACAGCAGCCTCGTGAACACCGGGTCACTCGTGTACTGGGCGATCCCCATTCCGCGCAGGAACGGCAGCCAGCCGAGATCGAGGTCGCGCGTTCGCCAGCCGAGCATCGTGGTGTCGAGCGTGACCACGATCGCCTCGCACCCGCACGCCTCGGCGCGCGCCGCGAAGCTCTCGACCAGCTCCGCGCGCGTGCTCCAGTAGAGCTGGAACCAGCGCGGGGCGTCGCCGAGGATCTCGGTGACCTCCTCCATCGGCACCGACGCCTGGTTCGAGTAGATCATCGGCAGGCCCAGATCGCGGACCGCCCGCGCCACCGCTCGCTCGGCCTCCCGGTGCGCCATCTCGAGCACGCCGATCGGCGCGATCAGGAACGGCGACGGCAGCGTGCGCCCGAACAGCTCGACGGTCGTGTCGCGCTCGGCCACGTCGCGCAGCATCCGCGGAACGATCCGCCACCGGTCGAACGCCGCCCGGTTCGCCCGCATCGTCGCGCCCGTGCCGGCCCCGCCCGCCACGTACGCGAACGCCTCGGCCGACATCACGTCCCGGGCCCGCTCCTCGAGCATCGTGGCGTCGGTCGGGACCCGCGGCCGCCGGCCGCTCACGCCGGCGGCGTAGATCGAGGTCTGCTGCTGAAACCCGCGCACCTAGCCCCTCACCGTCATGCCGCCGTCGACCGTGATCGTCGCCCCGGTGAGATATGGGGCCGAGTCGAGGCACAGCCAGGCCGCGCACTCGCCGATCTCCTCCGCCGTGGCCATCCGGCCCGCCGGGATGTCGCGCACGACCTGCGCCAGAACGGCGTCCGGATCGTCGCCCTCCATCGCGAGCGCTCGCTCGGTGAGCGGGGTGTCCACGAGACCGGGGCAGATCGCGTTCACCCGGATGCCGTGCTCCGCGTACTCCACCGCCGCTGTCCGCGTGAGCCCCAGGATCCCGTGCTTGGCAATCGAGTAGCCGACCCCGTGCGCCGCGGCTATCAGGCCGCTCACCGACGACACATTCACGATCGAGCCCGAGCCCTGCGACACCATGTGGCGCAGCTCCGCCCGGACGCATAGCCAGGTGCCGCGCAGGTTCACCCGGATCTGGGTGTCGAAGTCGTCCTCTTTCACGTCCGCGGTCAGCGCTCCCACGCCGGCGTGCGTGCCGGCGACGTTGGCGGCGGCGTCGAGTCGCCCGAACCGCTCCACTGCCGCGGTGACGAGAGCCTCCACCTCTGCGGGCTCCGCGATGTCCGCCCGCAGGAACTCCGCCTCGCCGCCCGCCTCCCGGACGAGCGCCGTGGTCTCCTCACAGCCGGCCTCGTCGACATCGCCGACCATGACCGACGCCCCGCGCCGGCCGAGCGCGACCGCCGTCGCCCGCCCGATCCCCGACGCCCCGCCCGTACATACCGCTACCGCTGCCATGCACGGGTTCTAGCGCAGGCTCTAGCCTTCCCGTCGCACATGATCGGCACCAACCAGTTCAAGAACGGCACCCACATCGAGGTGGACGGCACGGTCTTCAAGATCGTCGAGTTCCAGCACGTGAAGCCCGGCAAGGGCGGGGCGTTCGTTCGCACCAAGCTCAAGCGGGCCGACGACGGCGCCGTGATCGACCGGACGTTCCGGGC
>DASUYU010000305.1:0-3433 GCA_036377235.1 Thermoleophilaceae bacterium
AGCCTGCCGTCGGGCAGTCGCACGGCGCCGTCCCGGACGCGCACCGGGCGGCCGCCCAGCTCGTACTCGCCCGGGTCGAGCATCGCCGCCTCGATCGCGTCGGTAACGAGGCAGAAGCGCTCGCGCGCGGCCAGGAACGCGCCGTAGGCCGTCTCGGGCGCCAGATGCACTCCGTCGACGATCGCCTGGATGGTCACGTCCGGCCGCGCGAGCGCGGCGCCGGCGAGGCCAGGGTCGCGCGGCAGCCAGCGCCGATGCGCGTTGTACACGTGCGTGATCGCGCGGGCGCCGCGATCGAAGGCGGCGTATGCCTGCGCGGCGTCGGCGTCCGAGTGGCCGCAGGAGACCGCCACGTCGCGCGCCACCAGCCAGTCGATCAGCTCGAGCGCGCCCGGGAGCTCCGGCGCGAGCGTCATCGTCGTAACCGGGCCCGCGCCCACGAGCCGGTCAGCGAGGCCCAGGTCCGGAACCCTCAGATGCTCCGGGTCATGCGCTCCCGGCCACTCCGGCGAGAGGAACGGGCCCTCGAGGTGCACGCCGAGCACCAGCGGGAGCGCGCCGCCGCCGTCCTCGGCGATCGCCGCCGCGGCCGCCCGCAGCGGCTCCCCGTAGGCGTCCTCGTCCGACGAGACGAACGTCGGCTGATAGGCCACCACGCCGGTCCGCGCCAGCGCTTCGCCGGCGCGGCGGTAGGCATCCGGGTCGGCCGCCAGGAAGTCGACCCCGTCGATGCCGTTGATGTGCACGTCGACGAACCCGGGGACGGCGATGCCCTCGGACCCGGCGGGCGACACGCCCACCCGGGCGACCGCACCGTCCTCGATGTCGACGTCGCCGCCGACCAGCTCGCCGCCGGCGAGCGCAGCCTTGACGCCCAGCCGCACGCACGCACCTCCGGTCTAGACCAGTGACGACTCTATCTTTACGGCCTCATGCCTGAAGCGCAGCCCAGCGTCTTCATAGTCGACGACCACTCGTTCTTCCGGGCCGGGATGCGCAGCGTGCTGACCGAGCACGGGCTCTCGGTGGTGGGTGATGCCCCGAGCGCCGAGGCGGCCCTGCCGCTGATCGAGCGGCGCGCCCCCGACCTGGTCGTGATGGACCTGTCGATGCCCGGCATGTCAGGCGCCGACGCCACGCGCGAGATCATGCGCCGCTTCCCGTCCGTCGCGGTCCTGGTGGTCACGGTGTCCGCCGCCGAGGCGGAGGTGCTGGACGCGCTGGAGGCGGGCGCCGCCGGCTACCTCCTCAAGGACTCGGAACCGGCCGAGATCGTGCGTGCGGTGGAGGCCGCCATGACCGGCGACACCCCGCTGTCGCCCCGTATCGCCCGTCTCATCGTCCAGCGGGCGCGGATGGTGCCTGGCGCCGCCCAGGCCCGAACGGCGGTCGCCGAGCAGATGACCGACAGGGAGCTGGAGGTCCTGCGGCTGCTCGCGGACGGCCTCGACAACAGGCAGATCGCCGAGGCGCTGTTCCTGAGCCCGACAACCGTGAAGCGCCACGTGGGGTCCATCGTCGCGAAGCTCGGCGTGTCGAATCGGGTGCAGGCCGCGATCCTCGCGGTCAAAGCCGGGCTCATCTGAGGCTCGACGTGAGGTCGAGCTTCACCCGCCGGTAGCGCACGTATATACGCACGGGCTCCGCACCGCTTTGCGTTCATAACCTGAACGCGAAAGGGGCCGTGTCGCCCATAGCGGGCATGCCCCCCCTAAACGAGTCTTGACACGCGGGCCCGAAACCCGCGTGCTCATGAGGTCTCGTCTACTCCTCTCAATCTCGGTAGTTGCGGCTCTCGCGCTCGGCAGCGCGCCGGCCGCCGACGCCGACGTCTTCGGCCCGCTCGGGTCCACCGACCCCTCTACCCAGACGGGGACCGGCCACTACCTCGTCAAGTTCACTGCGGGTACCTCAGAAGCTGACCAGGCGGCGGCGCTTGCGGCAGCGGGTGCGACGGAGCTCTCCTCGGTCGACGCGCTGCGCCTGCACACGGTGTCGCTGCCCGACGGCGCGGCCGACCAGCTGCGCTCCGACCCGAGCGTGGAGCGCGTCGAGACCGAGGGCACGCGCGAGGCCACCGGCGTTCCGAACGACCCTGCCTACGACTCGCAGTGGGCTCTGCCGAGGATCGGCTGGGACCAGGTCTTCGGATCCGAGGTGAGCGGATCGGCCACCGTGGCCCTCCTCGACACCGGCGTGGACGCCTCGCACCCCGATCTCGCGGCGAACGTCGTGCCCGGGACTTCGATGCTCGACTCGGGCGGGACCGGCACGAGTGACTCGAACGGCCACGGTACGGCGATGGCCGGCATCGTCGCCGCCTCGACCGACAACGGCGAGGGCGTGGCCGGTATCGGCTACGCGGGCGTGAAGGTCATGCCGGTGACGGTGCTGGACGGATCCGGCACCGGCCAGGACGGAGACATCATCGACGGAGTGGTTTGGGCTGCCGACCACGGCGCGGACGTGATCCTGATGCCTTTCAGCAGCGCTGATTACAGCGCGAGCCTTCAGGACGCGATCGACTACGCCTGGTCCAAGGGCGCCGTCCTCGTGGCGGCGACCGGCAACGATGGTTCGTCGGCCGCGCATTATCCGGCCGGCGACCGCGGAGTTGTGGGCGTCGGCAACACGGACGAGGCCGACGCCCTCAACCCGTCGAGCAACTTCGGGCCCGCGCTGTTCATGGCGGCGCCGGGGACGGGGATCCGGACGACCGAGGCGGGCGGCGGGTATGGGGACGCGAGCGGCACCTCGGCATCGGCGGCGATGGTGGCCGGCGCGGCCGGCCTTCTGAGGGCCGCTTCTCCGGGTGCCGACAACGGCGTGGTGGTCGGGCGGCTTGCCCGCAACGCGGATCCGACTCCGAACGAGGACACCGGAAACGGGCGGCTGAGCCTCCCGCGCGCGATGGGCGACGATTCGACCGACTCGGTGAAGCCCGAGGGCACCGCGCCTGTGGGCGGTGGCGGCCCTGTTGTCGGCCCGTATCGCGCGGCGTCGAACGGGATCCTCAATGGCGTCGTCAGGGACTCCACGACGAACGCACTCCTTTCCGGTGTCACGGTCGCGGCGACGTGTCCCGACTGCAACGGCGCCCCGACGGTCAGCTACACGGGTGGCGGCACGATCACCGATGCGACGGGCGCGTACTCGGTCGCGTTCTCGTACGGAGGTGGCGGGCCCGCGACGGTGACAGTGACCGCGTCCAAGCCGGGCTATGTGGCGATCGCCGGCTCCAGCGGGTCACTGACCTGCACCACCAATGGCAACTGCCCCACGGCCACGAGAGACCTCGTGCTGCAGCCGTCCGTCCGCTCGACGACAACCTCGGTCTCCTGCACCCCCGGCTCCGTGGTCCTGAACGAGGCCTCGAGCTGCACGGCGACCGTCACCGACTCCGCCGCCGGGACTCCGGCGTCGCCGAGCGGCT
>DASUYU010000306.1:0-13593 GCA_036377235.1 Thermoleophilaceae bacterium
GTGGCCGCCACCTGCGGAGCCGACGGCGTGCTGCTGGTGGACGAGGACGGCGCGCAGCGGATCGACGCCTTCGAGGTCGACGCCGTGGACACCACCGGCTGCGGCGACGCCTTCTCCGCCGGCTTCCTCCGCGGGCTCAGCCTCGGTCGCGACCGCCCGGCCGCGGCGCGGCTCGGCTGCGCGGCCGCCGCGATGGTCGCGCAGGGGCTGGGCACAGACCACGGCGACTACGACCTCGCCGCCGTCGAGAAGCTGTCCGGCTAGGGCGGGAGGAGCGCGCCCGGCCGGCGCAGCCTGAACCAGCGGCAGCCGTACGGATCCAGCTCGAGCGTCAGCTCGCCCGCGTCGAGGTCGAGGTCCTCGTCCTCGAAGAGGTCCACCAGCTCCCCGTCCACGCCGAGCACGAGGTGCGCGCTCGCGTCGCGACCGGCGAGGTTGTGCACCGCGACGACGGTCGAGTCCTCCCAGTCGCACCGGTGGGCGAAGACCGCGTCGTCACCCGCGTCGAGAACCGACCACGTGCCCCAGCCGAACTCGGGGCATTCGCGCCGGCGCCTGATCAGCCGCTCCATCCAGTTGTGGAGGGAGTGCGGGTCCCGCCGCTGGCTCGCCACGTTCACCTCGCGGTAGGAGAACGGCCCCTCCTCGACCAGCGGCCGGCACGGCTCGCCGGACGTGGTGAAGCCGGCCTGCGGATCCGACGACCACTGCATCGGAGACCGCACGCTGTAGCGCCCCTCGATCGCGAGGTTCTCGGCCATCCCGATCTCCTCGCCATAGAAGAGCACCGGCGTGCCGGGGAGCGAGAATGCGAGCGAGTACGCGAGCCTGATGCGGCGCTGGTCGCCGCCGAGCATTGTCGGCAGCCGGCGTCGCAGGCCGCGCCCATAGAGCTGCACCTCCTCGTCCGGCCCGAACGCGGCGAACACCTCCTGGCGCTCGTCCTCGCTCAGCTTGTCGAGCGTGAGCTCGTCGTGGTTGCGCACGAAGTTGGCCCACTGGCAGTCCTCGGGGATCGGCGGGAGCGTCTCGAGCGCCCGGGCGAGCGGGCTCGCCTGCTCCCGGGCGAGCGCGAGGAACAGGGCCTGGTTCACCGTGAACGACAGGATGATCTGAAGCTCGTCGCCGTCCTCGTCGCCGAAGAACTCGCGCTGCTGGACCGGAGCGAGGTTGACCTCTCCCAGCAGCACCGCGTCACCCCTGCGCCGGCCGATGTACCGCCGCAGGTCTCGTATGAGCCTGTGTGGATCCCGCCGCGTCCGCGGATCGGTTCCGGATGGCTCGATCAGGAACGGCACGGCGTCGACCCGAAAGCCGCTCAACCCCTGGCCGAGCCAGAAGCCGACCGTCTGAGCGATCTCGTCGCGCACCTCGGCGTTCGCCACGTTGAGGTCGGGCTGGTGGGAGTAGAAGCTGTGCATGTACCACTGCTTCGCCTCCTCGTCGAACTCCCAGTTCGAGTTCTCCTGATCGGGGAAGACCACGTCGCCCGGCTTCTCCTCGGGCTTCTCGTCGCGCCAGACGTAGAAGTCGTGGAAGGGCGACTCCGGCCCGCGGCGCGCGTCCTGGAACCAGGGGTGCTGGTCGGACGTGTGGTTCACGACGAGGTCGGCGATCACCCGGATGCCGCCCTCCCCCGCCGTGCGCACCACGTCGAGCAGGTCGCCGTGCGTGCCGAGCCGGGCATCGACGCCGTAGAAGTCGGTGATGTCGTAGCCGTCGTCACGCTGGCGCGAGGGCATGAACGGCATGAGCCAGAGGCAATCGACGCCCAGCCCCGCGAGGTAGTCGATCCGGTCGCACAGGCCCGGGAGGTCGCCGCACCCGTCGCCGTCCGAGTCCAGGAACGTCTCGACGTCCAGGCAGTAGAAGACGCAGTTCTTCCACCAGACGTCGCTCGTGACCTTGCCGTTCACGCAGGGGATCGTGACGGCTAGGTGCCCGGCGTGCTCGCCGGCCCAGGTGCCGGGTCGAGCGGCAGCGGGTCGGGCGCGCGCGGCCTGCGAGTGAAATCGAAGTCGGCCGCGAGGTCGCCGAGGATCTTCGCGTTCTCGCGAACGTCGGGGCGCGGGTCGGGCCGGCCGTCGGTCCTCGGGTCGATCCGCTGGCCGCCCAGGAAGTCGTCCTCGATGAACTTGTTGATCGCGTCGAACGACAGCACCTGGTGGTCGATGTGGCCGCGGCGGGCGTACGGGCTGATCACGAGGCCCGGCACGCGCATGCCGTAGCCGTTGCCGTCCACCGTCGGCGGCGCAACGTGGTCGTAGAAGCCGCCCCAGTCGTCCCAGGTCAGGAAGATGGCGGTGCTGTCCCAGTCGGGTCCGTTCATCACGGAGTCGATCATCCGGGTCACGTAGCGCTGCCCGGCCGCCGGCGTGGCGGGCGCGTGTTCTGAGTGGGTCTCGTCAGGTACGACCCAGGACACGTTGGGGAGATGCCCGCCACGCGCGGCGGCCAGGAAGTGCGAGACGTCCGTCACGTTGCCGGTCTGACCGTCACGGCGGACGTCGGTGAACGACGGCAGCGGATCCCAGATCTCGGCCGTCGTGCTGGGGATGTTCTCGGGCGCGGTGCCCTTGTGGATGTAGTAGCGCCAGCTCACGTGATGCATGTGCATCAGCCAGGTGATATCGGTCCAGGCGTAGTTGCCGTACTCGGTGAGCCGCCTGGCCTCCGCGGGAGGCGCGAGGTGACGGCACAGCGCCAGCGCGTCCGGCAGGCGCGGCTCCCGCAGGTCGAGTCCGTACGGCTGGCGGCGGATGCCGTGACGCTCGAGACAGCGCGTCACGGCGCGGAGCGCGGCGGCGCCGCTCGTGGCTGGGCCGTCGGCGCCGGGCTTGCCGGTGATCTGAGCCGTCTTGAAGCCGCCGAGCTCGTCGTCGTTCACGCAGCTCATGGGATCGCCGCCGCGTGTGCAGCGCGCCGACCAGCCGGAGACCATGAACAGGTGCGCGGGCAGGCTCCACGAGGCGGTCGGCTCGAACATGTGGTCCTGGAGCGTGAAGTCGTGCGCCCAGCGCCAGTAGTTGGGGATCTCGCGAGCGTCGTGGTAGCCCATGACGTCGGGCGGCGCGTTCGACGCGCAGATCGGCGCCGTGTCGCCGCAACCGCGTCCGCCCGGCTGCTCCGCGGTTCGCACGAAGCCGTCCATCCGGCCGTTGTCGATGTCCGCGCGAGCCGAGTCGCCGTTGTGCAGCGCCCCGCCGTTCACCTGGTTCGGGTTGTGGTACGGGTAGTCGCACGCGCCCGTGCGCGGGTCGGGCACGCAGGTGGTGAAGTTCCCGCCCCCGTCCGTCGGCAGCCCCTCCGCCCCGGGGAAGGTGCCGAAGTACGAGTCGAAGGACCGGTTCTCCTGCATGATCACCACGACGTGCTTGATCCGGTGGATCCCGTGGTGGCTGGCGAGCCGCACCGGCAGCGGGCTCGCGATCTCCGCAACGCCCGAGCCGCCGCCGCAGCCGGCGAGGAGCGCTGCTGGGACGAGAAGGGCGGCCACGACACCCGGTCGCATGCCGGGATCGTGGCCGCCCTTTCTTAAGTGGACCTGAAGCCGGTCCTAATCGTCGTCGCCGGACTCGTGCTCGCCCCCGTCGTCGTCACCCGACTGGCACTGCTCGCCGTCGCCGTCCTCATCGTCGGCCTCGCCGTCGTCGTTGTCGTCGTTGTCCTCGGAGTTCGCAATCCCGTCGTCGTCGCGGTCCTCGGCGCCGTCCTTGACGCCGTCGTCGTCCGAGTCGCTGTCGCGGATGCCGGTGTGGTCGCGCATCTCGTCGCCGTTGTCGAGGCCATCGTCATCGGCGTCCTCGTCGTCGTCTCCGACGCAATCGTCGTCGGTGTCCGCATCCGTCGGGTCGGTGTGTGCACGGAACTCCGCGACGTTCACGAGGCCGTCGTGGTCGCGGTCCCTGTGGCCGTTCGCCTTCTTGGTCGAGAGCCCGTACTTGTGCTCCCAGCCGTCGCGCATGTGATCGTGGTCGCGGTCCCGTGCCATGGCCGTGCTGGGAACAAGCAGGGCCACGACGAGCACGGCGAGACCGACGACTCGCTTCATCGCTGCGGTCATATCATCTCCTTTGGCGTGGGTGGGGTCGTTGCTATGTAACACCCAGATCCGAGCTAGCTCACGCTCGTACATCCGGCTATCCGAGCGTCACGCGGCGGGTGGCGCGTCGCGCGGCGGTGGTCGGCCCCGAGACCTTCACCTCGAGCGTCAGGTCGGCGCCCCTCGCGCGGGACAGCGCGCGGCGGACGCTGCGCGCGATCCGGACCGTGAGGGTGCGGGCGGTGCCCGCGGACGCGCCGACCGTCGCGCTGCCGATCGCCACGCTGCGCCCGCCGGAGCGGATCCCGAGCCGGCGCGCGCCTGAGGCGCTCACGATCAGGCGGCCGGCGATCGTGCACTGCGACGAGCAGATTGCGGCGAGCCTCAGGCCGCCTCTCGCGACCCGCGCCGGGCTCAGCTCGGGCCGAAGCGTGATCGCGCGCGCCATCGACACCGAGCCGGCGGTCGCGGCGAGCGTGGCCTTGGTCCCGCCGCTGCGGCCGAGCGCGCGGCGCACCTTGCGGCTCAGGCCCACCTTCACCGCGCCCGCGCCCGCGCTGCTCGCGCCGCCGCCGATGCGCACCGGCGCGCTGCCCCGGTGCGGCAGGCCGAGCCTCGTGGCCACCCGCGACGAGACCGTGAGCGACGCGCTCCGCGAGCACGCGCCCTCGCACGAGCTGAGCGTCGTCAGACGGCCGGCCGCGGCGTCGGCGATCGACTCATCCATCGCCATGACGGCGAAGGCGGGCGGCGCGACGGCCGCTCCGCCCACCGTGAAGCTCACGGGTGTGCTCGATCCGCCGTTCCCCGCGGCGTCGCTCTGGCGAGCCGCGACGGTGTACGTGCCGGCGGCGACGGGGTCGAACTGGGCGCTGAAGGATCCGGAGCCGTCGCGGGCCACCACCATCGACTGCGAGGGCGCGCCGCTTGCCGCCCCGCCCGAGTAGAGGTCCACCCTCACGCTCGGGTCGTCGCCGGCGGCTGTGCCCGCCGTGCCCTGCACGACCGGGGTCGAGCCGCCGGCCGCCGCGATGTGCGGTCCGGGCGCCGTCACGTCGACGGTCCACTTGTAGATCGCCGGGCTGCCGTCCACGTTTCCGTACTGGTCGTACGCCCGCACCTCGAAGGTGTGGTCGCCCTCCGGCAGGTTGCCGAACTCCTGGGGCGACGAGCACGGCATGAAGTCGCCGCCGTCGAGGCGGCACTGGAACTGCGCGTTCGGCCGCGGTGAGCCGAACTGGAAGCTCGCGTGGCGCGACCCCACGGTGGACGGCGGCGCGGCCTGGATCTGCGTCTCGGGCGCGTTCACGTTCGGGTCGCACTGAGCGGTGCGGATGATCATGCTCCAGCCGAGCAGCGAGCCGGTGTCGTTCTCGTACCGGTCGCTCACGCGCAGCTTCCACGTGCCCTGCTGCTCCTTCCCGTCGAAGCGCGATAGCTGGTCGCCCTGCGGGCGGAAGCTGCCGGTGTACGGCGCGGCGCTGCCGGCCGACCCGATCACCGTGGGCGCCTCGTCGTCAAACACCGTGTTCACGAGGTCGTCGCCGCCGTTGTTCGGCCCGCCCACGTGCTCGATCAGCCGGACGGTCGTGGAGTTGTCCGGGCTCGTCAGCTCCACCTTGAGGTCGCCCACGAAGCTGTGGTCGATGCTGTCGACGCGCACGTCGAGGTCCTTGATGCGGCCGCTGACCGGCACATAGAGGTTGGACGCCACGCCGCCCGCGTCGTCGTCGGGGATCGGCAGCGTCTCGGTCTTCGTGTGGGTGGTCGGCGGGCCCGGGCGCCCCGTCGGGATGTTCACGGGCACCGCCTGCGTGCCGCCCTCGGTGCTGGTCACGTCGAGCACACCGGTGGCGTCCACCCCGCACGTGGCGGTCGTGGCGAGCATGCCGTCGAAGCCGGTCGAGTTCTCCTGCTCGGTGTCCGCGGTGATGTCGGGGTAGGCGGAGTCGGCCTGGGAGATGTTCAGCGACCCGTTGCCCGTGAGCGTGGATGTCACGCCCGTCGCGACGTCGGTGCCGGTGTTCCTGACTCCCTGGTGGAGCGTGAAGTACTCGCCGGGCTCGAGCGCGCCGTCGCCGTTCTGCGGGTCCATCGTGTCGTCGACCGTCGTGGCGCCCTGGACGAGCACCGGCGAGGACGCCTGCTCCTGCGCATTCGAGACGACGAGCGCGAAGTCCTGGTCGAGCGGCTTCCCGTTGCCCGGCACGCCGTCGCCGCCGAGCGTCTTGGCCACGACCTTCACCGACATGCGCCCGGCCGTGCTCGCCGGGAGCACCACGTTCTCGAGGTTGTTCCGGAAGTCGGCCTGGCCGCCCGGCACGGACACGCCGCCGGCAAGCCAGTTGCCGCGGTAGGTCCGGCCGCCGGCGCTCACCTCGAGGTCGAGGTCGTTCACGAACGCGTTGCCGGTGACGGTCGCCGGGGGCGGATCGGTCCAGGCGAGCGTGACCCGCACCGGGCGGGAGCTGTCAGCGATCGCGTAGGAGCGGAGGAAGCTCTGGCCGGTCGCGTCGAGGACCGTGTCCTGGTCCGCGTACTCGCGCTGGGTGTCGTCGAGCGCGGCGCCCACGTCCACACGGCCCCAGCCCTCGTCCGTGTTCGGGGCCGGCGGGATCTCGGCGCCCTTGCCGCTGTCGCCGCCGTCGAGGTCGGTGGCGGTGTTCACGAGCATCGCCTTCGTCATGGCCGGCGACGGCGGCTGCGGGTTCACGGTGCGCACGTACCAGTCGCGCAGGAGCGCGGCGGCGCCGGACACCTGCGGCGCGGCCTGCGAGGTGCCCGAGACCAGGGAGTAGAAGGTGCTGCCCGCGAACTCGGCGTTGCATACGCCGGAGCCCGAGTACCCGCCATGCTGCGGCGAGGCGCCCGTGATGTGCGTGCCCGGCGCCACCACGTCCGGCTTCATTCGGCCGTCCTGGGTGGGCCCGCGGCCGGAGAAGTTGATGATGTCGGTCGCGTTGTCGGCGCCGGCGTTCGTGACGCCGCAGCCGTCCGTGCCCGAGTCGCGCACGCTCTCCGCGGCGCCGACGGTGATCACGTTCTTCGCGGTGCCCGGCGAGCTGACGCTGCCGTATCCCTCGTCGCCCTTCGGGTCCGCCGGGTTGCCGTTTCCGTCCCCGTCGTTTCCGGCGGAGAAGACCTCGACCATCTCCTGGTTGCCGGGCGTGCCCGTGGACGCGTCACGCACCAGCGCGTCGTACGCCTGCGAGGCCACGTGGTAGCCGCCGAAGTTCGAGATGCCCCACGAGTTGTTCGAGATCCGCGCCCCTGACGCGTACGCGTCCGAGGTGAGCTGCGCGTAGTTCACGGCGGCGGCCGCGCCGCTGCAGCGGAAGATCTTCGAGGCGCCCACCTTCGCGTACGGCGCCACGCCGAGGCCATGCTTGTAGCCCTGGGCATCCTGTCCCGACGTGCCCACACCCGCCGCGATCGACGTCACGTTGGTCCCGTGGCCGCCGCAGTCGGTGGCGTCCGGGTCGGCCGTGAAGTCGTGCGCGTAATCGACTCGTCCGAGCAGGTCCGGGTGGACGACGGTCGTGTCTCCTCGATCGAGACCCGAGTCCGTCACGTCGATGGCGAAGCCGAAGGGGGCTCCGAAGCCCTTCGTCGTCAGCCATGCGTCGTATCCCGGACCGCTCGGCGCGCTGCCGGAAAGGTTCCCGGCCACGATCTGGGCGGCTCGCTCGTCGTGCAGCTTCGGCACGCCCGCCGGCTCGATCGCCACCACGGCCGGGTCGGCGGCCAGGTCGGCCACCTCGGTCGCGGAGAGGTCGAGGAACTGGGTGCGCACGCGCACGGCGGACAGGTCGGGGGCGAGCTTCGGACCGTCCCCGGCCGCCTCGGCGCGGACGTCCGCGCCGGGCGCTCCCGCCACCGTCTGCACGGCCACACGACCGCTCGCCGCCCCGCGCTCGACCTTGTCGGCCGGGCGCAGGGCGGTGGCGGCACGTACCGCGGGGTATGACCCCACGAGCTCGGTCACGCGGTCGAGAGCGTCTCCCGCCGCGTGCACGATGTAGCCGTTCTGGGCGGCGTAGCCCAGCACGGTGGCTCCAGTGGCCCGCAGCTTCGCGAGCCACTCGTCCTTGACGGGCCCGACGAACTGCACGAGGACGAGTGCCTCGCCTCTGTCCGGCGCGTCCTTCGCCGCCAGCGAGGGGCGCTGTGCGGGGTCGACCTGGCCTCCGGCGAGAACGACATCGCGCATGTCGTCCCGCTTGCCTGCGCCGGCGTTGCGCAGTCGGTCCACGTCGTTCCCGGTCGCCTCCACCAGCGAGAAGTCTTCGTAGCGCGCAACCACGCGCGCGTCCGCACGCGCGAGAGCGAGCTCTCCCTGTGCCGTTCCCGGCACGACCAAGAGGTGCGGAGAGGTGTCAGGGCGCGGCGATTCGGCACCGGCAAGCGATGCGCCGGTGACGAGGCCGCCGAGGGCGGCCACGGCTACTGCCAGATGACGAATGCGCGCGAAGTCGATACGGAGCCCTTTCCCGCACTAGGACGCCGGTTGCGGGAGTTAGGGATGTATCGGCAACTACCGGAAAAACAAAAGTCCAGGCGCGCCGCGGACTAGGACAGTCGTCCAGGATCAGCGGAGCGGTGTCAACTCGGCCGGAACCGTCTGGTCCGACACCGCCTCGACCGTCTCCTCCTCGGCCGGCAGCCCGTCCTCGCGGGCGCAGACGATGCGGAAGGAGCCCGTCCCGATGTCCGGGTTTGCGCGGATCTCGAGACCGCGGATCGAGTCCCAGCCCAGGCGGTCCACCTCGAACGGGTTCATCTCGACCGCGACCGCCGGCCACTCGCACGTGGTGTTGTGATGGTCGATCGCCTGCGAGATGACCTCGAGGTTCTTGGCCTCGGACGAGCTCACCGGGGTGCCCTGTGGCCGAGCAGCTGGGTGTAGTGCTCGATCGTCCGGCCGATGCCGTCGCGCACGTCGATCTCCGGCTCCCACCCGAGCAGGTCGCGCGCCCGCGTGATGTCCGGCTGGCGCACCTGCGGGTCGTCCACCGGCAGCGCCTCGAACACGACCTCCGAGCGCGACTCGGTCAGCTCGATGATCAGCTTGGCCATCTCGAGCAGCGACATCTCGTCGGGGTTCCCGATGTTGACGGGCTCGTGCACCTCGGACTCCGCGAGCAGCACGAGGCCGCGGATCAGGTCGTCGACGTAACAGAAGCTGCGCGTCTGGGAGCCCTCGCCGAACACGGTCACCGGGCGGTCGGCGAGCGCCTGTCCCAGAAAGGCCGGGATGGCGCGGCCGTCGTTCGGCCGCATGCGCGGCCCGAAGGTGTTGAAGATCCGCACGATCGCGGTGTCCACCCCCTGCTGGCGGAAGTAGGCCATCGTGAGCGCCTCGGCGTAGCGCTTCGCCTCGTCGTACACACCGCGCGGGCCGATCGGGTTCACGTTCCCCCAGTAGGTCTCGGGCTGGGGGTGGACCAGCGGGTCGCCGTACACCTCGGAGGTCGAGGCGAGCAGGAACCGCGCCCGGTGCTTCTTCGCCAGGCCGAGCGTGTTGTGCGTGCCGTAGGCCCCCACCTTGAGCGTGTGGAGCGGCAGCCGCGCGTAGTCGATCGGGGAGGCCGGCGAGGCCATGTGGTAGACGAAGTCGACCGGCTCGTCGAGCTCGTAGTGGCTCGTGATGTCGAACATCTCGAAGCGGAAGTTGGACCCGTTCTTGAGGTGGCGGATGTTCTCGAGCGACCCGGTCTCGAGGTTGTCCACGCAGATCACCCGCTGTCCTCGCGCGAGCAGGTAGTCGCACAGGTGCGAGCCGAGAAAGCCCGCGCCGCCTGTCACAAGGGAGGTCGGCATCCGGGACGAGGGTATCGGGATCGGGCCGTTACGGACGGGAGAACTCGACCACGGTCTTGATGTCGTCGTCGCCGCGCTCGAGGGCATCCGGCCAGCGGTCGAGCGGCACGGTGCGCGTGATCATGCGGCCGAGCCAGTCGCGGTCGGCGCCGGTCAGGGCCTTGACGGCCTGCTCGAAGTGCCTGCGGTTGGCGTTCACGGAGCCGAACACCACGTCGTTCTCGAGCACGAGCTCGTTGTTGAGAGCGCCGATGTCGAGGCTCAGCGAGCGCGAGCTGGCCACGCCGGTGAGGCAGACGATCGCCCCGGGCGCCGTGTGCTGCATCGCGCCCGCCACCAGCTCGGCCACGCCCGTGCACTCGACCACGATGTCCGGCTCGGCGCGCTTGGAGCAGTCGGTGATGTCGCCCGTGTGGTACTCGGCGCCCAGGGCCTTGACGAGGTCCGGCTTGATGCCCTTCTCGGCTCGGTCGAGCACGTGCACCTCGAGGTCGCGCTGCCTCCCCATGAGCGCGGCCAACAGCCCGATCGGCCCCGCCCCGGTGATCAGGACGCGCTCGTGCACCGAGCACGCCCGCGTGGCGATGCGATCGATCTGCTCCCACGCCTTGGCGAGGATGCTCGACGGCTCGGTGAGCACGCCGAGGTCGCCGAGCTCGTCGGGGATGGGGATCGCGAAGTCCGGCTCGATCGTCACCAGCTCGGCGCCGTAGCCGTCGAGGCCCTTGATGCCGCGCTCGGTGTACTGGCCGTTGCGGCACATGTCCCACTCGCCCCTGGCGCAGCAGGCGCACGGGACGGGGTCGGGCCGACGGACGATGCCCGCCACGAGCTGACCCTCCTCGAAGCCTCCCCCGCCCTGCTTCACGCGGCCGAGCAGCTCGTGGCCGAGCACTATCCGCTCGTGGCCGGGCGGCGCCTCGCCGTGCGCACCCTCCGCGATCTCGCGGTCGGTGCCGCAGACGCCGAGCCGCAGGGGCTCGACCAGCAGCTCACCGTCCTTCGGCTCAGGGTCGGGGAGCTCCGTGAGCTCGACGCTGTCGGGCCGGCCCGGAATGATCGTGATCGCGCGCATGCCCAACCCCTACCCGCGACGCGCCCGCTTGTGCATCCGCGGCACCCTAGCGGGGCGGGGTAATATCGCCCAGTGAGGGCTCGCTCGCTTCTCCTCGCCTGCGCCGTTCTGGTCGCGTGCGGCGTGGCCGCGCCTGCCGCGGTCGCAAACGGCACCCTGACGTCCCCGGCGACCGTCGTGAACTTCACTGCGGGCGACGCGGAGACCAACGCCGTGATCGCGAGCTGGAGCGGCACCTCGTTGGCGATCACCGACAACGGCGACGAGATCGATACGGCGGTGCCCGGCTGCAGCGGCAGCGGCACAAAGACCGTCACCTGCACGCTCGCGTCGATCCCGACTCAGCTTGTCGTCGACCTGAAGGACGGGGACGACTCCGCCAACGTCCAGGGGAGCGGCTTCCTGCGGGTCGTCGGCGGCGACGGCTCGGACAAGCTCACGGTGCTCGGCCCCCCGACCGGCGGAACGAACGTCTTCGGCGACGATGGCGCCGGCAACCTCACGGGCGACGGCAACGACACCGTGACCGGCGGGCCCGCGAGCGACCAGGTGTTCGGCGGCGGCGGCGTCGACACCATTCGCGGCGGGGACGGCAACGACGGACTCTCCCCCAGCGTCGGCGACGGCGAGCTCACCGAGGGCGGCCCGGGCGACGACTCGCTCGGCTTCTCGCTCACGGACGGGACGGGCGACACCTACGACGGCGGGCCGGGCACCGACGAGCTGGACGTGAACACCAACGAGCTCGAGCCACCCTTCCTGAGGGCGATCAGCGTCGACCTGCTCGCCGGAACCGCCACACAGACGGCCGGCGGCAGCATGTCGGCGACCGTCAAGCAGTTCGAGACCTTCGACGGCGGCGGCTCACCGGTCACGGCGAGCGGAACCGATGGCCCCAACCTGTTGCGCACCTTCGACGGCGACGACGTGCTCGACCCGCGAGGCGGCCCGGACCGGGTGGAGGCGTACGGTGGCGCGGATAGGTTGCGCCTGCGGGACGGCTACGCCGACCTCGGCCTCTGCGGGACCGGCACAGACACCGTCGAGGCCGACCAGTTCGACGAGCTGTACGACTGCGAGAACGTCCAGGTCCAGCCCGTCCGTCCCGCCGGCGTGGACGCCGATGCGCCGTCGTGCAAGATGGCCGGCGTGCGCGGCCGGCTCCGCCGCCGTGCCTTCCTGCACGGCCTTGTGCCAAGGCTCACCTGCAGCGAACAGGCCGCCGTGCTCGTCAGGCTCACGGTCCCGGTTCGGCTCCGGCGCGGCCGGCTCGTGACCGCGCGGGCAGGAGACCTCGTCCTGGCCGAGCGGAAGCTGCAGGTCGGGACCGCGCGCGTGCGGGCGCGGCTGACGGTCCCGAAGCGGCTCCGATCCGTGCTCGGCCGTCGCTTCAAGGCAACGCTGACCGCGACGGCGCGCGACGAGTTCGGCAATACCGGGCGGGTCACCAAGACCGTGAGGGTGCGCTGATGCGCCGGCTTGCCGCAGCGGCCTCCCTGGTGCTGGCGCTCGCCGCGCCGGCCGCCGCGAGCGCCGGGACGGTCACCGTCGACAGCAACGGCGCGACTTTCACGGCCGATGCCGGCGTCGCGAACGACGTCACGCTCACGATCGCACCCGGAACCTTCACGGTCACCGACACCGGCGACACGATCACCTACAACCCGCTCCTCGAGACCAAGTGCGACGGGACCGGGACCACCACCGTGACCTGCACGGACTCGGCTGTGACCCACGCTTCCGTGAACCTGGGCGACCTGAGCGACCACTTCCACGGCAGCGGGACCGCCAGGATCCAGGTCGAGGGCAGCGATGGTGACGACGAGATCGTCGCCACCCCGTTCGCGCCGGGCCACGAGCAGGTGGCCGCCTTCGTGGAGGGCGGGCTCGGCAATGACACCCTCACGACCGGCGACGGGAACGACAACGTGGAGGACGACGAGGGCGGCACCGACACCATCAAGACCGGCGCGGGCGACGACTTCGGTGAGGGTGGACCTGGGGACAACGACCGCGTCGATCTCGGCCCAGGGAACGACGATACCTCGCTGGACGCGACCGACGGGGTCGGCGATGTGCTGGACGGTGGTCCTGGCCGCGACGAGGTCAACGTCGCGGCGGGCGCCGTGCCGCCGCCCCCGCTCGAGTTCTCGCTTGACCTGACCGCGGGCGCGTTCTCCGCGATCGGCAGCGGCAGCGCGTCGGTGATCGGCTTCGAGGACGCCGGCGTCTCGCAGTCGGTGCGCTCGACCGTGACCGGCACGACGGGCGCGAACGTATTCGAGATGGACAAGGGCGACGACACGGTGAATCCGCTGGACGGCAGCGACTTCCTGCTCCTGCTAGAGGGCGCCGACCACGCCGTCACGCGCGACGGCTTCGCCGACTTCGTCCGCTGCGGCCCGGGCGCCGACGCGGCCGAGGTCGACCAGCTCGACGTCGCCCTCGACTGCGAGACCGTTACCACGGCGAACGTGCGGCCCGCGAGCGCCGACCGCGTCCCGCCCGCATGCACCCTCACCGGGGTGCGGGCACGTGTGACGCGGGCAAGGCTGCTGAAGCGAGGCGTCAGCGCCACGATCGGCTGCGACACGGCGGCCGGCCTCGAGGCGAGGCTGGTCGCAGTGACCCGGTCCACCCGGCGCGGAGTCAGCGC
>DASUYU010000307.1:0-15138 GCA_036377235.1 Thermoleophilaceae bacterium
CGCGCGCTCACTCGAGGCGCAGGGCCTCACCGCCACGGGGCGCGTGCTCGGCACCACGGACTACGTGTCGCCCGAGCAGGCGCTCGGGCACGAGGTCACCGGCCAGTCCGACATCTACTCGCTCGGCATCGTGCTGTACGAGATGCTGACCGGCGAGACGCCGTACAAGGCGGACACGCAGGTCGCTGTGGCGATGAAGCACGTGCGCGACCCGCTGCCGGACGTGCAGCGGCGACGCCCGGAGATCTCCGCTTCGCTGGCGCGGGTGGTGGAGCGCGCCACCGCGAAGGAGACCCAGAACCGCTACCAGGACGTCTCGGAGATGGTGCACGACCTGGAGGAGGTGCTGGCCATCGAGGCCGCGCGCACCGGGCAGACGACCGGCGAGGCCACGACGGTCCTGAAGTCGCTGTCGGGCGACACCGCCGACTTCGCCCCCATCCGGATGCGCCGGCCCAGGCGGGCGCTGGCGCTGACGCTCGTGGTGCTCGTCGCGCTCGCGGTCACCGCCGTCTTCCTGGCCACCCGCACCGAGAAGGGCCCCGGCGGGCCGGTCGTGAAGAAGCCGCGCGGGCTGTCCGAGGTGCGGCTCGCGCGGAACTCCGCGAGCGACTACGACCCCGAGGGCGACAACCAGGAGTCGCCCGAGGCGGCGCGCAACGCCATCGACGGCATCCGCAGCACGAACTGGGACACGGAGAGCTACCAGGGCGGCTTCGCCGGCAGCCACAAGTCCGGCGTCGGCCTGTACGTGGACGCCGGCAAGCTGATTGCCGCCCGCGCCCTGGCGCTCGTGACCGCCACGCCGGGCTTCAAGGCCGCGGTCTACGGCTCAGAGACAGTCCCGCCGAACCTGCGCGGCTGGACGCGGCTCACCCCGGTGAGGCCCGTCAAGGAGGACTTCACCTTCCGCTTCGGCACGCGCGGGCACAAGTACCGCAACTACCTGCTCTGGATCAGCGAGCTCCCGCCCGAGCGGGAGAAGGCCGAGGTCCAGGAGCTGTCGCTCCTCAGGTAGCGCGGGTCAGGGCGAGTTCGGCGTGGGCGAGGGCGAAAGCGAGTCGTCCTGCTTGAGGATGCCGATCACGATGATCACGTCGCTGCCCTTGTCCGCGTCGGAGCCCGACCCGGGCCGCTGCTCGATCACCACGCCGTCCTGCGTGGGATCGGTGACCTCGCGCTCCTCGCGCACTGGCTTGAGCCCGGCCCGCGACAGCGTCGAGCTCGCCCTCCCCTCCTTCATCCCGACCACGTCCGGGACCGTCACCTTGGGCTTCCCGGTGGACACGGTGATCGTCACCGTCGAGTTCCGCGCCACATCCGATCCGGCCGTGGGGCTCTGAGAGATCACGTCGCCCTCCGGCACGTCCTCGGAGTCCTGCTCGTCCACCTCGACGGTCAGGTGCGCGGCGCGCAGGCGCGACTCGGCCGAATCCCGCGACAGCCCGGTCACGTCCGGGACGCTCACCTGCTCCGGGCCCTGGCTGACCAGCAGGCGCACGCGCGTGCCCTTCGTGACCGACGCACCCTCCTTCGGAAAGGTGCGGATCGCGAAGCCCTTCTTCACCTTGTCCGAGAACTCTGGATCGGAGGTCACCTCGAGCCCGGCCTTGTGAATCTCGCGCACCGCCTGCACCTCGGTCAGCCGCTCGACCGGCGGCACGAGCACCTCTCCCGGCCCTCCCGACACCTCGAGCGTGACCTTCGACCCGGCGTCGGCCTCCTCGCCCGCGTTCGGGTCCTGGTCGAGCACCTGGTCGAACGGCTGCTCGCTCTGGACGCGCTCGGTCTGGACGTCGAACCCGGCCCGCTCCATGATCGCCCGCGCCGCCACGAGCTGCTTGCCCGTCACGCGCGGCACCTGCTTCTTGTCCGCCGCCAGGACGCCGCTGAGTATCAGGTAGGCGAGCACGGCCACCAGCGCCAGCGCGAGCGCGCCGATCGCGTACCACGGCCAGCGCCGGTCCCGCCTCTCCTCGGGATCCACGACCACGGGGGGAGGCGGCGGCGCGCCGGCCAGCTGCGTGGGCGCCGTCTCGTCCACCGCGGGCAGCGGGATCGCGGCGAATCCGGCGGTGTCCTGGCCGCCGTTCGAGCCCGCCTCGATCTGGGTGCGCGCGGCCTCCAGCCCGGCGGCGAGGTCCTCCGCCGACTGCCACCTGTGCGACGGGTCCTTCGCCAGCGCCGCCATCACCACCGCCTCGAGCGCGGGATGCACGTCGGGGCGCCACTGCGAGATCGGCGGCGGCGGCTCGGACAGGTGCTTGAGCGCCACCGCCACGGCGCTGTCGCCGTCGAACGGCAGCCGGCCGGCGAGCATCTCGTAGAGCATCACGCCGATCGAGTAGAGGTCCGAGGTGGCCGTGACGGCGTGCCCCTGCGCCTGCTCCGGCGACAGGTACTGGGCCGTGCCCATGATCGACCCCGTCTCGGTCATCTCCGAGGCGCCCGCGCGCGCGATGCCGAAGTCGGTGACCTTGGCGTGGCCCGCCTCGTCGACGATCACGTTGTGCGGCTTGAAGTCACGGTGGATCACCCCGTGGCTGTGCGCGAAGCCCGCCGCCTGGAGGATCTGGAGGCCGAGGTCGATCACGCGCTGCTGCGGCAGCGGCGCGTCGGAGGTCACGATGTCCTTGAGGGTGCGCCCCTCCAGGTACTCCATCGCGATGTAGTAGGTGCCCTCGTGCTCGCCCCGGTCGAACACGCCCACGACGTTCGGGTGGTTGAGGCCGGCGGCCGACTTCGCCTCGCGCCGGAAGCGCTCCACGAACTCCTGGTCCTGCGCGAAGCGGCGATGGAGCACCTTCAGCGCGACCTGCCGGCCGAGGTGGGTGTCCTCGGCGCAGTACACGTCCGCCATGCCACCCGACCCGATGCGGCGCACGACCCGGTAGCGGCCGTCCACCAGCGTGTTGCCGGCCACCTCGGTCATCCGCCGCCGCCCAGCATCGCCTCGAGGACCGACTTCGCGATCGGCGCCGCCACCGTGCCGCCCTGGCCCTGAGTGCGCTCGACCGTCACAGCGACCGCCATCCGCGGTTCCTCCACCGGCGCGAAGCAGATGAACCAGGGTTGGGTGAACTCGCGGTTCGCCCCCACCTCGGCGGTGCCCGTCTTGCCGGCGACGGTGATGCCTGAGAGGGCGGCGGCCGTGCCGGTGCCCTCCTCGACCACGTGTCTCATCATCTGGGCGAGCTGGTCGGCCGTCTCCGGCTTCATGACGACGGACTGGACGTCCGGCTGGATGCGCTCCTTGATACGGCCGTCCTTGTGCACGATCCGGTCGGTGAGCCGCGGCCTCATGAGCCGCCCTCCGTTCGCGACCGTGGCCGCCACCTCGGCCATCTGGATCGGCGCGGCGCGGATCTCGCCCTCGAGGCCGCCCTGGCCGATCGCCACGCGGCCCACGTCGAAGCCGTCATCGACGTAGTTGCCCTTTCCGTTGATGACGCCGCTCCGGGCCATCTGTGAGCTCGGGTAGTCGAGCTGGGGCTTCTCGTAGAAGCCGAACCGGCGCATGTATTCGACCAGCGTGTCGCGGCCGATCCGCTCGCCCACCTGCGCCCAGTAGGTGTTGACGGAATTCGTGAGCGCGTCCGTCGCGGTGATCGAGCCGAACTGCTCACCGCCGGCGTTCGACAGCGGCACCCCGCTGATCGTCTTCGGCGACGAGGCGTTGATCGTCGTGTCCGGCGTGATCTTCCCGCTGTCGAGCGCGGCCGTGGCGGTCACGACCTTGAACGTCGAGCCCGGCGGGTACAGCTCCTGGGTCGTGCGATTGAGGAGCGGCTGGTTCGCGCGGTCACGGTTCAGCTGCCCGATCTGGGACGGGATCAGGTTCGGGTCGTACTCGGGGATCGACACCATCACGCGCACCTTGCCCGTGGACGGCTCGATCGCCACCACCGCGCCCTTGCGCCCGGCGAGGCCGTTCACGGCCGCCTCGGTGCCCTTCAGGTCGAGGTTCGTGACCACGTCGTTGCCCTCGCGGTCGCGGCTCTCGAGCCCGGACAGGATCGTCGCGAACTCGTTCTCCTTGCCGACCAGGTCCTCGTTTCGGCTCGCCTCGAGGCCGCGCTGCCCGTTCGTCAGGTACGAGAACCCGACCGGGTGGGCGAACACGCCGCCCTTCGGATAGGTGCGGGTGTAGGTGCGGTTCTCGCCACGCCCGTGGCCCTTGCTCTTCGCCAGCACCGTCTTTCCGTCGTCGGCGAGGATCAGCCCGCGCGGGATCTTCTGCTCCTCGATCAGCGGCCGCCGGTTGTCCGGGTTGTCCGTGAGCGAGCTCGCCTCGAACACCGTCCAGCGCGACGTGAAGACGACGAGGATCGCGAACAGCAGCGTGAAGAGGCCGAAGAGCTGGACGATCTGCCGGTTCACGGCTAGACGAGCCCTCCCCGCCGGCGCGCGTCCTGGCGCGCGTGGTCCGACACGATCAGGAGCAGGGCGAGCAGCACCATGTTGGCCACGATCGAGCTGCCGCCGTACGAGACGAACGGGAGCGTCACGCCCGTCAGCGGGATCACCCGCGTGACCCCGCCCACGATCACGAACACCTGGATCGCGAGCACGGACGTGAGCCCGGTGGCGAGCAGCTTCGAGAAGCCGTCTCCCGCCGACAGCGCCGTGCGGAGGCCCCGGTACACGAGCAGCAGGTAGACGCCGATCAGGCCGGCCGCGCCGAACAGGCCGGCCTCGTCGGTGAGCACGGCGTAGATCAGGTCGGTGTGAGCGGCGGGCAGGATGGTCCCCCCGCCCGGCAGCTCGAGCAGCGCCTGGCCGAAGCCCTGGCCGAACAGGCCCCCGTCCGCCTGCGCGAACAGCGACTGGGCGAGCTGGTAGCCCTCGTCGTTCACCACCCCCCGGGCGAACGGATCGAGCCAGATGTCCACCCGTTCCTTCACGTGGGCGAGGTGCTGCGAGAGGTAGAACGCCCCGCCGAAGAACATCGTCGAGCCGACGCCGATCAGCGAGAGGCGCGCGGTGGCAACCCACAGGAGCCCCAGGAAGCCGCCGAAGAACATCAGCGAGCTGCCGAGGTCGCGGATGACGATCAGCATGAGCATCGCCAGGCCCCACACGAGCAGCAGCGGGCCGAAGTGCTTCGGCGAAGGACGGTCGCGGATCACCGCCGCGAACGAGAACAGGAACACCGCGAGGAGGACCGAGCCCGCGGGGCCGAGGCCGAGCACGGCGATCCCGAGCAGCGTGAGCACCGCGGGGATGCCCCACAGGAGCAGCTGACGCTGGTACGGCAACGGGCGCAGCCGCGGCCGCACGAGTATGTCGCCCGTCTCGCGCAGATAGCTGGCGAGGAAGACGATGATCCCGAGCTTCGCGAACTCCGCGGGCTGGAACTGGATCGGACCGACCCTGATGCCGAGGTACGCGCCGTTCACCTGCGCGCCGATCCCCGGCAGCCGCGGCAGCACGAGGAGGCCGATGCTCACCGCGGCGATCGTGTAGCGATAGCGCTCGAGCACGTGGTGGTCCTCGATCAGGAGGATCGTCACGCAGAAGAACGCCAGCCCGACCACGAACCACTGCGCCTGCTCGCGCGCCAGCTCCGCGTCGATCCGGTAGATCAGGACGAGCCCGATCCCGGCGAGCCCCGCGGCGAGCGGGAACATGTACGGGTCGGCCTCCGGCAGCCGGGCGCGGATGAACAGGTGCGCCAGGACGCACAGGCCCAGGAAGAACAGGCCATAGGTGAGCGTCGCGTTCGAGACATCCGTCGAGCGCGTGGAGAGCACGGCCGCGAAGCCGGCCGCCACGAGCAGCGATACCGGCAGAAGGCCGAACAGCTCGCGTGTGCGCGCGGACATCAGTTCGAGGCCCCGGCGTCGAGCTGGCCGCGCTCGAGCGCCCTCACCAGGTCGACCGCGTCGCCGCGGCTGCGCCACTGGTGGTCGAGCACCCTGTCGCGCCGGGCCGCGGGGATCGCCCGCGCCGGCATCGCGCTCGCGTACTCCTCCTGGTAGAGGTGGATCCCGAGCGGCAGGTCGTACGGGATCCCGCGGTAGACGGTCACGAGGCCGCCGTCGTTCGTCCCGATGAAATAGACCTGACGGCTCGCCACGTAGGCGCCGCCGATCACGGCCGCGATCAGGATCAGCGCCAGCGCGGCGCGGAGCCAGGCACGTCCGCGGCGGCGGCGGGGGCCGCGTGCCGGGGCGGGCGCGCGCTCCACGGGTTCGAGCGGCTCGGGGCGGCGGTGGATGACCGTCGCGTCCGTGACGTCGGCGTCCGGGGAGGCTGTGGCCGCCGCCTGGAGGTCGTCGGCGTGCAGCGTGCCGGCGATCGTCTCGTCGTCGGCTGGTGCCGGAGCGATCGTGTCCTCTTCCTCGCCCGGCACGCCTTCCCCGAGCCGGAACAGGATCACGGTGATGTTGTCCTTGCCGCCGCTCTGGTTCGCGGCCCGGACGAGCGCCTCGGCGGCGCCGTCCAGCGACGATGCCGAGCGCAGGATCGAGGTGACCTCGTCGTCGGAGATCATCGACGTGAGGCCGTCGGAGCAGATCAGGAAGACGTCCCCCTCGCGGCCGGCCAGCGTGTACGTGTCCACCTCCACGTCCGGCTCCGGCCCGAGCGCGCGCGTGATGATCGAGCGCTGCGGGTGGTGCTCCGCGGCCTCGGCCGTGATCTGGCCGCTCCGCTCGAGCTCCGCGACGAGCGAGTGGTCCCGGGTCAGCTGCTGGAGCTCCCCCTCCCGCATGCGGTACGCGCGGCTGTCGCCCACGTGCGCGAGGCTGACCTCGTCGCCGTGCACCTTCGCGAGCGTGAGCGTGGTGCCCATGCCTCGGCGCGACTCGTCGGCCACCGCGAGGTCGTAGATACGCCGGTTGGCCGCCCGGACGATGCCCGCGAGCTGCGCCTCGGCGGGCTCGCCGGACTCGCGCGCGTGCTCCACGGCCTCGACGGCCACCGCGGAGGCCACCTCACCGGCCTTCGCACCGCCCATCCCGTCGGCCACCGCGAACAGCGGCGGGCGAACGGCGAGCGAGTCCTCGTTCGCGGTGCGCTGGCGGCCAACATCGGTGCGACCGGCCTGTTCGACGATGCGGAGCGCCACCCGCTACTCCTCGTAGCGGTATTCGCTGTCGCCTATGCGGATGGTGTCGCCCATGTCGAGCCGCTCGGCGGACTGCACCTTGCGCCCGTTCAGGTACGTCCCGTTGGTCGACCCCATGTCCTCCAGGTACATGGTGCCGCCGCGGTTGTCGATGCGCGCGTGCGACGACGAGGCGAACGGGTCGTCCACCCGTATGTCCGCCGCGTCCGCGCGGCCGAACATCGCGCCGTCGCCCACGTCGAACGTGGTGCCGGGCTCGTGGCCCATGGCGGCCACGACGATCAGCCGCGGCGCGCCGCCGTCGCGCCGCTCGGCCGGCGGGCGCGACCGCCGCTTCGGGCTCGGCGCCTCCACCGGCTCGGCGGCGGCGCTGCCGCTGTAGCGGGCGAGGTCGCGCGCGGAGCTGCGCACGACCCACAGGAGGAACAGGTACAGGACGGCGAGAAAGCCGAACTTGAGCGCGACCGCGACCGGCTCGTCCATCGTCTAGTCGAGCTCGAAGGTCAGGTCCGTCACGCCGATCGTGACCTGGTCGCCCGGACGCAGCGGCTGGTTGTTCACCCGCCGGCCGTTGACCTTGATCCCGTTCGTCGACCCCAGGTCCACGATCTCCCAGCCCCCGTCCTCGCGGCGGAGCTCGGCGTGCCGTCGTGAGACGTTCGGGTCCTGCAGCACGATGTCCGCCTCGCGGCTACGCCCCAGGACGACGCGGTTCCCGCTCAGCACGTTGCGGCGGCCGCCGCCCACGAGCAGCGCCTGACGGCGGTCGTCGACCGGCTCGACCTTGCGCGCGTCACGGCTCGGGGAGTAGACCATCGTGTGGCCGAAGTCGCCCGACGAGGGCGCCGGGCCGGCCTCGCCCTCGGGACGCTCGTCCTCCGGCAGCGCGACCAGCTCCGCCTGTATGCCGAACTCGCCCAGGTCGAGGCGCTCGTCGGTGTGGAACTCCACCTGCGGCCGTGTCGAGAGGGCGAACTGCTCCTGGCGAGCATGCTCGAGCAGGTAGTCGGACAGCTCCTTGCGAAGGGCGGGCTCGTAGCTCGCGAACTGCTCGCGGTCCTGCGCCGACAGGTAGACGCGATAGTGGTTCGGCACGTACACGCGCGAGACGGAGGCCATCTGGTTGTCCTCCATCTCCTTGGCCAGCTTGTGGGCGAGCTCGACCGGCTGGACGCTTGTGCGGAAGGCGCGGCCGAAGGCCCCCTCGACAAGGCCCCCCAGCTTCGCCTCGAGGTTGCGCAGCATGCTCATCTGGTCCCGCAGAGTAGTCCTAAGCCGTGGTTATACGCGGAGGCCGGTGGGCCAGCGAGGGCCGCGGTCCCCCTGCCGCGTGGTAGGTGACGATCACGACGAGGGCGGCGGCGATGCAACCCGCCACCCCGCCGCGGGCGTGATCGAGAGGGAGATCCGCGGCGAGCGCGTCCCCGAGCGCGGCGTGGGCGGCGATCAGAGCAGCGGCGCAGGCGCCGGCTCCGAGCAGGTCCACCGCCAGCCAGCGGCCGCGGACCACGAGCGCGAGCACCACCGCGCCGGCAGCCCACGCGAGCGCCGGCGCGAGCGCGGGGCTGGTGAGGAGCGGCTCGAGCGCGTCGGACGCGGCTGCCGAGATCGAGCCGTCCCAGTGGCCGCGGGGCATGACGCTCTCCGGAGCGCCGAAGAGCAGGATCCTCCCGGTCAGCACCTCGCCGATGAGGACCCACCAGAGGCCGGCGGCGGCGAGGCCCGCGCGGCGGGCGGGGGTGGGCGCGAGCGCGGCGACCCCGACGAAGGCGGGCGCGAGGGCGATCGTGCCGAGCAGCGGGGCGAGCACGGGCACGGACCAGAGGACGCCCGCGCGGGGAAGCAGGAAGGGTACGGGCGCCGCCGCCGCGGCGATCACGAGCGCGGTGCCCTGGCGATCGGCCTCCGGCGAGACCAGCCAGGCGCACAGCCCGACCACGCTCAGGAGCCAGCCGACGCGCGGAAGGACGGCCGTGGCGAGCGCGGCGAGGCCCGCCGCGGCGAACGGCGAGAAGGAGGGATCCGGGCCGAGCGTGAGGAGGCACGCCAGCACGAGGCCGCCGGCGGCGAGCCCGGCGGCGACCCGCTCGGGGATGCGCGGCGGGCGGCGCGGGCTGTCGTCCAAGGGCGACACGCCTGGAAGGGCTTCGCCAGGTTCCGAGATGACTCGGGTCCTACGGAAGAGACCTCGTCTCTCCGTGGTCGCGAGCCCCACGCGGCGAAGCGTGGCCGGCTCCACCAACCCGCCCTCATCCGTCAATTCCTTCTCAGCCGCCTTCAGCTCGGCCCGCAGCTTCTCGGGAGCCGGCCGCAGCGCCGGATCGACCTCGAGGGCGTCGTCGATCGCGTCGCACAGCGCCAGCGGCAGGTCGCGGCGCATGCGCGCGAGGGAGGGCAGCGGCCGCCCGAGCCGGCGCGCGGTCGCCGCGGGGCCCGCGGCGCGCACCGGGTTCGTGCCCGTCCAGACCTCGTACAGGGTGAGCGCGAGCGAGTAGACGTCGCACGCGGGGGTCACGCGGGCGCCCTCGGCCTGCTCCGGGGCCATGTAGGCGAGCGTGCCCACGATGTCGCCGGTGCGCGTGAGCTCGTCCGCCGTGGCCACGTGCGCGACACCGAAGTCCGCGAGCTTGGCGAAGCCGGCGCCGGCGGCCGGCTCGGCGAGCACCATCACGTTGCCGGGCTTCACGTCGCGGTGGATCACACCGCGCGCGTGAGCGTGCTCCAGGGCCTCGCACAGCGCGATCCCGATGCGCGCCACGTCCCGGTCCGAGATCGCCCCGGCCTTGGTCAGCTCCCCGAGCGTTCGGCCCCGAACGAGCTCCGAGACCAGATAGACGTCGTGGTCGTCGGAGGCCAGCTCGTAGATTCCGACGATGCCGGGGTGGTTCAGCCGGGCGGCCGCACGCGCCTCGCGCTCGACCCGCTCCCCCTCGCCCCGCTCGCGCGGGATCACCTTCACCGCGACCTCGCGCTCGAGCTTCTCGTCCCAGGCGAGCCATACGACGCCGAATCCTCCGGCTCCCAGGCGGCGCTCCATGCGGTACCGGCCCAGGATCACCCGCGCGTGCGATGTCGCGGATAGCTGTTCTGTAGGGTCAGATCCCCCTAGCGGGAGCGTTCTCATGCCACTTCCGTGTTCGGTTTTTGGAGAGCGCGTCCTGCCCCCCGTTCATACTCCCAACGACGCGCGCACCAGGCGCGCACTGCGCTAGGAGCGATTCGCCTGTCCTTTCTCGACGAACCGGACGAGCCTGTACGCCGCCCGTCTCGCCGCCCGCCGCGCGGTCCCTCCACGGACCGGCAAACGCTGTTGGTCCGGAGGACCATAGCCGCCGGCGCAGCCATTCTCGTCTTCATTCTGCTCGTCGTGGCGTTCAAGGGATGCCTGAACGCGCGCAAGGAACGCAACATGCAGGACTACGTCCGGAACACGAACGAGCTCGTGGACCTGTCGAAGGCGGAGAGCCGGCGGCTGTTCTCGATCCTGGAGGCGCCGAGCGACCAGAACCAGGACGTGGACCGCCAGAACCAGGCGAACACGCTCAAGATCGATTCGGCCACGCTCGCCGACAGGGCGCGCAACCTGGACGTGCCGGATCAGCTCTCGAAGGCACAGGACTACTTCGTGGAGGGCCTCGACCTGCGCCGCGACGCCCTGTCGGTGATCGCGGAGGAGCTGCCCAAGGCGACGGCGCAGGAGGAGCGGCGCCAGAGCACGGCGCGGATCGCCGAGATGATGCGCGTGTTCGACGCGAGCGACGTGCTGATGAGGAGCCGCTTCCTTGTCGAGGAAGAGGACGCGCTCAAACAGGAGAACGTGACGGCGACTCTGCCCTCGAAGCCCGCGCTCGCCTTCCTCACGGACCTCCAGTGGCTCCAGCCCGATTTCGTGGCCGAGCAGATCTCCGGCATCAGCGGCTCGGGCGGCAGCGCCACACCGGGCCTCCACGGTGACGGGCTCGGGACCGTCTCCCTCGGCGGCGTGGCGCTCACCCCGGGCGGCAACACGACCGTCACCCTGACCAAGGACATCGCGTTCGACGTCCAGGTGGTGAACCAGGGCGACAGCACGGAGACCGACGTGGGCGTGACGGTCACGGTGGGCTCCGGCGGCGACGCGATGAAGCTCGAGGAGACGATCCCGGAGATCGCCGCGGGCGAGCAGAAGACGGCGAGCATCCCGCTGAGCTCCCAGCCCCCGACCGGCCAGAACGTCCCGGTCACGGTGAACGTGAAGCCGGTGCCGGGCGAAGAGGTCACCGACAACAACAAGGCCGAGTTCACGGTCATCTTCACCCGCTGAGCGGCCCGATACCCTGGCGCCCGTGGACGATCTGAGCTCGACGCAGGGGATCGTGGCCCTCGCGGCAGCCGGCCTCGGCGCGATCGCCCTGATCTGGGTGATCGTCCTCGCCGTGAAGCTGCGGCGGGTGCGTGCGGCGCAGCGCACGATCCTCGGCGACGCGGAGACCGACATCGCGGCGCACGCCGCGTCGCTGCAGGAGGCATTCGTCCAGTTGCGCGACTGGGTCGAGGAGGTGGCGCGCGGGCTCGAGGGCCGGGTGGGCGGCGCGGAGCACCGGATGGACGGGTGCATCGCCCACACCTCCGTCGTCCGCTACGACGCCATGAACGAGCTGTCCGGGCAGCAGTCGAGCACGGTGGCGCTGCTCGACGAGCGCCAGACGGGCGTCGTGATCTCCTCGATCCTCCACCGCGACCAAGCCCGGCTGTACGTCAAGCAGGTGCGCGAGGGCAACCCCGAGTACGAGCTCTCGCCTGAGGAGCAGCAGGCTGTGGAAGAGGCGATGGCAGGCACGCCCGCCGGCGCCTGACCATGCGAGTCGCCTTTCTCGGTCCCGCCGGGACGCACAGCGAGGAGGCCCTGCGCGCCTCCGCTCCGGAGGACGCCGAGACGATTCCGTACCCGACGATCTACGACGCCGTGATGGCGGTCCAGGAGGGCGCCGTGGATCGCGCGATCGTGCCGATCGAGAACGCGCTCGAGGGCAGCGTGGCGATCACGCTCGACACGCTGACTCTCGACGCCGACAGGGTGCGGATCGAGGCTGAGGTGGTCCACCCGGTCCACCACTGCGTGATCGCCGGCTCGGAGCTGTCGCTGTCGACGGTCGAGCGCGTGGTGTCCCACCCGCAGGCGACCGCGCAGTGCGCCCGCTTTCTCCGCGAGCACCTTCCGAACGCCGAGCACGTGAGCGCGCCGTCCACGGCGGATGCCGTGATGACGGTGTGCCGGGCGGACGACGCGAGCGTGGCGCTCGGGTCGAGCCTCGCGGCCGAGCTGTACGACTGCCACATCGTCGCGACGAACGTCGAGGATCACCCCGACAACGTGACCCGCTTCGTCTGGCTCGCGCCCGAGGACCAGGTGGGCGAGCCGGGGGAGGACCCGAAGACCTCGATCGTGTTCTGGGGCGGCGGCGACGAGTCGCCCGGATGGCTCGTCGACGTGCTGAACGAGTTCGCCGGCCGCCACGTGAACCTGACCCGGATCGAGTCGCGCCCGCGCCGCACCGGGCTCGGCCACTACTTCTTCTTCGTGGACCTCGAGGGCGCAGCCGGGGCCGGCCGGGTGGACGAGGCCCTGGAGGCGGTGCGCGGGCACGTGGAGGAGCTGCGGGTACTGGGGTCGTACGGGCGGCCCCCCTGGCTAAACTGACGCGCATCGTGGCTGTTCGGGCGAGCGTGTCCTTCACGACCGAGCCGGGTGACGTAGAACCAGGGCCTCCCCTCGCGCTGCCCGGGGCCGGCCGGCCTGTGCAGCGCGCCACGTCGTCCGGCCGGGTGTTGGTGCTGAACGCGTCCTACGAGCCGATCAACGTCTGCACGGTGCGCCGCGCGGCGGTGCTGATCCTCAAGAACCGCGCCGAGGTGCTGGAGAAGGGCGACTGGGCGCTCCACGCGGAGAGCCTGACGCTCGACCGGCCCGTTGTGATCCGCCTCCTCACCTACGTGCGCATCCCCCGCGACGCGCACCGGCGCAAGATCACCCGCAGGGCCGTGTTCGCCCGCGACCGGTGGACGTGCCAGTACTGCGGCCACGAGCGCGGCAACCTCACGGTGGACCACGTGATCCCGCGCTCCAAGGGCGGGCCGTCCACGTGGGAGAACATCGTGACCTGCTGCGCGCCGTGCAACCGCCGCAAGGGCGACCGGCTGCCGAAGCAGGCGAACATGGTGCCGACGCGCGCGCCGAAGGCACCCAACCCGGCGATCTTCATCCACGTGGCCGCGCCAACGATTCCCGCGGCCTGGGAGCAGTACCTGCTGGTGGCCGCTTGACGGGCGATCCGCCCCCTGCCCCATACGTCGAGGACGACCGTGCGGCAACCCTCGGCGACCTCAGGAGCCTGCGCCGGTGGCTGCTCGTCACCGCGGTGTGGGCCGTGGCGGCCACCGCCCTTGGCGTCTTCGCTCTGATTCAGGCGAACAAGGACGACGACAGCGGGAAGACGCAGACCGCGGCGGATCTGGCGCGCGTCCAGCGCGACCTCGCGGGCCGCATCGACGACCTGAAGGCGCAGGTGGACGAGCTGCCCACCTCCGACGACCTCTCGAACCTCGACGGGCGGATCAAGGACGTGGAGAAGAAGGCCGACAGCACGGGTTCGGACATCGACAAGCTGAACGGCCGCGTGGACGACCTCGAGAAGCGGGTCGACGACCTCGAGCAGCAGCAGAGCCAGACCCAGACGAACACCACCACCACGCCCTGAACAGGACAGCCTCCGGGTCTGCTTCAATAGCCGGACCAGGGAAAGGAGGTGGTCCGAGCTTGACTGACAGATTTTTCGGGACCCTGGAGGTGTCCGGCCGCTAGACGACCGGAGCTGGGCCCCGTCTTAGCGGAGTCCAACCGTGACACCGTCGAAGGCTCTGGCCGTGGTGGTCCCGCCGGCCGCACTACAGGAGCCGCCGATCGAGTCCAGCAGAAATTGAGGGGCGTCCCGAGAGGGGCGCCCCTCTGCTATTCCTGGGTCTCGGGCTCGGTGTCGATCTCGGTGTCGATCTCGACCTGGGCGGACGTGTCCGCGGCGGTGTCCATGACGAGCGCCACGGCGCTCACCGTGTCGTCGTCGCGGAGGTTCATCACGCGCACGCCCTGGGCGGGCCGGCCCTGCTTCGAGATGCCCTTCACACCCGTGCGCTGGACCATCCCGTTCTGTGAGATGAAGACCAGGTCGTGGTGCTCGCGGACGATCAGCGCGCCGGCGAGGCCGCCCTTCTTCTCGGTCAGGCCGATCGTCTTGACGCCCATCGAGCCGCGCCCCTTGACCGGATAGTCCTCGATCGGCGTGCGCTTGCCGTAGCCGTTCTCCGTGACGACGAGCAGCTCGGTGTCGGGCCGCACGACGTCCATCGCGAGGACGCGGTTGTCGCCGCGTGAGACGTTCATGCCCTTCACGCCGGCCGTGTCGCGGCCCATCGGGCGCACCTGGTCCTCGTTGAAGCGTGCCGCCTGGCCCGAGCGCGACACCATGATGATGTCGTCGTCGCCGCTCGTCCGGCGCACCTCCACCAGCTCGTCGTCGTCGCGGATATTGATCGCGATGATCCCGTCGGCCTTGATCGGCGTGTTGTACGCGAGGAACTCGGTCTTCTTGATCTGGCCCTTCCTCGTGGCGAACACCAGGTACTTGCCCTCCTTGAAGTCGCGCGTGGCCTGGACGGCCTGCACGCGCTCGCCCTCGCGGAGCGGCAGGAGGTTCACGAGCGCGCGGCCCTTTGCGGTGCGCTGCGCCTCCGGCAGCTCGTAGACCTTCTGCCGGTACACCTTGCCGCGGTTCGTGAAGAACAGCAGGTAGTCGTGCGTCGAGCTCACGAAGAGGTGCTCGATGTAGTCGTCGTCCTTCATGTCCATCCCGGTCACGCCCACCCCGCCGCGCTTCTGCTGGCGGTAGGTCGCCAGCGGCAGCGTCTTGATGTAGCCGGAGTGGGTGATCGCGATGACCATCTGCTGGTCGGCGATCAGGTCCTCGATGTCGATCTCGTCCTCGGAGTGGGTGATCTGCGTCCGGCGGTCGTCGCCGTAGCGGTCGCGGATC
>DASUYU010000308.1:0-2913 GCA_036377235.1 Thermoleophilaceae bacterium
AGGGCGGGATCGACTTCCACGGCGAGGCCCCGGACTACGTGGACTTCGCCTACCTCGCGCTGACGATCGGGATGACGTTCCAGATCTCGGACACCGACATCACCGCCAAGCGCGTCCGCCGCGCCGCGCTGCACCACGCGCTGCTCTCGTACGTCTTCGGGACCGTGATCGTCGCCATCACTGTCAGCTCAGTGGCGGGCCTCCTCGATCGGTAGGCGTCATACGCCGGCGCGATGGGGTGACGGCATCCCGCGTCTAGGACGTGCGACGCGGCTGAACGCAGGCTGCGAGCACATACGAAGCCGTCCCAGGAGGAACCAACATGTTCGTCGCCCCCGGCATCGTGCCGGACTTCGGTCGGAAGCTCACCCGCGAGGCCGCTGAGCGCGTGGCCGCCAACTGGTGGAGGCTGCTCGTCAATGGCCTGGCGCTCATCGTCGCCGGCGTCCTGATCTTCAGCATCGACTGGTCCATCCGCAGCCTCGCCACCTTCATCGGTGCGCTGTTCATCCTTCAGGGCGTCACCTACGCCCTCACCACCGGCATCGATGCTCGCGTGCGGCAAGCGAATGTCGTCACGGGACTTCTTTCGATCGCCACGGGCATCGTCATCATCGCCTGGCCCGGTCCCGGGATCGTCGTGCTCGCGATCTTCCTCGGCGCGTGGCTGATCGTCGTCGGCACGCTCACGATCTCCGGAGCCTTCGCCGCCCGCCGGGTCCTGTCCGACTGGTGGCTGCTGCTGATCACCGGCCTGCTCGAGATCCCGCTCGGCGTGCTCGCCCTCGCCAACCCGGGCGCGACGCTGGCCGCCCTGATCACGGTGGGCGGGATCTGGGCCGTCGCGATCGGCGTGATGCGCATCGTGCTGGCCTTCGAGATCAAGCGGTTGCCCGACGAGGTGGACGAGGCCTGGACCGCACCGGACCGCAACGGCGCGGCGGCGGGGGACAAGTCCGACGCGGGGAGGGTCGGCGCGGCGGCCTCGTGAGCATTCCCCGTCTCCTCTGACGCATCCGCATTGACGGCCCAGCGGCGCCGCATGGCCGCTGGGCCGTCGCCGTGTCGGGCAGACGCCGGATCCGGTCGGCTACCAGATCGCGGCTGTCAGTCAGCGCCAGACTGTCAACGCTGGTGATGCGAGGGTCCCGCCATCGGACATAGCGTCGCGGCCATGTTCGGATCAACAGGAGAGGCGGAGACATGACCTTCCTCATCCGTCCCGGTGCGCCGCTGTACCAGGCCCAGCTTCAGGCGCTCGCGCTCGACATGTGGCGCGACGCTGAGTTGGTCGTGCAGTCGCGGTGGGACGACTTCCTCGTGACGGACCGTGCGTCGCGCCCTGGCGCGTTCGCCGCGTACGTGGCCGCACTCGACGCCGAGGGCGCGGCCGCCGGGGAGCTCGCCTACGCGCACTCGGACCTCGCCGAAGCGGCCTGAGTCATGGAACTGCGGCATCTGCGGTACTTCGTGGCGATCGCCGAGGAGCGCAGCTTCACGCGCGCGGCGGAGCGTCTCTGGGTGGCCCAGCCGGGCCTGTCAACCCAGATCCGGCGGCTGGAGTCCGAGCTGGGCGTCCAGCTCTTCGAGCGGCACACGCGTGGCGTGGACCTCACCTCTGCCGGCGAGCTGTTTCTCGAGCGAGCCCGCACGGCCCTGGCGGCGGCCGACGCCGCGCGCTCGACCGGGCACGACCTCCAGGAAGGGCTGGTCGGCAGCGTCCGTCTCGGGCTGGTCACCGGCGCCGGCTGGCCCGGGACTTCGGCTCTCCTTGGTCATTTCGGGCACGAGCGCCCTGCCATCGAGCTGACGGTCGTGGAGGCCTACGGTGGCACCCTTCTGCGCGACCTGCGCGAGGGGCGTCTGGACGCGATGATCGCGCCGTCCGAGTTCGGGTCGGCGGAGCTGCGCCGGGTGCGTCTCGGCCGCGAGCCCTTGCTCGTCCTGGCCGGACCGGGCCACCGGTTGGCCGGCTCCGGACCCGTCGCGGCGCCCGAGCTCGAGGGCCAGCGGCTCGTCATCACCGGGCACCGCGACGGCGCCGGCTATGACCGGCTCGTCGCCGACAGCCTCGGTGCCCTCGGCGTCACTGCGGCGCTGGAGCGCGGAGGGCCCGGGCCGGCGGTGCTTGCCGCGGTCGCCGCCGGCCACGCCCTCGCGCTGACGACGACGCCCGACGCGGCGATCGGCGGGGTGGTGGCACGCGCCATCAGTCCGGCCCGCCGCATCGAGTTCGCGCTGCTCTGGCGCGATGAGACCCCGGCGCCCGCGCTCAATGAGCTCATCCGCTGTGCGGAGGCCCGCGCCGGTGCGCCGCGTCGGATGCTCGCGGCGGTGGCGTGACATGGCCGGGACGGCTGACCGCCTCCTCACGGCCGCCGAGGAGATCCAGCTCGCCAAGCGCATCGAACGTGGTGACCTCGCGGCCAAGCGAGAGATGATCGAGCGCAACCTCCGGCTCGTCTACTCCCTTGCGCAGAGGTATGGCGGGCGGGGAGCTCCCTACGACGATCTCGTGCAGGAGGGAACGATCGGGCTCGTCCGCGCCGTCGAGAAGTTCGACCATCGCCGTGGCCTGAAGTTCTCGACGTACGCGGTCTGGTGGATTCGGCGTTCGCTTGCCAACGCGGTGGTCGACGCGCGGACCATCAGGATCCCGTCCAATGCGTCGGATCGGCTGGCGGCGGTCCAGCGCGCCGAACGCGAGCTCGAGCGGTTGGCTCCGGGCTCACCATCGACTGAGGCGATCGCGGAGCGCACCGGCTTCAGCGTCCGCCGCGTGCAGGCGCTGCGCGAGGCGGCCTCCGTGACGGCGTCGCTCGATTCGCCGGTGGGGGAGGACGGATCCGTGCTCGGCGACCTGATCGCCGACCGCCAGGCAGTCGACCCGTGGCGGGAGACCGACGAGCGCGA
>DASUYU010000309.1:0-6452 GCA_036377235.1 Thermoleophilaceae bacterium
CTTGAGCTGCACGCCGTAGTCGTCCTCGACGATCTGCGCGAGCTCGACGAGGTCGAGCGAGTCGATGTCGAGCGACTCGAAGGTCGCGTCGGGGTTGATCTGGTCCGGCTCGGCGCCGAACTCCTCGAGCGCCGAGAACACACGGCCCTCGATCTCCTCACGTGTAGCGGTTGCTGCCATATCGGTTCCTTCTCCTTGTCCTCTGATCAGGCCGTGAGGCCTCCGTCGACGGTGAGGCAAACGCCTGTCACGTACGCGGCGCCCTCGGACGCCAGGAAGCGCACGCACTCGGCCACCTCATCCGGTGTGCCCGGCCGCTTGGCGGGCACGTGCTCCAGCAAGTTGTCTGCGATGCCCTCGGTCATGTCGGTCTCGATGAGGCCGGGGGCCACGGCGTTCACGGTCACCCCGCGGCGGGCCACCTCCGCGGCGACCGTCCTCGTCATCGCGACGAGCCCGGCCTTGGAAGCAGCGTAGTTGGCCTGGCCCGCGTTTCCCTTGACCGCGCCGACGATCGAGGAGATGTTCACCACGCGGCCGTAGCGGGCGCGGATCATCGGGCGCAGCGCGCGCCGGGTGAGCCGGAACGCGGCGGACAGGTTCGTGTCCACGACCCGGTCCCAGTCGTCGTCGTCGATCATCGGCGCGAGGCCGTCGGCGCGCACGCCGGCGTTGTTCACGAGCACGAGCACGGGCCCGTACTCCTCCTCGAGCGCGCTGAAGAGCGCGTCGGCGGTCGCGGGGTCGGAGACGTCGCCGTGGAGCGCCTTGGCGCGCCCGCCGGCCTGCACGATCTCCTCGACCACGGCGTTCGCCGCGTCCTCGTCGGAGCGATAGTTCACGCCCACGGGCCAGCCCTCCCGGGCGAGTGCCCTGGCGATGGCCGCACCGATCCCGCGCGAGGCTCCGGTGACGAGTGCGCTGCCGTCCGGTCGTCCATTCATGCCGCCCATTCGATCACGCCTGCGCCCCACGTGAAGCCCGCGCCGAAGGCGGCGAGCAGCACGTTCATGCCGGGTTCGAGCATTCCGCGCTCGCGAGCGTCCGCGAGAGCGATCGGAAGAGTCGCGGCCGAGGTGTTCCCGTACCGGTCGATCGAGTTGATCACGCGCCCGTCGCCGAGCTGGAGTCGCTCGCCGACGGCGGCGAGGATGCGGGCGTTCGCCTGGTGGTACACGAACAGGCCGATGTCGTCGAGCGAGAGGCCGGCGAGCTTCACGGCCTCGAGCGTGGCCTCCGACATCCGCGTGACCGCCGCCTTGAAGGTGTCGTGGCCCTGCATGCGGATGAACCGCTCCTCGTGCGTGGCCTCGATCGACTTCGCGCCCGCCCCGTCGCAGTGCAGGACGATGTGGCCGATGCGCCCGTGACCGTCGTCGGCGGCCGTCACGACTGCCGCGCCGGCGCCGTCGGCGAACAGGGCCGCGGTGCCGCGGTCGGTCTTGTCGATGAAGCGGCTCAGGACGTCCGCGCCGATGACGAGCACGTTCTCCGCACGACCGCCCTCGACCTGCGCGGTCGCCATCGACAGCGCCGACAGGAAGCCGGTGCAGGCGGCGCTTATGTCCATCGCGCCGGCCTTCACGGCGCCCAGGTCGTGCGCCACGAGAGGCGCGCAGTTCGGGGTGAGCTCGTCGGCGGCGAGGGTCGCCACCAGCACGAGGTCGAGGTCCTCGGGGGCCACGCCTGCCTCCTCGAGCGCACCGCGGCCGGCGGCGCTCGCGAGATCCTGCAGGCGCTCACCCTCGGACACGTACCTCCGCTCGTGCACGCCCGTGCGGTGGACGATCCACTGCTCGGATACGCCCGCGCCCGCCGCCACCGTCTCGTTGGTCACGACGCGCTCGGGCACGGCCATGGCGACGGACGCCAGGGCGGCCGCGCGCAGATGGCGGTCCCACGGCATGGGGGTCGCCGTTACCGCCGCTGCGGGGTCGGAGGCGGCGGCTTCGCGCACGGCCGCCCTCGCGTCCGGCCACACGAGCTCCGGGCTACGCACCGGCGGCCTCCTTAGCAAGGGACTTCTTCACAAGGTTCGTCAGCACGCCGCCGGGACCTGTCTCGACGAACTCGGTCACGCCGCGCTCGTCGAGCGCGCGGACCACGTCGAGCCAGCGGACCGGCTCCGTCAGGGCGCGGACGAGCTCGCTGGGGATGTCCTCGAACGGCTTGGCGGTAACGCAGGACATCACCGGCACGCGCGGCTCGGCGAAGTCGATGCCGTCCACCACTGCTCTGAACGGCTCGACGGCCGGCACCATGAGCGGCGAGTGGAACGCGCCCGCCACGGGCAGGCGCTTGGCGCGCACGCCGCGCTCCTTCAGCTCGGCCTCCACGCGGTCGAGCGAGTCGAGCGCGCCCGAGAGCACCAGCTGGTCGGGGGCGTTGTCGTTGGCGATGGCGACCTCGTTGGCGGCGGCCACCTCGGCGATCACGTCGCGGTTGTCCTCACGCGCTCGCACGGCGGTCATGCCGCCGTCGCCGGTCTCCTCGGCCGCTTCCTGCATGAGGCGCCCGCGGGCGGCCACGAGCCGGAGCCCGTCGTCGGCGCTGAGCGCGCCGGCGGCCACGAGCGCGGTGATCTCGCCGAGCGAGTGGCCGGCCATGACGTCGGCCTCGACGGGCTGGCCGTCGCGGCCTTCCGCGCGCAGCTCCTCGGCGCCGGCGAGCGCCGCGCAGTAGATCGCGGGCTGCGCCCAGCGGGTGCCGTCCGCGGCGCGGTCGAACAGGTCGGACCCCACCTCCTCGAGCGCGAGCTCGAGCAGGTCCGGGCGCCACCGTTCCACGGTTTCGCGCATGTCTGCGGTCTGACTGCCCTGCCCTGGAAAGAGCAGCGCGACTTGTCGTTCGCGAGCCATCTATATGAACCTTCGCCGTTCGGGCCTCTCGGTTAGCGGGGCGGGCCACGTTACCCCCCGGTCGGGGGGGTACCTTCACCCGATGCTCCGGCTCTTCCGTGCCCCGTTTTCGACCAATGTGGAGCGGGTGGCGCTCGCCCTCGCGCACAAGGGCCTCGAGGTGGAGTCGGTCGTGATCTCGTACGAGGACCGCTCGCCGGTGGTCGAGGCGAGCGGCCAGGGGCTCGTGCCGGTGCTCGTGGACGGCGACGTGGTGGTGCCCGACTCCGTGGCGATCCTGCGCTACCTGGAGGAGAAGTGGCCCGATCCGCCGCTGTTCCCGCGCGAAGCCGCGCGGCGGGCCGAGCTGGACGTGTTCCTCGACTGGTTCAACGAGGTCTGGAAGGTGGCGCCGAACGCGATCGAGGCGGAGCTCGAGCGGGACGACCCCGACCGCGCGCGCGTGAAGGAGCTCGGCGCGCGGATGCACGACTCGCTCGCCCTGTTCGAAGGGCTCCTCGACGGCCGCGACCACCTGTTCGGCGAGAACCTCTCGGCCGCCGACTGCGCCGCGTTCCCGTTCCTGAAGTACGCGAAGCGGCGCGACCCCGAGGACAACGAGCCCTTCCACCGCATCCTCGCGGACAACCTGCAGCTCGACGGCGGGTATCCGCTCCTGTCCGCCTGGATCGACCGGGTGAACGAGCGCCCGCGGGTCTAGGCGACGGCCGCCTCTTTGATCAGGCGCCCGGAGCCGCGTAGGCGACCGAGCGCTCCACGGCCGCGTCGACCTCCTCCGGCGTGAGCAGAACCGTCGTCTTCGCGACGGCCCCACCTGACGCGTTGACCGTCAGCGCGATGGCGGCCGCCGCCTCGTTGTCCGGGGCCTCGACGATCACGATCGCGTCGTGGTCTCCGAACGCGAAGTGGAAGCTCTCGAGGTCCCCGCCGACGCTGCCGGCCGCCTCCTTCACGGCCTCCACGCGGCTCGAGCCGCCGGCCCGCATCACTCCCTCGATGCCCTCGCGTGTGTACGAAGCCTCGATCAGGTACTTCGGCATGACCACCCTCCTTGGGGCCGACAGCGAGTCGACGCCAAGCCTCTCACCGTGCCCGCACCGATTCAACCGGTCCGTCGTCAGGCGGTGAGCCCGAGCCGTTCCGCGCGCTGCACGGCCTCCGCGCGGTTCCGCACGCCGAGCTTCCGGTAGAGGGCGCTCGTGTGCTCCTTCACGGTGTGCGGTGAGAGGAACAGGCGCTCGGCGATCTCCTTGTTCGTGGCGCCGCTCGCCATGTGCGTGAGCACCTCGCGCTCGCGCTCGGACAGCGGCGCGGATGGCTGCTCGGACCGCGGCGAGAAGACCGTCATCCCCTTCCCCACCATCCGGACGGCCATGGCCACGTCGTGCGCCGGCCAGTCCTTCGAGACGAAGCCGGACGCGCCGGCCGCCTTCGCCGCCTGGGGAGAGATCCAGCCGGCGCCCGAGATCAGGAGGATGCGCGTGTGCGGCGACTCGCGCCTGATCGCCTCGCACAGCTCGGCGCCCGACTCCTCGCCGAGGAACAGGTCCACGAGCGCCACGTGCGGCTCGTAGCGGCGCGCCATCTCGAGCGCCTCCTCGAAGTTCGACGCAGTGAGGCAGCGCTCCACCCACGGCTGTTCTGTGAGCAGCAGCCGGAAGCCCCAGTGCACGACGTCGTGGTCGTCCACCACCAGCACGCGCAGGTTCCGGTCAGGGCTCATCGGGAGAAGTCTCCTCCAGCGGCACCACCAGCCGCACCTTCCACTCCGGTCCGTCCGGCCCGAACTCCACGATCGCCCCGCGCTGGAGCGCCTCGACGGCCGCCAGCCGAAGGCCCATCCCGGTGCCGCCGCGCGTGCCGCCGCTCGTGCCGTCGTTGCGCACGTCGAGCACGAAGGTGCCGTCGGTCTGGCAGACGCGTACGCGCACGGAACTCGGCTTAGCGTGCTTGTCGGCGTTCCTGAGCGCCTCCGCCAGCACGGACTGGGCGAGCGGCTCGACCTCCTCCGGCACCTCGACACCCTCTTCCCAGTCGAGCTCGAGCGGCAGGTTCTTGTAGTGGCGGCCGAGCCGCGCGAGCTCGGCGCGCAGGGTCGCGCCCGTGTCGAGCGTCGGCGGCGCCAGCGGGCGCGAGAGGGCCTCGCGCAGGTCCGCGAGCGCGCCGTGCACCTCGTCGGCGCAGCGCTGGCGCGCCTCCTCGCTCAGCTCGTGCTCCGAGCCGAGCACGAGCGAGACGCCGAACAGCCGCTGGATCACGCGCTCGTGCAGCTCGCGCGCGAGGTCGATGCGCGCCTGGAGCAGCCGGGCCCTGCCCTGCTGGCTGGTGGCGATGCGAACGCTCGCCGCGAGCGCGGCGGTCTTGCCGAGCGTCCACAGGTCGTGCCGCTCGGCATCCGCGAGCTCGAAGCGCGTGCCGCCGCGGTCGGCGAAGATCACGCCAAGCCAGCGGCCCGCGGCGGACACCGGCACGCAGCAGAGGGTCTCCACGCCGCCGATGCGCGCGTAGCGCTCCGGCACCCAGCGCTCGAGCTCGCCGGTGACCTCCACCACGCGGTCCTCCGACAGCGCGAGCTGGGCGATCGGGGTCTCCTCGAGGGTGCCGTACAGCTCCGAGAGCACGCCGGCGCCCAGGCCGTGGCCACCCACGACCACCACGAGCTGGCGGGCGTCGTCGTAGAGCAGGATCCCGGCGCGCTCCATCGAGCCCAGCCGGCAGCAGGCCTCGCACAAACGGTTGTAGAACTCGCGTCCGGACTGGCCCGAGCCGTCGAGCGCGCCGAGCAGCTCGACTATCACGTCGAGCGCATCCGTGCGCGGCGAGAGGGCCTCCTCCATGCCCTTCTCTACGCCTCCCCGCGGCGTCGGGTTACGCGTGGGTCAGCGACAGCCGCAGCGTCTGCTCCGAGGTCAGCGACACCTCGCGCACGTAGCCGCAGGTCCGGCAGCGGCACTCGACCGTGCCCTCGAAGTCCTCCACGCTGAGCGACCACTCCACGTCGCCCGACAGGCACGCCCTGCATGCGAGCGCGGCCGCCACGAGCGACGGGTCGTCGTCTCCGCGAAACGTTGCAAGCTCGAGCGAGTCGTCCATCACATCTACGGTCGCGCGTCTGACTAAACGGCACCACAAGGAGCCACGGTAAACCCCCCGCCTGGGGGGTCACAAGGAGCCCGCCAGGCGCACCGGCTGGTCGCGCACCGCCTCGAGCTTCGGCGCGAGCGGCGTTCCGTCGGGGAGGGTCAGCCCGGGGTCGAGCTCGAGCAGCGGCTCGAGCACGAACCGGCGGCTCGTGACCTCGCGGTGCGGGAGCGCGAGGCGGTCGGAGCTGTACTCGAGATCCCCGAGCAGCAGCACGTCCACGTCGATCGGGCGCGGCCCGTGCCGCACGCCGCCCGGCTGGCGGCCCAGGTCGCGCTCCACACCCTTCGCCGCGTCGAGCAGCTCCTCGGGGCCGAGCGCCGTGCGGATCCGGAGCGCGGCGTTCAGGAAGTCCGGCTGGTCGGTGACCTCCCCCTGCGGAGCGGTCTCGTACACCGACGACGCGGCCTCGACAGCCACCTCGTACAGCACCAGCGCGTCGCGCGCGGCGCG
>DASUYU010000310.1:0-5509 GCA_036377235.1 Thermoleophilaceae bacterium
GTGATCGCGAGGATCTCGCCCGGCCGCGCCTGCCCGGTCCCGACCAGGTGGGCGATCCGGTGGGTGAGCACGCGGGTCTTGCCCGATCCGGCCCCGGCGAGAATCAGCAGGGGCCCCTCTCCGTGCAGAACGGCCTCGCGCTGGGGCTCGTTCAGCCCCTCCAGCAGGGAATCAGGGGCCACAGCACCCACCCGGTCGAGGATAGAGCGGGGTGAGGTCGCCTTCAGAGGTCGCGGCGGGCGAACGCCGCGCGCGCCCCAGCGGCGATCAGCGCGAGGTAGACGAGCGTCCAGAGCCACAGCCAGTCGCCCGCCCGCTGGGCGCCCCCGAACGGCCCGAGCTGAACGATCACCCCCGTGATCCCGCTGGTGTCGGCAGTCAGGCCGTGTAGCCCCGCCTGGTACAGCGCCTCGAACGGGAGCAGCCAGGAGGACACCTTGGCCACGTCCTTCAGCGTCTGCACGGCGAGCGCGTCGCCGATCTGCCCCAGCAGGCCCGCCGCCAGGCCGGCGCCGAACAGCATGAAGACGGCGATCCCGTTCGCGGTCGACGACAGGAAGATCGAGCCGAGCAGCGAGATGGCGGCGATCACCACCACGGCCAGCACGAGCCCGATGCCGGCGGTGAAGCCGCGGTCGGGCCACCAGTCGCCGGCGATGCCGGTGATGAGCACGGCCCCGCCATAGACAACGGCCACGTACAGGGCGCACACGGATGCCGCCCCCGCGAAGCGGCCCAGGAGGAGGCTCGTCCTCCCCACCGGCCGCACGACGAGCGGCTGAAGCAGCCCGCGCTCGGCGTCGCCCCGTACCGCGCCGAGCGTGAGGAAGACGGCGAGGACGGCGCCCAGGAAGAGGATCGTGAACATGGAGAGGCCGAGCAGCGTGGAGCCGGCGAGCACCCGGTCGTCGAGCTGGGGGCCGGTGGCCACGGAGTCGAGCTGGTGGAAGGTCACCGCGCAGCCCAGCCCGTACAGCGCGAGGAAGCACACGGTGAGGAACAGCACCACGAGGATCACCCGCCGCCGCACCGCCTCCTGCAGCGCGTAGCGGGCCACGATCAGGGCGCTGCTCACGCCGCGCCCACCGCCTCCAGGTACGCGTCCTCGAGTGTCGAGGCCAGGAGGCGCACGCCGTACACCTGCTCGCCGGAGCCCACCAGATCGGCCACGATCCGCGGCACGTCCTCGCGGCCGGCCTTCGGGAACTCGCGCAGGCCCTGCGCCGTCTCCACCTCCACCCCGCGCGGGCGCGCCAGCTCGGCCGGCGTGCCGCGCGCGACGATCCGACCGCCCACCAGAATCGCCACGCGGTCGCACACGAGCTCGACCTCGCTCAGCAGGTGGGAGCTGAGCACCACGGCGATGCCGCGCTCGCGGAGGTCGCGCAGCAGGTCGCGGACCACGCGGCGGCCCACCGGGTCGAGCGCGCTGGTGGGCTCGTCCAGCATCAGGAGGCGCGGCGAGCCCACCAGCGCCTGCGCGATCCCGAGCCGCTGCTGCATCCCCTTCGACATGGCTCCGACCTTGATGCCGGACGCATCGGGCAGGCCCACGACCTCGAGCAGCCGTGCTCGCTCGCCCGGCCCGCCGCCGGACCCGGACAGGTCCTGGTGGAGCGAGAGCAGCTCGTCGCCGGTCAGCCAGTCGGGGAAGCGGAACAGCTCGGCGAGGTAGCCGATCGCCGCGCGCGCCTCCGGGGCGCCGGCGAGCGCGCCCTCCACCTCCGCGCGCCCGGCTGTGGCGCGCACGAGGCCGCAGGCGATCTTCGTGAGGGTCGACTTGCCGGCGCCGTTCGGACCCAGCAGGCCGAGCAGCTCGCCCGGTTCGACCTCGAGATCCACCCCGCCGAGCGCGACGGTGTCGCCGTAGCGCTTCTCGAGCGACTCGCAGCGGAGGGCGGCGGGCACCGGGCGCAGTGTAGGAAGCTGCCCGGGTGTCACTGACGGATCAGGTGCGCGCCACCGCGCGGGAGATCGCCGAGAGCGCGCGGCACGTGCGGATCGATGCCGAGCGCCACGCTGCCCTCGATCCGGGCCCTCCGCCGGAGCTCGACGCGGAGCGGCACTACCTCGAGGGCGAGCCGGAGGACGTCGCGCATTTCATCCTGGTACTCGACTCCATCAACTTCGGTTCGGGCTGGTTCCCAACGTTGCGGAAGCGCCCGGGGATGTCGGGTTACTTCACGATGGCGTCGTCGCTGACCGACCTCTGGCGCTCGTCCGGGGGGTGGTCTCCCGCGGAACTGCGGTCGTTGAAGGCGGAGGACGTCGCGGCGGTGCTGGGGCAGGATCCCGGGCACGAGCTGATGGGCCTGTACGCCGAGGCGCTGCGCGATCTCGGCCGCTTCCTGGCCCACCGGCGCTCGATCGACGTCGTGGCCGAGGCCGGCGGCTCCGCGGAGCAGCTCGCATCGACCCTGGCCGCCGGCATGTCGTTCTTCGACGACGCCGGCTTCTGGAAGCGCGCGCAGATCACCGCGAACGACCTCGCGCTCGCCGGCGTGGCCCGCTTCCACGATCTCGACCGGCTCACGATCTTCGCCGACAACCTCGTGCCTCATGTGCTCCGGGTGGACGGCGTGCTCGTGTACGACGACTCGCTCGCCGCCCGCATCGACGCCGGCGAGCTGCTCGAGCCGGGCGCCGAGGAGCGCGAGATCCGCGGCTGCGCGGTGCATGCGTGCGAGCTCCTCTCGGACCGCCTCGGAATCCCGGCCCGTCACATCGACACGGCGCTGTGGAACCGCGGGCAGGCCCCGCGGTACAAGGCGGTGCCCAGGCACCGCACCCGCAGCGTGTACTACTAGCCGCCAGCACTGTCCGGGCCGCCGCGGCGCCGGAGCGGGCGGACCTCCGTGCTCGGCTTGCGGCCGGTCTGCTCCGCCACCAGCTCCTCGAGCTCGTTGAGGCGATTGGCGAGCCCGCTGATGGCGTCGGCGACCGGGTCGGGCAGGTGCACCCAGTCGGCGTCCGGGCCCTCGGGCTTCTTGCCGTCCACCCGCACGGGGTGGCCGGGATTGCCGACGACCGTGGAGTTCGCGGGGACGTCGTGGATCACCACGGAGTTCGCCCCGATCTTCGACCGCTCGCCGATCACGATCGGGCCGAGCAGCGCGGCGCCGGCGCCGATCATTACCTCGTCGCCGACGGTCGGGTGGCGCTTGCCGCGCGCGAAGCCGGTGCCGCCGAGCGTGACGCCCTGGTAGATCGTCACGTCGTCGCCCACCTCGGCGGTCTCGCCGATCACGACACCCACCCCGTGGTCGATGAAGAGCCCCCGCCCGATCCGGGCAGCGGGATGGATCTCCACTCCCGTGACCGCCGTGGTCAGGAACGAGATGACACGCGGCAGCAGCGGAACCCCGGACGAATGCAGCGCGTGCGACACCCGATGCGCCAGCAGGGCCTGCACCCCGCGATAGGTCAGGAGCATCTCCACCCGCCCCACGCTCCGCGCGGCCGGGTCGCGCTGCTGCGCTGCGGCGAGGTCCTCGCGGACCTCCTGGGCGAGGCCGGCCAGGGCGCTCACGGCGAGAAGAACGGCGTGCTGATGTAGCGGTCGCCGGAGTCGGGGAGGATCGCGACGATGCGCTTGCCGCGCATCTCGGGCTTCGAACCGATCTGCACAGCCGCCCACACGGCGGCGCCGGCCGAGATCCCCGCGTTCACGCCCTCCCGGCGCGCGCACAGGCGAGCGGTCTCGATGGCGTCCTCGTCCTCGACCGGGACGATCTCGTCGATCACGTCGCGGTTCAGCACGTCGGGCACGAAGCCCGCGCCGATCCCGTCGATCTTGTGCGGGCCCGCGCGCCCGCCCGACAGCACCGGCGAGGACGCCGGCTCAACCGCCACCACGCGCAGGTCGGGGTGGTGCTCCTTGAGCCGCTCGCCGCAGCCCGTGATCGTCCCCCCGGTGCCGACCGCCGCGACGAACACGTCGATGCGGCCGTCCGTGTCGCGCCAGATCTCCTCGGCCGTGGTGCGCCGGTGGATCTCCGGGTTGGCCGGGTTGGAGAACTGGTTCGGCACGAAGCAGTCGCCCCGCTCGCGGCAGATCCGGCGCGCCTCCTCCACCGCCTCGTTCATCCCGCCCATCGACTCCACCCAGACCACCTCGGCGCCGTACAGCCGCAGCAGCTTCTCGCGCTCGCGGCTCATGCCCTGGGGCATCGTGATGACGAGCTCGTAGCCCTTCGCGGCGCACACGAACGCGAGCGCGATGCCCGTGTTCCCGGAGGTGGGCTCGACGATGGTGCTCTTCCCCGGCTCGATGCGCCCCTCGGCCTCAGCCGCCTCGATCATGGCCACGCCGATCCGGTCCTTGACGCTCCCGCCGGGGTTGTGCGCTTCGAGCTTCCCGATCACCTCGGCACCACAGTCGGGCGCCACGCGGCCGAGCCTGACCATCGGCGTGTTGCCGACGAGATCCGCGAGGTTGTCGGGTATCGCCCTGGTGGGCGGCGAGACGCTCATCCGGGGGCCGAGGGTACCGGCCCGGCTACCCCGCGCTACTCACAGAACGCGATGAACGGAACCCCGATGATCGTTGTCTTGTGGGTCTGCGTGCTCACACCGAACGTGATGCGCCCGCGCCCGTTCGGCCGCTTCGGCGTCCTCACGAGCGTGAGCTGGAACACCTGATCGGTGCTGTGGTCCACCTTCGCGTGCGGGAACTTCGCCTTGATCTGAGCGATCGTCGCGCCGATGCCCACGCCGCGCGCCTTCGCCCCGCCCGTGATGCTGATGTTGTCGACCCTGCGCGGGTTGTGGAGCGTGTAGTTCACGCTGCCCTTGAGGGGCGCCTTCAGCTTCGCCGAGCGGGTGTTCGCGGCGAGCTCACACCCGGGCTGGATCGGCCCAACCTTGCCGCGTGCGCGCAGGTCGGCATGCGTATCGCCGAGGTGAACGCCGTCCACGCGGGTGGGCGTGATGACCGCGGTGGCGGCAAGGGCCGCACCGGCGGCCGCAAGCGCGACGAGGATTGCGAGAGCGAGCGAGGGGCGGAGAATTCTCATGCGGCCCACGCTACCCCGGCCGCCGGAACGACGGAAGTCCGCGCTGCTTCAGTGGAGCTTCGGCCGGTTCACGGTCAAAAATTCAGGGGTTGGCACGAGTCTCTTCACAGAGGCGGCGCCGAGGAGCGAAAGGGGATGTTCGGCGTGATCCACGGCGGCGGGAACGTCGCCCGGCACAACGGAGACCCGCTCCAGTGCACGAACCTCTTCTGTAGTAGAGCCCGGCGCGCGTCGCGTTGCCTGGCAGCGCCACATCCCGAACCCTTGGGGGACGCTCCGCGTACCTCCCTTTGTAGTCCTCGTCCCAGATCGGATCGGAGATCACATGCGGAGGCTCCTCGTAATCCCAATCGCGGCAGTGTGTCTGAGCTTCGCCGGCCCCGCGCTTGCGGGGCAGCCGAACGCTTCGTGCGAGGACGCCGGGGCCACCCCGCCGCCCGGTTTCGGCACCGGTGGCTTCGCAACCGCTGAAGCGCACTACGCGGGAAGTGACG
>DASUYU010000311.1:0-21071 GCA_036377235.1 Thermoleophilaceae bacterium
GCGGAGCTCGCGAGCACAACGGAGTGCCCACGGTCCCTCAGGTCGGCGATGAGCTCGCGGGCGCCCCGGAGCGGCTCGACCTCGCCGATCAGCTCCGAGTAGAGGACCTTCTCCGCCGCGCGGATGTCGTCGCCCTTCTCCACCTCGGTGTCGTCGCCGCACAGCGACGCGATCATCTGGTCGCCGCCCATCCCGATGTGCCGGTGGATGCGCCAGATGGGCAGGACGATGTCGTGCTGGTGGAACGCCCTGAACCACGCGATGGCGTGGTGGAAGTTCGTGTCCACGAGCGTGCCGTCGATATCGAGGATGGCTGCGGGGGGCATCCGTCTGCCCTACCCGCCCCCCTGTCCCCAAAACGGGTGTCGAACAGATGTCCAGTGCGCGTCTCCGACCCCCTAAAGCTCCGGCGTGAGATTCCGAGGGAACTAGTGGATGCATCCTCGCTGGTCTCTCACGGCGCTCGTTGTCGCGCTTGCACTTGTCCTCGTCGCCGCGCCGGCGGCCTCGGCTGCCGGCGCCTGCCGCGCCGCGAACGCCTCGATCGCGACCGCGAGCAAGCGTGCCCTCGTCCGGGCCACGCTCTGCCAGCTGAACGTGGACCGCGCCCGCGCCGGGCTGCGTCCACTGCGGCTGAACCGGCGCCTCTCGGCCGCTGCCCGGCGCCACTCGCGCGCGATGGCCCGCCGGCACTTCTTCTCGCACAACTCGCTGAACGGGTCGAGCTTCCTCGACCGCATCCGCCGCACCGGCTACCTGCGCGGTGCGCGCAGCTGGACCGTCGGCGAGAACATCGCCTACGGGTCCGGGCGGCTCTCCACCCCGCGCTCCATCGGGCGGGCCTGGATGAACAGCCCGGGACACCGGGCGAACATCCTGTCGAGCTCCTTCCGCGCGATCGGGATCGGCATCGCCGCCGGCACCCCGTCCGGGGGCGGCGGCGCGACCTACACGACCGACTTCGGCCGCCGCGGCTAGCGGCGCGCCTGCCCTCGCCGTGCCACTCCTACGCGACCGCAGCCAGTTCCACGCCCTCCTCGACGAGGTCGGACTCGCGGTTGTCCGCGATCAGGTCGAGCACGGCCTCCTCGACCGCCCGCTGGACGACGGGCCATGGGGCGGTGTCCTCGACGAGCTCCGGCAGCGCGCCGCCGATCGTGATGCCGCCGTCGAAGCGGTCGAAGACGCGCGGGTCGATGTACGACGCCCGGCACACCGCCGGCGTGTTGCCTAGGTAGCGCGCGACCTCCTTGACCGCGCGCGTCTTCGCGCGCTGCCGCGACGCCTTCGAGCCGGCCGCCATGCCCGCCACCGCGAGCGCCACGGCCGCCAGCACCGTGCCGCTCCACGTGCGGAAGTCCTTGGCGCTGAAGTCGCCGCCGGTGGCCGCCTTCAGGTAAGCGTTCACGTCGGCGGACTTCACGTCGGTCCAGCGGTCCCCCACCTTGTAGGCGAGCAGCTCCTGCCCGCCGCCGCGGCGCTCCTTCAGCGTCCGCGCGACCTTGGCCAGCTGGCGATCGCCGATGGCCTGCACACGCCGCTGGCCACCCTTGGCCTCGTAGTCGAACGTCACGGTGTCGCCGTTCACCTCGACGTGGCGCTTGCGCATGGTCGCGAGGCCGTAGGTGTCGTTCTCCTCGGCGTAGTTCTCCGAGCCGATCCGGAAGAAGCCCCGGTCGAGGAGCCGCATCGCCGCCGCGAGCACCTTCTCGCGCGGCATCCCGCGCTTGCGCAGATCCTTATCGACCCGGTCGCGGAGCCGCGGCAGCGACCGGGCGAAGTCGATCATCTCCTCGAACTTCTCGGCGTCGCGCCGCTCGCGCCACTTGTCGTGGTAGCGGTACTGCTTCCGGCCCGCGGCATCGACCCCGGTCGCCTGGATGTGTCCCATCGGATAGGGGCAGATCCACACGTCCTCCCAGGCGGGCGGAATGGCCAGCTCCCGGATGCGCGCGAGCACGCTGGGCTCGGTGACCCGGCGGCCATCGCCATCGAGGTACTCGAACCCCTTGCCGCGCCTGCGGCGGCGGATGCCGGGTCCGGAGCAATCGGCTTTCTTCAGTCGGGCCATGGAGGGGACTAGGTGCCCACTCCACCGCCGGCTCAACCCCCAGCTCAATCTCGGCGAACGACGGCATTGAAGGGCGGGCCCCAGCGGGGGTTGGTCGTTTTTCCTGGCCATATGCCCAGGAAAAACGCCCCACCCATCGCCTGGGCGCTGCGAGTAACCCCAGCGTCACTCCCTCAGTGCTCGTCGTTTACACGAAGGTGCTCAGGAGGCGCTCGAGGAGACCGGGATCGCGGGCGGCGAGCACGCGCGAGCGCATCTCCAGTGAGAGCTGATCGTCCGCCGGGAAGGAGACCGCTCCGCCGGCTTCGGTGACGAGGAGCTGGGCCGCCGCGGCGTCCACGGAGCGGATCGGGCGCAGGGAGACCATCGCGTCGAGCTGGCCGGCGGCCACGAGGCAGAGGGTCATCGCCACCGAGCCGAGCGCTCGGAGGCGGCGGGCGCCCACCGATTCGATGGCGGATGCAGCGGCGGCGACCAGCTCGGGACGGGCGGTCTCGAGCCCGAGCACCTCGAGGGCCCCGGCCGAGAGCTGCGGCAGGGCCTCGCCGTCCCGAAAGGCACCCTCCCCCCTCACCGCCCACCAATCGCGCCCGCGCCGCGGCTCATCGGCAGCCGTGAGGCGCGGGTCGAGCTCCGCCACCCAGCCAACCTCGACGTCGCCCATCCGCGGGCCGGAGGCGATCGCGATCGATACGCACGCGAACGGCAGGCCCCTCTTTGCATTGAGGGAGCCGTCGACGGGGTCGACGACGATGCGAACGGGGTCGCCCTCGGTGCTCGCCGTATCCGTGCCGACGGCGACCTCGCCCCGCTCCTCCGAGACCGCGAGCACCGGCACACCCAGCGCCTCGATCTCATCGAACACGGCGTCCTCCGCGGCCCGGTCGATCACGTAGGCGGTGTCGCCGCCCTCGCCGCGGCCCGTCTCGACGGCGCGCTCGGCGGTCGATCCGTACGCGTGGACCGCGTCTCGCGCGGCGTCCGCCGCCCGGCGGCAGAATTCGAGCCAATCGGTGCTGTCGGGCAGCGGCACGCTGCGGCGTATCCTAGGCGCCGATGCCCGTAGCCCTCGACGGCCTGAACCGCGCGCAGGAGGCGGCCGTCGCTCATGCGGACGGGCCGCTCGTCGTCGTGGCCGGGGCCGGCACCGGCAAGACGCACACGCTGGTGCACCGGTTCGCCTGGCTCGTGGACCAGGGCGTGCCGGCCGAGCAGATCCTCGCGCTCACCTTCTCGCCACCCGCCGCGGCCGCCCTGAGGGAGCAGCTCGAGGCCATGCTGGACTCGCCCTACGAGGAGCTCCACGTGGAGACGTTCCGGTCTTTCGCGCTCCGGCTGCTCCAGGACGAGGCGCTCGAGGCCGGCGTGGATCCGTTCCTGACGCCCGTCACGCCGGCGGACCGGCTCGCGCTGCTGCTCGAGCGGATCGACGACCTGTCGCTCCGCGCCCACGAGATCCGGGGCAACCCCGCGCCGCTCCTGGCCAGCTTCGTGTCGCGCATCGATCGGCTCAAGGACGAGATGATCTCCGCGGCCGACTACCGCACCTACGCCGAGCGCAAGGCGACCGAGGCCACCAGCGACGCCACCCGCGCCCACGCGGCGCGCGAGCTCGAGTTCGCCCGCCTGTACGCGGACCACGACCGGCTGCTCGCCGAGCGAGGCGCCCTCGACTTCGGCGACCTCGTTCTCCGCGCCTTCCAGCTCCTCCACGAGCGCCCGCACGTGCGGGAACGCGTTGCGGCCCGCTTCCAGCACATCCTGGTCGACGAGTACCAGGACGCGAACTTCGCGGAGGGGATGCTCCTCCGGCTCATGATCGACGAGCACCAGCAGCTCACCGTCATCGGCTCGGACGCCCGCTTCCTCGAGGAGGAGCCCGAGGCGCGCGTGGTGAAGCTCGAGCGCAACTGCCGCTCCGGCCGCCGCATCCTCGACGCGGCCGCGGCCGTCCTCCCGGGCCGGCTGACCGGCGTGAGCGGCGGGCGGGTGCGCTTCTGGCGAGCCCGCTCCGAGCGAGCCCAGGCGCAGGCCGTGGCGGCCGAGGCGGAGCAGCTGATCGCCGGCGGCGTGCCGCCCGAGCGCATCGCTGTGCTGGTCCGGTCCGTGAAGAGCGAGGGGGCCGTGATCGCGTCCGCGCTCGAGGAGCGCGCGGTGCCCGCGCGCACCTGCGGCGCGGCCGCGTACTTCCAGCGCGCAGAGGTACGCGACGTGCTCGCCTGGCTGCGCGCGCTCGCCGACCCGAACGACTCGGGCGCCGTCGTGCGCGCGCTGAGCCGCCCGCCGGTGGAGCTGCGCTCCGTGGACGTGGCCCGCCTGACGCAGCTGGCGCGCCGGCGCAAGCTCGACATGCCCTCGGCCGTGGCGGCCGCGCTGGAGGGCCCGCAGCTCTCCGAGGAGGGCCGCGACCGCGCACGCGTGTTCCTCAAGCTGTACCGCTCGGCCTCGAACGCGTTCGAGGACCGCCGCCCGGACGCCTTCGTGCTCCGCCTGATCGAGCGCATCGGCCTGCGCCGCCAGCAGGTGTTCGCCACCCACGCCGACACGGTCGAGCGGCTTCGCAACATCGCCAAGCTGTCCGAGCTCGCCACCGCCTACATGCGCCGCGAGCCGCACGCCACCGCGCGCGACTTCACCCGCTACCTCGCCGCCGTCGCCGAGTCGGGCCTCCGCGAGGAGGAGGCCACGGGCACGCCCACCGCTCCCGCCGTACAGGTGATGACGATGGAGGCCTCGCGCGGGCTCGAGTTCGACCACGTCTTCGTGCTCGGGCTCTCCGCGGCGCGGATGCCGGGCCCATACCGCCCGGAGGCCGACGGCGTGCCGAGCGAGCTGCTCAAGCGGTCGCACCCCGGCGCCGACGGCCGCGAGGCGCACGAGACGGCGATGCGCCGGCTGCTCCACCTCGCCATGACGCGCGCCCGGAAGGGCCTCGTGCTCGCCTGGGCGGAGGGCGGCCAGCCCGGCACGAACCCGCGGCCGTCGCCCTTCTACGAGGAGGCCATGGCGGCCGTGGGGGTCGAGGAGGAGGTGCTCGAGGAGGAGCTGTTCGGCCCGGCGGAGGGACTGCACTCCACGTTCCGCATCATGCGCGACGAGCTGCTCGACACCGTCGCCCGCATGGGCGGCCGCCTCGGCGAGATGCGCCTCGACACCTACCTCGACGTGGATCAGGCGGTGTCGCGCTACCTCGAGCTGATCAAGGTGGCGGCGCTGATCGAGCGCGCCAAGGAGGGTCAGTCGCTCGACGCCGCGCTGCCGGCGCTCAACGAGATCCTCCTGCAGTGCGCCACGCCGGAGCAGCGCGAGATCCTCGAGCAGTCCGCGCTCGACAGCTGGCTGCGCGACACCGAGCGCGACCCCGCCGAGCGGCCGAGCGCCGCGCAGGGCGGCGCCGAGCCGTCGCTCGAGCCGTTCATCCCGCGCCGCGGCCGCGGACTGATGCTGTCCGCCTCCGACATCGACACCTACCGGATCTGTCCGCTCAAGTACAAGTTCGCGCGCGTCTTTCGGATTCCCCAGGAGCCCACCATCCACCAGCGCTTTGGCATCGTGCTGCACCAGGTGCTGGAGCGTTTCCACGCACAGCCGAAGGAGGCACGCTCGCTCGAGTCGCTCATGGAGCTCTTCCACACCTCCTGGCGCCGCTCCGGGTTCGGCGATTCCGACGACGAGCTCCAGTTCCGCGAGCGCGCCACGCAGGCGCTCCGGGCCTACTGGGAGCGCGACCGCGAGTCGAAGTCCGAGGCGGTCTGGTTCGAGCGCTCCTTCGCCTTCAAGATCGGCCCGCACCTGCTGCGCGGGCGTGTGGACCGGGTGGACCGCCACCCGGACGGCACCTTCGAGCTGATCGACTACAAGACCGGCCGCGCCAAGACCGAGCAGGAGCTGAAGGAGGACATCCAACTGTCCGTCTACCAGATGGGCGCGCGCGAGTCCTGGGGGCTCGAGACCTCGGCTCAGAGCTACTTCTACGTCCTGACCGGCGAGCGGGTGCCCGTGGAGCATTCGGAGGAGGAGCTCGAGCGCGTGCGCGCGACCGTCTCGGAGATCGCCGGAGGCATCCTCAAGCAGCGCTTCGAGCCGACCCCGTCGCCCGACGTCTGCCGCTTCTGCGACTACCGGATCATCTGCCCCGCCGCTGAGAAATAGAGGACCGAATCAGGGGTTCTCCCGACGCCCTGAGGGGGTGCCAGACGCATGATGCACCCCATGAGGACGATTCGGCTGGCCGCGCTGCTCTCCCTGGCGCTGACCATGGGCCTGGTCACGATGGACGCGGCCCATGCCTCGTCGATCGTCTACACGAAGGGCGGTGACGTTTGGCGCTCCTCCCCCGATGGCCGGCACAAGGCGCGGCTGACGCGCGACGGCGGGTACTCCTCCCCCTCACAGGACGACCGCGGGCGCGTCTACGCGGTCCAGCGCGGCCGCTTCGTGCGCCTCACCCGGAGCGGCCGGCACATCGGCGCGCCGTTCAACGCGGCGGTCGGCCGGAGCGGCAACGTCACCGCCTTCGGGCCGTGGGAGGCCCAGGTGTCGCCGGACGGCAGGCGGATCGCCTACTGGCGCGGCGTCCAGCGCCTCGACGCCGGGCCGGTCGGCGGCCTCACGCCCTACGACCTCGAGGACCAGGTCGTCGTGTCGCGGAGCGACCGCTTCACGCCCGACTCCACGTTCGGCTACCAGCGCAGCTACCGCGACCCGACCTGGGTGAACAACCGCGAGCTGCTCGTGTTCAACTACGGACTCCTTGTCGAGCAGGCGGCCTTCTTCGCGCCCAAGCCGGCGGGCGACCCGAGCTTCGGCCAGTGGTTCAGCGACTCCGACGTGGCCCAGATCGGCGACGGCGAGCTCTCGCGCGACGGCCACCTGCTGGCCGTGGGGGCCGGGGGCGGGCTCGACCTCAACAACATCGCGATCTACCGGATGAGCGCGAACACGCCGCCGGATGCGCCGGAGCGGGTGTGCGCGTACCACTCGGAGGACGGATCCACGGACTACGCGGATCCGACCTTCTCACCGGACCGCCAGGCGCTCGCCTACGCACAGGATGCGCCTGGCAAGCGCCATGACGGCGTCAACGTGTGGAGCCTCAGGCGAGGCTGCACCGGCACCGGGCGCATGATCGCGCGCGGCGCCGTCGATCCCGATTGGGGTCCGCGCTAGCGGACTACGGGACGGTCGTCCACGACCGGGCGGTCGTCGACGACGACGCCGCGGCGGCGGTCCGCCTGCGTGAGCAGGAAGAGGCCAATCACAAGGCCCACGACGCCCGCGATCATGAGGATCAGGCCGATCGTCTGGATCTCGATGCCCGAGACGGTGACGTCGACCGCGTACTTCAGGATCGCGCCTACGGCGATCAGGAATATCGATGCTCCAATGGTCATGCGCTAAGGATGCCCGCGCGGACTTCCCCGCAAACTAGGACCCTTGTCCAGGCCCTTCCGGCCCGCGCTGGCGCAAAAACCGCTGGAAATCGCTCGCAATCGTGTCTGCGGAGGGGAGCTGGCCCTCGTCCGGCGGATTCTCCGCATTCTCCTCGTCCATGGCCGTCTCGAGCCGCTCCACGAAGGCCTTCACCTCGGGGTCGCTGGCCACAGCGGCGGTGACCTGACGCTCGTAGTCCTCGGCCGCCTCCTCCAGCTCGGCGCCGTCGACGGCGAGCGTGGTGGCGCCCTCGAACGCCCTCACGAGCGCCAGCGCGACCTTCGGGTTGGGCGACGCGGCCACGTAGTGCGGGACCGACGCCCACAGGCTCACCGCCGCCAGGCCGGCGTCCGCGCACGCGCGCTGGAGCACTCCGACGATCCCCGTCGGGCCCTCGTAGCTCGGCGGCTCGAACCCGAGCCGCTCGATCAGCGACTCGTCCGAGGTGATGCCGGTGATCGCGACCGGGCGGCTGTGCGGCACGTCGGCGAGGAGCGCGCCGAGGGTGATGACGGTGCTCACGCCGAGCTCGCGCGCAACGCCGATGACCTCGTCGGTGAAGCGCCGCCAGCGGAGCGACGGCTCGACTCCGTGGAACAGCACCAGGTCGCCGTCGGCGCCCTGCACCGGCGCCACCGAGATCCGGTTCTCCGGCCACTCGATCCTGCGCACGTCGCCCTCCGTGAGCCGGACGGTCGGGCGCACGGCGGTGAAGTCGTAGTACTCCTCGGGATCGATCTCGGCGACGTCGTGCGTGTCGAACGAGCCGCCGATGTACGAGAGCGCCGCGGTGGCCGCCTCCCCGGCGTCGTTCCATCCCTTGAACGCGCACACCATCACCGGCGCACGCAACTCAGGACGCTCCCGCCAGATCACGTCTGTCATCCACCTCACCGTACCCGACGTCCGATCCCGCGATCACGATTGGAACGTGACCATTGCGGAGCTGAGACCGGGCGGTGAGGTCGAGGGGGTGTTCGCGTGCACTCGCAAGGACCGCCTGACCGCCAAGAACGGTTCGCCGTACCTGGCGGTCGAGCTGCGCGACCGCACCGGCGCGATCCCCGGCCGCGCCTTCCGCGACGCCGACTTCCTGGCGGGCCAGTTCGAGCGAGGCGATCTCGTGACGGTGCGAGGCCGCGTGGAGCGCTTCCGCGACGAGCTCCAGGTCGAGCTCAAATCGATCAAGCGCGCGGCCGAGGAGGTGCCGGACCCGTCGGAGTTCCTGCCGGTCGCCTACCGCGACGTCGAGGAGCTCGACGGGTTCCTCGAGCACCTCGCGCGCGAGGTCTACGACGCCGACCTGCGCGCGCTGCTGGACGCCTTCCTCGGTGACGCCGGCTTCCGCGACGAGTTCCGCCGCGCGCCGTGCTCGCGCGCGGGACACCACGCCTACCTGGGCGGGCTCCTCGAGCACACCGTGGCGGTGGCGACGCTCGCCTTCGAGACATGCGCGCTCCATCCGCGGCTCAACTCGGACCTGCTCCTCACGGCGGCGATCCTGCACGACGTCGGCAAGACGCTCGAGTTTCAGCTCGGCGCGGAAATCGCCCTGAGCGAGGCGGGCGCGCTGGTCGGGCACGTGACCCTCGGGCAGCAGCTCGTCGCAGAGCGCGCGCGGAGGCTCGAGGGCTTCCCCGAGGCGAAGCTGCACGCTCTCTCCCACTGCATCCTGGCCCACCACGGGCCGGACCCGCTGCCGGGGCGGCAGTTCCGCTCGCCCGAGGCGCTGGCGCTGTACCGGCTGAACGCGCTGGACGCCGGCGTCAAGGGTGCTTTGGAACACGGGCTTTAGTCGAACGATCCCGCTCGGGGCTTGTGTTCGCGGGCTCTCCTGCCGACAGAGATGGAGACGTGTCCGAGCAAGAGTCGAGTCCCGCGACCGCCCAGGCGGAGGCCGTCGAGGAGCTGCTGCGTCAGCTCGTCGATGCCCGCTTCGTCCTCACGGATCGCGACGGCGCCGTAACGCGCTGGTCCAGGCCTGCCGAGGAGCTGTTCGGCTGGCCCAGCTCGCGCATGATCGGGCGCACCCTGGTCGACACGCTCGCCCTGACCGGTGACCTGCCGCAGTTCGGCGGCGTGGTTCAGACGGTCGGCCGCCGGAAGGACGGCACGGAGCTCGAGCTGACGCTCACGTTCATCCCGGTCGGGATGAGCCAGAGCCTCGAGTTCAACGGCTTCCTGGAGGCGCTCGAGATCGCGGCCCCGCGCGGCAACGCGCTCCGGCAGCTGCAGCGCAGCCACAAGACGGTCGTCGACTGGGTCAGCGCAGCGATGGGCGGCCACGCCAGGCTCGACGAGGACGACCTTGCAGCCGGAACGATCGTCGCATTCCGCCCGCTGATCGAGCTTCCGCCCGCGCCGCTCCCGCCCGAGGAGCAGGATCGCGACGCCACCGCCGACGCGGCCGGGCAGATCGCCGACGCCGTCGAGGCAGCGCTCGGCCGGTCGGACGACCTGGAGCGTGCGCTCGAGGGCACCACCGCCGAGCTCCTGGAGGCACGCGGCGAGGCCGAGGCGGCCCGCGGCGAGATCGCGAAGGCCGCGGCGCGGATCGAGCAGCTCGGCTCCGAGCTGGCCGACACCCGGCGCGTGCTCGATGAGATGCGCGCGCACTCCGAGGAGGAGAGCGAGCGCACACGGGCGACCGTCGAGGAGGCCCGCGCGCTCGCCGAGCGGCTCGAGCGCGAGCTGGCCGGGACGCCGCAGGCACAGGAGCATCTGAGCGCGCAGCTCGAGGAGACGCGCGCGAACCTCGCCGAGCTGCGTGCCACGCGCGAGAAGGTCGAGGCACTCGAGGCCGAGCTGGCGAAGGAGCGCTCGGCTGGAGAGGACCGGCAACGGCTCGAGGTGGACCTGCGCGACACGCGCGGGCGCGTCGAGCAGCTCGAGGCGAACCTTGCCGAGGCGCGCCGCCACGCCGGCGACGAGGCCGCGGTCACCAGCGCGGTGAACGAGGTGCGGGCGCGTGTGGAGACGCTCGCCGGCGAGCTCGAGAAGGTCGCGGGTGCGCGCCCGGGCGACGAGGTCGAGGAGCTCAGGGGGAGGCTCGCCGCACTCGAGGCGGCGACGCCCGAGGCCCCGGCTGAGCTGAGCGAGCTGGTGGAGCGCGCGGGGGCGCGCATCGAGCAGCTCGAGCGGGAGGTGGCAAGCGCGGCGGCCGGGACGGACGTGAGCGCCGCGCTGGACGAGACGCGCGCACGCGTGGAGGAGCTTGCGAGTGCGCTCGCGCAGCAGGCCGCCGAGCGCGACGCGCGGAGCGCGGACACCGGCGGGCAGGCGACGGCTGCTGAGATCGCACAGGCCCTGGCGGGCTCTGAGCAGTGGGAGCGCCTGCGCCTGGAGCTCGACGAGGTGCGCACCAAGCTCGACTCGCTCGCGGGCGAGCGCATCGAGGAGCACCGGGTGCTGGCCGGCGACCTCGCCGACACGCACGCGAAGCTGAATGCGCTGGTGCGCTCGGTCGGCGACGAGCGCGAGCGCGCGGAGGAGTCGCGCTCTCAGCTCGGCGAGCTCCGCCATGAGCTGGCACAGCTCCTGTCATCCGGCGCGCAGGCGACCGGAAACGGCGCGGCCCTGTCGTCCGACGCGATCGCCGCGGTGGAGCGGCTGACCGCGCAGGCCGAGCACGCCGCCGACGCGGCCCGCACACATTCCGCCACCGCGGCCGGGGCCGCCACCGACGCCCAGGCGCGCGCCACTCACGCCCAGGAGGCGGCCGGAGCCGCGGAGGCGCAGGCGCTGCGCGCAGCCGAGAGCGTCTCGACCGTCGAGGAGCGCGTGGCGCAGGCCGAGCAGGCGCTCGGCGGGATCGAGAGCGAGCTTGCGAGCGCGCGCGGCGCGGCGGAGGCCGTGACCGCGCGGGCCGACGAGGTGGAGCGGGTGGTGGCGGAGGCGCAGGGCCGCACCGCCGAGGTCATGAGCGCCGCGGAGGCGCACGCCGCAGGGGCCGCGGAGGCGGTGTCGGCGGCGCAGGCGAGCGCGGACCGCGCCGAGCAGGCGGCCGGCTCGATCGACGCGCAGGCAACGCGCGCCGAGGAGGCCGCGAGCGCGGCGAGCGCCGAGGTCGAGCGGGTGCTTCAGGCCGCCGCCGAGCAGCAGGCGGTGGCCGAGCGCGCCGAGCAGGCAGCCGAGCGGGCCGGGACGGCGATCGCCCGAGGCGACGAGCTCGCCGGGCGGATCGAGAAGGACATCGAGCGCGCGGACGCGGCGGCGAAGGCCGTCGAGCGGAACGTCGTGCGCGCCGAGGAGACAGCAGCAGGGGTACAGCGCGACGCCGCGCGCGTGGACGCCGCCGCCACCCAGGCGCAGGCCGCCGTGCAGCGGAGCGCAGAGGTGGCCGGCGAGGTCGAGGCGAAGGTGGCGCGTGTCGACGAGCGGGCCGCCGCCGTGGAGCGCCAGGCCGAGCGCGCGGAGGCCGCCGTGACCGCCGCCGAGCGCCACCTGATGCGCGCTCACGACTCGGCGGTGAGCGCGGGGCAGCACGCCTCGCGCGCCGGCGACCAGGCCGGCTCGGTCGAGGAGGCGGCGCGCAAGCTCGCCGACGCGGCCGCCGCCGCGGAGCGCGAGGCGGAGCGCGCGCGCGAGGCCGCCGAGCACGCCGAGAAGGCCGCCGGGGTCGCGCGGCAGGCGGCTGACGAGGCGGGCGCGACGGCCCACGGCCACCGTGAGCACGAAGAGGTGCGAGCGATCAGCCGCTTCCAGGCGCACACCGCGGCGGCTGCCGCCGCCGCCGGTGTCGGGGGCGACAACGGCGCCGCGGCTGTGGAGGAGACACCCGTCCTCAAGCCGCGCGAGCCGCTGTTCGCGAAGAAGGAGGAAGAGGGGCCGAAGCGCGACCCGCTGCCCGGCTTCGACGACGTCAAGGAGCCGAAGGCGCGCATCGCGATCGACGGCCGCTTCCAGGAGCTCAACCAGAGCTTCACGGACCTGCTCGGCTACACCGAGGCGGAGTTCCAGCAGGCCGTCTGGCCGCCGGTCATGGACCGCGCCAACCTCGACAAGCACCGCCAGCAGATGAAGGACATGCTCGCGGGCACGGTCGAGTCCGTCGAGGTGAAGACCGGCTACGTGCACGCTCAGGGACTGCTCGTGCCGGTGGTCGGGAAGCTCACGCTCGTCCGCGAGAACGGCGAGCCGTCGCACTTCCTGCTCGAGACTTCGGCGCCGTAGGGCAAGCGCCGGGCCGTACCCGGTGCGCAGCCATGTCATCCTGCGCGGGGTGATCGTCCCCGACGCCGGCATGCTGCCCTGGTTCGAGCGCCTGGGCGAGACGGTGCCCGGCCTCGAGCCGCTCGACGCGCACACGCACATCGGCTACAACGACCCCGACGGCTTCAGGTGCAGCCGCGAGCAGCTGGTCGGCTCGCTGGAACGGATCGACGCGCGCGCGTTCGTGTTCCCGATGCACGAGCCGGACGGCTATCGCGCCGCGAACGACATGGTGATCGACGAGGCCGCGGAGTCGGACGGGCGGCTGTTCCCGTTCTGTCGGCTCGACCCGCACAGCGAGGACCCGCTGGCCGAGGCCGAGCGGGCGCTCGGCCGCGGCGCGCGCGGCATCAAGCTCCACCCGCGCGCGGAGAACTTCGCGCTGGACCACGCCGGGCTCGAGCCGGTGTTCGCGCTCGCCGACGAGCGGCGGCTGCCGGTGCTCGTCCACGCGGGCCGCGGCATCCCGGCCCTTGGGCGCGACGCCCTGAAGGTCACGGGGCGCCACCCGGGGCTCCGCCTCATCCTCGCCCACGCCGGGATCTCGGATCTGTCCTGGATCTGGCGCGAGGCGCCCGACCACCCCAACCTGTTCTTCGACACCTCATGGTGGGCCCCCGCGGACGTGCAGGCGCTCATCGCGCTCGTCCCGCCGGGGCAGATCCTGATGGCCAGCGATGCGCCCTACGGCTCCCCGACCTGGGCGGTCGTCATGACCACCCGCAACGCGCTGCAGCTCGGGCTCGGCGCCGACCAGGCCCGCGCGATCGCCGGCGGCCAGGCGCTCCGGCTCGTGAACGGCGAGGAGCCGCTGGACCTGGGCCCGCCGCCCGGCGGCGACCGGCTTCCGCACGATCCCCTGCTCGATCGCGTGTACTCCTTCCTCCTGAGCGCGATCGGACAGGCCTTCAACGGGGTCGAGCCGGCGGAGACCGCCGCGCTCGTGCGGCTCGCCTGCGACGTGGGCGACGACGCGCCGCAGGCGCCGGTCTGCAGGTGGGTCCTCGAGCTGCTCGACCAGCGCGACGGCTACTCGCCCGAGGGCGACGGGCGGCCCACCCGGTTCGCGCCCGGAATGCATTTCTTCATCGGAGCGCTCGGCATCGTGCGAACGCCCGACGTGCCCTTACCGGCGTTTCGCGCCCCCGCCGACGGGTAGGCCCCTCGAAAGGGCCATCCGGAGCCCCGCGCCGGACCTGCAGGGGACGACTCAGGGAGACGGATGGCCCTCCTTCTTCTACGCGACCTCGCGGAGCGCCTCGAGCTCTCGCCGCATCGCGAGCCGCTTCAGCGCCCTCGATTCGATCTGGCGCACCCGCTCGGCGGACAGGCCCAGCCGGCGACCGGTCTCGCGCAGCGGCTGCGGGTCCTCGCCCGTCAGCCCGAACCGCAGCGTGATCACGTCGCGCTCGGTCTCGGGCAGATCCTCGATCGTCCGGCGGAGAAGCTGCTCGGAGAGGCTGACCTCGACCTCTTGGTCCACCGGGGGCTCGCCGCCCTCCAGCAGGTCGCCGAGGGCCGTATCGCCCTCCTCGCCCACGGGCCGGTCGAGGCTCGTCACGGTCCGGGCGGCGTCGCGCACCTCCTCCACCTGCTCGAGCGGCAGCTCGGCCTGCGCGGCGATCTCGTCGTCGGTGGGCTCTCGGCCGAGCTTCGCCGACAGATCGCGCTCCGCGCGGACGATCTTGCGCTCGCGCTGCCCGATGTGCACCGGGATCCGAATCGTGCGCGCCTTGTTCGCGAGGCCGCGCTGGATCGCCTGGCGGATCCAGAAGGTCGCGTAGGTGGAGAACTTGTAGCCCTTGCGCCAGTCGAACTTCTCGGCGGCGCGGATCAGGCCGAAGATCCCCTCCTGGATCAGGTCGAGCAGCGACAGCTCCTGCCCCTGGTACTTCTTGGCGATCGAGACGACGAGGCGCAGGTTCGAGTTGATCATGCGCTCCTTCGCCTGGAGGTCGCCCTGCTCGATGCGCTTCGAGAGCTCGACCTCCTCCCGGGCGGTCAGGAGCGGGTAGCGGCGGATCTCGTTGAGGAACAGCTGCAGCGCGTCGGTGGTCGCGGCGGCCAGCTCGCCGTTTCGGAACGCGGTCGGCTCCACGCCCGTACGGCCGCAGTCGTCGGTGATGTCGATCCCCTGGCCCTCGAGGTGGCTCTCCAGCGCATCCATGTCCTCGTCGACGAGCTCCAGCGCCTGCGCCAGCTCGTCGAGCTCCGACAGGTTGATGCAGCCACGGTCCTCGCCGCGTGCGATCAGCGCCGCCACCTCTGGGCGTGAGCTGAGCTCCTGCGCCACGGTCCCGAATGCTACGCCGCTGCGGCGCCTGCTGCGGAAAGGCGATCCAATGAGCGCCTGAGCAGCCGCGAGACATGCATCTGGGACACGCCAACCCGCTCGGCGATCTCCGCCTGCGTGAGGTCCTCCTCGAAACGCAGGCGGAGGATCAGCCGTTCGCGCGCAGGCAGTGCCTCCAGCGTGCCTCGCAGCGTCTCGCCTATCTCGACGAGCTCGTATCCCTGCTCCTCCTCGGAGAGCGACTCCGCCAGCGTCCAGCTCTCCTCCTCACCGGTGCCGGGGCGAGGGGCGTCGAGCGACACCGCCTCGTAGGCCGTGGCCGCCTCCATCGCCTCGAGCACGTCCTCCACCGGCGCCTGCACGGCCGCGGCGATGTCCCGCGGCGTCGGCGAGCGGCCGAGCTTCGAGGGGAGCTCGCCGAGCGCCTCGCCCACCCTCAGGACCAGCTCCTGAGTAGCGCGCGGGACGTGCACCGACCATCCCTTGTCGCGGAAGTGCCGCTTGATCTCGCCGAGCATCGTCGGCACCGCGTAGCGGGTGAAGCCGTTGCCGCGGTCCGGGTCGTACCGGTCCACCGCCTTGATGAGACCCACGCACGCCACCTGCACGAGGTCCTCGAGCGGCTCGCCGGCGTGGCGGTAGCGCGCCGCGAGCTGCCGCGCGAGCGGCATGAAGCGCAGAACCAGCTCGTCCCGGGCCTCAAGGTCGCCTTCGCGGTGGTAGCGCTCCAGGAGCCCGTCGTCCGCGAGCCTCCGTGCCTCTGGAGACTCAGCCGCCGGCTCCCCCAACAGGACGGCTAGTGTCACGCGTCACATATCACCCTTTCGGGCAGATGTGAAACCTGGTGGGGCGTCAACCGACAGCGGATGCGTCATCCACCATCTCGAGCCGCTCTTCCAGGCGGGTGATGGTGAACACGCGCTGCACCGGCTCGGGTCCGCGCACGATCACGACGCGGCGGCCGGCCTCCCGGGCGCGCTCGTCGGCGGTGACGAGACAGCGCAGCCCGGTGGAGTCCAGGAAGGTGAGCCGGGAGAGATCGAGCACCAATACGGGCGGCTGGTTCTCCTCCACCCGCCGCAGCTCGTCCTGCACCTTGGCCACGGTGGAGAGGTCGAGCTCTCCCTTCAGGGCCACGTGCACGAGTCCATTGCGGTCCTCGGTCTCTACGTCGAGGATCTCCACGTGGCCCGGGAACCTAGCGCAACACCGCCCTTCGGGCCAGTCGCCAGGCGAACAGAAGCTGAAGCGCGGCGAACGACAGCTCGAGCGCGCGCTCGGGCAGGGCGTTCGCGAGCACCACTCCGATCCCCACCCCCAGCGGTGACAGAACGCCGATCAGAAGGCCGTCGCGAAGGCGCACGTTCCCGTATTCGCGCTGCCTGACTGTGCCCACCAGGGCCACCAGCACGATGGCCACCAGCGACGTCGCGACCGCCTCGAGCTGGCTCAGATGCGCGAACACGGCGAGGGCGGGCACGAACACGATCCCGCCGCCGACGCCGAGCAGGCCGCCCGCGACACCGGCCACGAAACCGAGCACGAGGAGAGCGGTGAGGTCGACCGCGTCCATCAGAAGACGAGCACCCCGGCCGAGATCACGAGCAGCACCACGAACGCGCCGGCCACCGTCCTCTCCGAGAGGCGCTGCTGAAGCGAGGTGCCCGCGAGCACCCCCGCCACGGCAGGCGCGGCGACGAGGAGGCCCTTGCCGAGGTCCACGTTGCCGTACAGCCCGTGCACCGCGGCGGCGAGCGCGCCGATGATCGCTATCGCCGCGAGCGAGGTGCCGGTGGCCTCGCGGTGGGCGTACCCCATCCAGAGCACGAGCAGCGGCACGATGATCGTTCCGCCCCCGATTCCGAAGAGCCCCGAGAAGGCGCCGGCGGCGGTGGCGATAGCGGCCAGGCGCACCGGGGCATACTACGGCGCGTTGTGGAGGCCCTACGCCCCGTCACGGCCGACCCCTCGCGCTCGGCGCTCTTCTTCGACGTGGACGGCACGCTTGCGCCGATAGTCGAGCGCGCGCAGGACGCCGCGGTCCCGAAGGACACGTCTCTGCTGCTCGCGCGGCTGTCGCGCCGCTACGCCAGGGTCGCGTGCATCTCAGGCCGCGCCGCGGCCGAGGTGCGCAGGCTGGTGGGCGTCGGTGGGATCGCGTACTCCGGCCTCCACGGCGCTGAGCTGCTCGAGCCGGAGAGCACCCAGGCGCGCGTGCTGCCCGACTTCGCCCGGTTCATGCCGGAGGTCCAGCGGTTCGCGCGCGAGCGGGACACGCCGGAGCTGCGCGCGCTGCGCGTCCGGATCGAGGACAAGGGCCCGATCATGAGCTTCCACTGGCGCGGCGCGCCGGACGAGGAGGCCGCTCACGCGCTCGTGCGGCGGATCGGCTCCGAGGCGGTGTCGGAGGGCCTGTGGACCCACTGGGGGCGCAAGGTGCTGGAGATCCGGCCGCCTGTGCCGATCGGCAAGGACCGCGCCGTACGGGAGCTGCTCGAGCGGTCCTCGGTCGCGGTGGCCCTGTACGCGGGCGATGACGTGACCGACCTCGACGCATTCAGGGCCCTGGCCGAGCTGGTCGACACGGGCGAGCTGGAGGACGCGGTGACCGTGGGCGTCCGCTCGGACGAGGGCCCGGCCGAGATCGTGGAGCAGGCGCGGCTCGCGGTCGACGGCATTCCCGGCATGCAGCAGGTGCTCGCGGAGCTCGACGCGCAGTGAGGTTCCGCGACTTCCTGCGCGTGTCCGTGCTCATCTACGGCGGGGCCGCGACGGTGCTGGCGGTCGTGTCGGTCGTGGGCGCCACCCGCGCCGACACGAACACCCTCGTCTACGTGGCCGCGGTGTGGTGGTGCGTGGCGGTGCTGGCCGGCCTGTGGCTGGGCCGACGGCTGGAGACGACCGAGGGCATCGGCCGCCTGCTCGCCGAGGCGCGCAGCACGAACTCGCTGCCCGAGCTCGAGCCGGGAGCGGTCATGTTCAATCGGCTGTGGCCGGTGGCCGGTGCCACGGTGCTCGCCGGCGCTGTGGGCTTCTTCTTCCCGCAGGTGCCGGTCGTGGCGACCGGCTTCTTCATCCTGATCGCGCTCCTATGGCGGCGGCAGTCGAGCGCCGTCGAGGCGATCGAGGGCCGGGATGGGATCGAGTTCTGGTTCGACCGCACCTCGCCGCTCGGACCGCCGAAGCTCTTGCGGCTGCCGGGGCTGCGCCGGATCGAGCCGGCCTAGGCCCTGCCACGCTTGCGGAGCCTGGCGAGCTCCGCCCAGGGCCGCGTGTTGCCCACGTGCTCCCTGGTGAGCCATGCGCGCCGCGCGGTGGCCACGCCGTAGCGCATGTTCTTCAGCGTGCGCGGCCAGTGGGCGTCCGAGTCGATCATGAGCGTCACGCCCGCCTCGGCGGCCGCGCGCGCGTAGACGTCGTTCAGGTCGCGCCTGTCCGGGTTGGCGTTGATCTCGAGGAACGTGCCCGTCTCCACTGCCTTCGCGATCACCGCGTCCAGGTCGAGCGCGTACGCCTCGCGGCTCTCGATCAGGCGCCCGGTCGGGTGGCCGATCACGTCCACGAGCGGATGCTCCATCGCCTTCAACATCCGCTTGGTCTGCTCCTTCTCGGACAGCCGGAAGGAGGTGTGGAGGCTCGCTACCACCCAGTCGAGCTGCTCGAGCACGTCGTCGGCGTAGTCGAGCGAGCCGTCGGGCAGCACGTTCGTCTCGGTCCCCGCGAGCACGGCGATGCCGACGTCCGGCAGGGCGCGGATCTCCTCGACCCGCCCCAGGAGCGCCTTGGGCGTCACGTCGTTGCCGAACCCGTGCGTGGCCGAATGGTCCGTCATCGCCACGTACTCGTAGCCGAGCTCCCTCGCGGCCTCGGCCATCTCCTCGAGCGTCGCGTGGCCGTCCGAGAGCGTCGTGTGCATGTGCAGGTCGCCGCGGATGTCGGACAGCTCGATGAGGTCGGGCAGCTTCCCCTTGCGCGCGGCCTCGAGCTCGCCGCGGTTCTCGCGCAGCTCCGGCGGGATGTGCTGCATCCCGAGGCGCTCGTACACCTCCTCCTCCGTGGTGAACGCCTCGGAGGTGCCCGTCTCGTCGTCCGCGATGCCGTACTCGCTCACGTGCAGGCCGCGGCGGACCGCCTCGGTGCGGAGCGCCTCGTTGTGGCGGCCCGAGCCGGTGAAGTGCTGGAGCAGGTTTCCGAAGGCCTCCTCGGGCACGATCCGGAGATCCACCGGGAGGCCCGAGTGCGTGACCGCCTTCGCGCCCGCTTCGCCGGAGGTCGAGACCGAGTCCACCGGCTCCAGCTCGGAGAACGCCTTGGACAGCGCGGCGGGGTCGCTCGACGCCGCGACGATGTCCACGTCCTTCACCGTTTCGGCCAGCCGCCTCGCGCTGCCGGCCAGCTCTACGCGGATCGCCGCCGGGTGCTCGCGGAGCGCCTCGACGAGCTCCTCGGCCACCGGCAGGGCCTTCGACAGGAGCACCCGGTCCTTGGGGCGGCCGTCCGCGCCCGCGGCGAACGCGGCGAGCAGGTTCTCCTCCGCCTTCGGGCCGAAGCCCTTCACGTCCTTCAGGTGCCCCTGCTCCGCCGCCGCGCGCAGCTCGTCGATCGACCCGATGCCCAGCTCGTCGTGGAGGAGCTTCGCGCGCTTCGGCCCGAGTCCGGGGATGCGCGTGATCTCGACGAGGCCCGACGGGATGCGCTGCTTCAGCTTGTCCGCGGAGGGGATGGAGCCGGTCTCGAGCAGCGCGTCGATCTTCTCCGCGATGGTCTTGCCCACACCGGCGAGCTCGGTGACGCGGCCGGTGCGCGCGAGCTCCTCGACCGACACGCCCGCCTCGCGGATCGCCTTCGCGGCGTTGCGGTAGGCGACGACGCGATACACGACCGCGCCGTCCAGCTCGTACAGGCTGGCGAGCTCCTCGAAGGCCTCCGCTATCTCGCCATTGCGCATCGAGGACTAGCCTACGCGCCGCTTTGCCGGGAGCCTGGCTCATCCTGCCGACCTACAACGAGGCCCAGAACCTCGAGCCCATCGTGGACGCCGCGCTGGCGGAGCTCGCGGGGACGGGGCGCGAGCACACGATCCTCGTGGTGGACGACAGCTCCCCGGACGGCACCGGCGAGATCGCGGACCGGCTCGCCGAGAAGCACGGGACGGTGCAGGTGCTCCACCGCCCCGAGAAGCAGGGGCTGGGGCGCGCCTACCTGGCCGGGTTCCAGGTGGCGCTCGCGGCGGGCGCCGAGCTCGTGATCGAGATGGACGCCGACTTCTCGCACGACCCCGCCGACCTGCCGCGGCTGATAGCCGCCTCGGACGACGCCGACGTGGTGCTCGGCTCGCGGTACGTCGAGGGCGGCGGCGTGGAGAACTGGGGTGCGCTCCGGCGGCTCGTCTCGCGCGGAGGCTCCTGGTACGCGCGCGCCGTCCTCCGGGTGCCCGTTCGTGACCTCACCGGCGGCTTCAAGTGCTTCCGGCGGAGCGTGCTGGAGGCGCTCGACCTGGGCGCGGTGCACGCCAACGGATACGGCTTCCAGATCGAGCTGACCTACTGGGCGATCCGGGCGGGCTTCAGGGTGAAGGAGATCCCGATCCGGTTTCGGGAGCGTCGCGAAGGGCACTCGAAGATGACGCCGCGGATAGCGCTGGAGGCGGTGTGGAAAGTCCCCGCCATGCGGTTCCGGGGCTGAAGCTATACTTTCTGAAGCGTCAACCGAAGGAGCGTTCGTGGCAGGCAATCTCGACGAGGTCACCGACAACAACTTCCAGGCGGAAGTGATCGAGGCTGACAAGCCCGTACTGGTCGACTTCTGGGCCCCCTGGTGCGGCCCGTGCCGCATCATCGCTCCCCATCTTGAGGAGCTTCAGTCAGAGCGCGACGACCTTCGCGTCGTGAAGCTCAACGTGGACGACAATCCGCAGACGGCCGCGCAGTACAACGTGATGTCGATCCCGATGCTGCTGCTCTTCAAGAACGGGCAGCCCGTTCACCAGATCATCGGCGCGATGCCGAAGAACCGGCTCGTGCAGGAGCTGGACCCGGCTCTGGCTGCCTAGAGCGCCAGTAG